>NZ_JCANTR010000001.1:0-417439 GCF_059568575.1 Flavisolibacter ginsengiterrae DSM 18136
GCCATAACTGGTATTAGATTTTAATAGCTGCAAGTTTTTGAAAATCCCTCTCAGTTCAAAACCCCTATGTCCGTTTTGGCCGCTTTTGACCGATTTGACCGGTAATGACCGCTTTTGGCCGCTGGAAAATATGGTTGAAAAGTTGACAGGTTAACAAGTTGAAAAGAAAACAGCCAAAGGCTTCTTGTTTTATCAGGAAATCCTTCGCGATTCTTTGAGCCTTTGCGGCTTTGTGGCCCTTCTCTACCTTCGTCTGCCGAAGCTTGAGCGAAGGCAGAGCTTCATCATTCAACATTCCTTGTTCATCTGTTCGATATTCCCCTCCTTCTCCCTATCTACAGTGTACCAACGCCCTGGCTGCAGTATAGCTAAGGTATAGATACTGCGTGATCACCACGCAGTATCTATACTGCAGGTAGGGAGAAGATAGGGGGCTGCTATACTCCAGGTAGGTAGTAGCCAGGTAGTTAATTGGGAGCATGCCGGGAGTAGCCTTGAGAACAAGCTATTATAAATTCAGCTTCTTCATTTCTTTCACCGCATAATCACAGGCCCGGGCAGTCAATGCCATATAGGTCAGTGAGGGATTCAGGCAGGAAGAAGAGGTCATGCAGGAGCCATCGGTAATAAACACATTGGGCACTTCGTGCATCTGGTTCCAGGCATTTAATACCGAAGTTTTGGGATCTTGACCCATTCGGGCGATGCCCATTTCATGGTTGGCATTTCCAGGGAAAGATATGCTGCCACGTACGGAGGGATTTTTAAAACCTGCGGCATTCAAAATCTCCAGCCCTGTAGCCTTAACATCTTCGTGCATGGCTTTTTCATTATCCCTGAACGCACAGTCAATAGCTATAATAGGGCGACCCCATTGGTCCTTTTTCGAATGATTCAAGCTGATGCGGTTGTCCGGATAGGGAAGGCATTCACCAAAAGCATACAGACCCATTTGCCAGGGCCCTGGATGAGTAAGGACTTCTTTTAACTCCGCGCCAACAGCTATATCGCTAAAGGCTTTTGTTCTGAAGGCACTGCCACCAAAATGGTAACCACGGATGAAACCCGGCTGCTGTTCTGCAATATTTCGAAAGCGGGGAATATAAATGCTTACCGGCCTCCGGCCATAATAATAACTGTCTTCAAATCCTTCCACTTCTGCCGAGAAGGAGAGTCCCTTGTGGTGGTCCATCAGGTTGCGGCCTACCTGGTCGCTGCCATTACCCAGGCCATTGGGAAAGCGGCTGGAGGTGGAATTTAAAAGTATAAATGCAGTAGCTACTGTTGATGCATTCAGGAAGATCAGCTTTGCATAAAATGTCTCTGTTTGTTTGCTTTCAGTATCTATGATCTCGACACCACTGGCTTTTTGTTTTTGCTCATCGTAGATCACCTGGTTTACAAGAGCGTGGGGACGTACGGTAAGGTTGCCGGTAGCATAGGCAGCAGGAATGGTACTGGCATTCGTGCTAAAATAAGCTCCATAGGGACAACCCCTGTGGCAAAGATCACGGGCCTGGCATTGACCCCTGCCTTTGACAGGTTTGGTAAGGTTGGCCGTCCTGCCCATGATCACTTTCCGGTCGTTATAGTTTTTCTCTACCTGCGTTTTAAAATGTTTCTCCACACAATTCATTTCAAAAGGTGGCTGAAATTTTCCATCAGGTATCACGGCTATTCCATCCTTATTACCACTCACTCCAATGAATGATTCCACATGATCGTACCAGGGAGCAATATCCTTATAGCGGATGGGCCAGTCAACGCCATGACCATCTTTTAGATTGGCTTCAAAATCCAGGTCGCTCCACCTGTAGCAGGCCCTTGCCCATAACAATGAGCGACCACCCACAATGTCACCCCTGATCCAGTCAAAACGTTGGGTTTCTTCATAGGGATTTTCCTGGTCATTGATATAGAAATGCTTATTGTCCTCACGGAAGGAGTAGTGGCGGCTTTGTACAAAGTTTCTTTGTTTATCCTCCAGTGATAATGAAAGACGATGGGGAAAATCCCACGGATCTTTAGTTGCAGTTGGATATTCTCCATGAACCACATTCCGTCCCCGATCAAGCAACAATACCTTTAATCCTTTTTCACATAGTTCTTTTGCAGCCCAGCCACCACTGATTCCCGATCCAACTATAATAGCATCGTAAGTTTTCTTTTGTTTGGATTTGATGTTGAGTAGGGGATCTCCAGGCATAGGAAGGGTTTCTGGTTTATTGTTTTTTGTTTCTGGTTCGTTAGGTGTAAGAAACACTATTATAGTAATATTTCTTAAGGTCAGTTGCCAACTTCACTAAGTGTAATATTTGAATCATGTAGGTCAAAGTTTGGGATCATGATTTCAAAATTTATAAAGTAACGTTAAGCAATAGGCCATTTTTACATTATATTTTTCATTATTCATAAGGACTTTCCCTCCTTGTCAACTTTTCAACCTGTTAACTTATCAACTCATAGTTTACATTTAATTCATTCCTCTTGATCAACTTGCCAACCTGTTAACTTGTCAACTAACCCCCAAAATGCCTCTTCATAGCAACCGGGTAGTCAGCAATGGCTAATTCAGGTTCCGCAATTTCCGGGTGCCAGAGCTTTTCCCATTCAAAACTATAATAACCTTTGTAACCAGCTTTTGCCAGGACATCAATGGCTTCAAAGATGGGTACATCTCCCTGGCCCAGCAATGTATAGTGAGGCTGGCCATCTATTATTTTGGCATCCTTAATATGCGTATGGTGGATATATTTCCGAAGCTTATTATACACTAATGCAGGTGGCTCTTTGGTTACCGTCCACATATTGCAAACATCCCATACCAGTCCAACTTGTTTATGGGAAGCTTCATGCATTACCTGGAGGATATCTTCTGAGCTGGTGAGATCACCATGGGTCTCCAGAAGCACCATTACTTTTTTTGTGCTGGCATAATCCCCGAGTTCCAATAATCCCTTGCTTATGCGTTTTATGACCTCCTTTTTATCCTGGTCTTTCGGCAGGTTATTGGGGAATACGCGAATATAGGGACAGTGTACCTGTGATGCGAGATCAATGAAACGCTTTGCTTCTACCATGCTCTTTTCTCTTTCAGCACCCTCAGCATGCATATTTGCAGATGAACCAAGTCCGACAAATTCCAGTCTTTTCTTTTTCATCAAGGATAGGGTATCCTTCCTGTTGGTAGGGGATTTGAATTCAGGGCATTGGGTAAGGTCCATCTGGCGTTGTAATCCTCTTATTTCTATTCCCCTGTAACCATGCTTAACTGCAAATGTTGTGATCTGATCAAAGGACCAGTCAGGACATCCAAGGGTTGAAAAGGACAACAAAACGGGCTTTTTACGGAAGTCAAAGGCAGTACCTATAATCATTGAACCCAGGAGCAGGGCAGAGGCCTGTAAAAATTCTTTACGGGTAGAAGTATTCATATCAATAAGCCAATAATGATATTATTGATTCAATATACATTAATAAAGCTAAATAGATAGGTATACGATGAATGCGCTGTCAATGCGTAAAGAGCAATTGGAGAACTTTGATTTGTACACAGTCCGGGGATTTTAAAGGCCGGGTAAAGCTTAGTTATTAACATTTCACAAAACAGTAGGGAACTTACTTGCTTGGTAACAAATCGCCCGTTACTTTAGCCTTGGTTTTTCATAGGATATTGGATTTTACACGAGGCTGGATTTCTATCCGGCCTTTTTTTTATCCTTTTTTGATCTTCATATAGCTTTTACAGGCAAAACGATACAATCTACTACGCATTTACACGAAGCCTATTCTCGTAGAATTACGAGGCTCTAAGTAATTACCATAAACAAAAAATCAGGTATTAAAGCTATTGTTCCACAACAGGTGGAGGCTTAGTTTTGCATCAGAAGTTGATTGATACATATCAATCCATCCAGTATCCAGAAAAACAACCGTCCAGTAAGTTATTATCCAATTTCCAAAAGAAAAACCAAATCCAATATCAGTCAACTTCTATCTTTTATCCTTTCGAATATCCAGATCCAGATATCCATTGAACCCATTAAATCCAAATATCCCAATCCTGTGAATGCCCAGGCGTCCAATACCGATTAACCTAAACAAAAAGTACCGGCGACCTGAAAATATTGATCCCCTCGAAAGAGGGGATTTAATTTTTTATAATAACTCGTAAGAAAGGTAAAGGATCAGTGTTTAGCGTTTAACAGGGTGGAGGTTTGATGGAGGAGGTGAAGAATATTCTTCATCTATTTGCTGTCTATTTAAATATTGATTTAAAGTATGACTGCATGTAATAGCTATGGTATACCCTGAAGAACGAGAAACAAAAAACTATAAACAAGAAACACTTACTTTTTTTCTTCTTTGATCCTGTTCAGGTTTGATAGCGTCACATTCAGTTCAAAACCCATAAGCACCGCCAAAGCATTTACATAGATCAATGACATCAGGATGAAAATGGCACTGATGGAACCATAGAGCTTATTATAATTACTAAAGTTGTTGACGTAGAATGAAAACAGTAAGGTGGTTATGATCATTAGACCCGTAGCTAAAATGGAACCCGGTGTAAGGAAGGGCCATTTTTTAGTAATGGAAGGGCCGTGCCTGTACACAAATGAAACGATATAGAATAATAATAAAACAATAAATATCCACCGGGCATTATAGATCATATTTTGCCAAAAATGGCTTTTAACTCCCAGCCAGTTCAATACCTGTCCCTGGGCAATCAGCAGGAATACAAATACCGCCACCAGTACAAAAACGATCAGGGTCAATTGCAAAGCCACCAGGCGCCTGCGAATGAATTTTCTTTTCCGGAAGCCCGGGTAATTTTTATCAAAGGCTCTGAGTATACCCATCATAGCATTACTGGAAAAATAAATGGCCAGCAATAAACCAAAAGACAATAAACCATTGCGCGGGCTATTGAGAAAATCATTCAGGAAGGCAATGATCACCGCGTTATTCTTTTCCCCGGGAATAATATCCCGAATTAATGAAAACAGTTCCTGAACAAATTCACGCGAGATAGGCAGTAAAGGCACCAGTGTAAAAACAAAGATCATGGTAGGGGGTATGGCCATCACAATATTAAAAGAAATGCCACTAGCCCTTTCCGTTAAACTGGTGCGGCGCAACTGGGCAAGGAAGGAAGGCCATACTTCGTAGATGGACAAACCTTTGAACCCGGGCAAGTACACCTTCTTGCTTTGACTTACGATCTGTTGCCCCGGGGCGGAGGCTATGATCTGTTTGGTTATCCTGGTATGTAAAGCCATTATTTGGTTTCTTCTTTGGCCTTATTGGATGAATCCCTTTTATTCAGTGCCTGTTGGTACAATTTAGCTTTTTTCAGGTGTTCCTCATATGACGTACTGAAATCATGTTCCTGTTTGAAATCAGGGCTGGCCACGAAATAGAGATATTCTGTTTGCGGTGAATTCAGGACCGCATCAATAGATCTTTTTGAAGGCGTACAGATTGGTCCCGGGGGCAATCCTTTATTCTTATAGGTGTTGTAAGGCGATTCCACCTGCAGGTATTTCTCATAGATCCTCTTCAGTCCAAAATCCCTTAAAGCGTATTTAATTGTGGGATCTGCCTGCAAAGGCATACCCTTGTTTATCCGGTTGAGGTACACACTGGCAATATTGCCTTTTTCATTGTTATTATTGGTTTCTTCTTCAATGATGGAAGCCAAAGTATAAGCCTGGACAGGAGTCAGTCCATGGGCCTGTGCCTTTTGTTTTCTTTCACTGGTCCAGAACTTCCTTGATTCATCATAGAGCTTCTGAAAAACAACAGATGGTGTGGAGTTCCAGAAATAAGTATAGCTGTCCGGTATGATTGCAGACATTACAGTAGTAGAATCCAGGTCATAGCTTTTTAAAGAATCAGCGGTTGATAAGAAACGGATCATCTGAATAGAGTCGAACTCAAACTTATTTCCCGCCAGCTTTGCCAGATCTTCACGGGTGCGCAATTTGGTGATGACCAGTTTTACCGGTGTCTGGTGTCCATTGCGAAGTGTCCGTACAAGAGAGAAAAGGCTGGTGCCTTTTTTAACCTCGTATTTGCCCGGCTTGATACTCGTCCAGTAGTTCATCCAGGAAGCCAGCCATTTGAACGTGGTAAGATTGTAAACAATATTATTCTTATCAATGGAATCGAGAACGGCCTGCTTTGTAGGTGCCTTTGTCCTGATATACAAAACCTCTTTGTCAGTTGAAAACCCCGTGGCTGGTCCCAACAGAAACCAACCTGCGCCAATTACTCCAATAAGGAGGAGGATCACTATTGCCCAAACTACTTTCTTCATAGGGTTCAAAGTAAATAAAAAACCCTGTCTTTCAGGACAGGGTTTCCAACTATAAAGAATTAATTATTTAGGGCTGTTCTGAGGTTGTGCAGGGAAAGTACCTGAGTTAGGAGCCGGCTTTGGTTGCTGTACGGGTTGTTGTGCCGGTACAGGACCATTGGTTACATTGTCAATACGATCACGAACCTGCTGACCACCAGAGATAAAAAAGGTGGAAACAATACAAAGAACACCAATAACTGCTGCAAAGATCCATGTGCCTTTTTCAAGTACATCCGTTGTTTGTTTAACACCCATGAACTGGTTGCTAAATCCGGCGATGTTACCGGCCAGTCCGCCACCCTTAGGGTTTTGAACCAAAACGATCAGACTTAAAACGATACAGGCCACAATGATCAGGATAAGAAATAACAAGGTCATATCAGGAACGCTTTAGATTTTCAATTTTCGTTGCAAAATAAGCCCTTTTAGAGGGATTGAGCAAACTTAATTTGTTATAAACTTCAATGGCTTTTGAGGCGTTACCCTGCTTGATCCAGACTTCAGCCATGGCTTCCGTCCACACGCTGGCATCATGTATGGAATTCAACGCCATATTCTGAACCCTGGTTTCAGTACCGGCATCTACCGAGGCTCCCAATTGGGTAGCCGGCAGTCTTTTCATGGTCTTTAACCACTCGGTGAAGCTTTTCACCTGTTTACCAAATTTATCCCTTGGCAGTTCCTCCTGAGATATCTTGATACCCTGGGAAGCAAAATAGTCAACCGTATGAAAGGGTTCAAAGCTGATGCCTGTGTCTGTAACAGGCGCATTTAACTTATCTTTTAATAACCCCTGTCCTGGAACCGGTAGTTCTGAAGGGATTTCCTCAACTGTTGCCAAACTGGTTTCACTTCCTGCAGTTATATTGGCATTGTTGATTTCATTTTCCTTATCAGGTTCTGTTAAGGCAGAAGATGTTTCCGGTTCAATAACTACCGGCTCCATAACTGCTTCCAATTCTTTGACAGGCTTAGGCACCTCTATTGGTACTTCAACTTGTTCCAAACCTGTAATCGGTTCAGTATCTTCTATAGCAGTATCAAACCCACGGGCATTCTGTTCTTCATCCACCACAACAGGTTCATTAAAGGGAATGTTATCTTCTCCATCACCTAAAGCTAATTCCTGATCATCAAAACTGATCTCTGTGTAATACCTGCCTGAATTAATAAAATATTGGAACTCCAGCGGGTCGGGATAATAAAGAATTGCTTTTTGTAATTGAGCGTTGTATTCTGCTGATCCTTCCTGTTTTAATTTTTCGAGCAGGAGAAATTGAGCGGGTGCAAAATAGGGATAGCGCTGTGCCAGTCCTTTAACTTCAGACAGGTCACATTCTTCAATAGTCGCTTTGCCAAACAAATGTTGAGCCAGTGCATGGATTCTTTCGCTCATGTCGGCAATTTACTACCAATTGGAAAATATACGGTTGAAAATTTCGTCTGTCAGATTGCGGATCATTTCATCGAGCAGGCCAGCTTCAGCTTGCTGCAGGCTTTTGTTGGAATCAAAATCAAAACTGCGGCTGATATCAAATTCCTGCACATGACTGGAGAGCTGGTTATTCAATATAATATGGACAGAAACTGTCAGCCTGTTCAGTGAAGACTGCGCACGACCATTGGTATTGGTAACACCCGATGTGCTCACTGAATAATCAGTGATACTTCCACTGATATCCCAGTTGGCATTATCGTTTGTAGTGCTGGAAAGTCTTGTCTGGCTGGTGATCTTTTGTTTTAACCTATCGGTAAGTGTGGGGCTCAATTGAGGGTTCACGTAAGGCGCCCTGTTTTCAATAAAATTTACTCGTACGGTTTTGATACTGTCGGGAATTGTGCCCACATCATTAAAACTATAAACCCCGCAGGAGGAAAATGTAGTATTCAAAAAGATCAATAAGAAACCCGCGAAAAGGAAAAATGCTATTGAAGATCTTACACGCATAATTGTTTTTTATTCTGGAGGCAGTTACTACGAATACAATCCTTTACTGGTCTATATCATACTCCTTTAACTTACGGTACAAGGTTCTTTCGCTGATGCCCAGGTCCATGGCTGCATCCTTTCTTTTTCCCCTGTGTTTTTTCAAGGCCTTTATAATCAGTTCCTTTTCCTTATCCATAATATTCAGGCTTTCTTCCACTTCTTCATGTTCATGAATATCACCCGCATGCATCACTACAGGTTGGGAGGGTGAAGGAACATTTGAAGATACTAAAACGGGTGCACCTGCCTCTGAAGTTTGCAATTCTTTAACCTCGTTTAAAAAGCTGGGGCTTTGATGGGCCAAAGAAGGATTCTGCATAACTTCAAAGAATAACCTTTTCAATTCCGTCACATCTCTTTTCATATCAAAAAAGAGCTTGTACAAAATATCTCTCTCATTATTGAACTCATGAGATTCCTGCCCGTTCACATGTGCCAAAATGGGCAAACGGTTGGTATTTGTTTCCGGAAGAAAACGGCCCAATTCTTTTCCATTGATCTGCCTGTCCACAGCCAACACGGATATCTGCTCAGCGATGTTTTTCAATTCCCTGATATTACCGGCAAAAGGATAATTCATCAGTGATTGCCTGGCTTCATCATCCAGTTGCACCGGAGAGGTCTTATAGCGTTCTGCAAAGTCTACAGCGAATTTTCTGAATAGGAGCGGAATATCCTCTTTACGATCACGAAGGGAGGGTACCCTGATAGGGACAGTATTCAACCTGTAATACAGGTCTTCCCTGAATTTATTTTGTTGTACGAGTTGCAGCAGATCTTTATTGGTAGCTGCTATCACCCTCACGTCTGTTTTCTGCACTTTGGAAGAACCTACACGGATAAATTCACCGCTTTCCAAAACACGTAGCAGGCGGGCCTGGGTGCCCAATGGCATTTCACCTATTTCGTCAAGGAAAATGGTACCGCTGTTGACAGTTTCAAAATATCCTTTACGGCTATCCGCAGCGCCGGTAAAGGAACCTTTTTCATGACCAAACAATTCCGAATCAATAGTGCCTTCTGGTATGGCGCCACAGTTCACAGCAATGAAGGGATTGTGTTTGCGTGATGAAAGAGAATGAATGATATGCGAGAAAGCTTCTTTACCTACACCACTTTCACCAGATATTAAGACCGTCAGGTCAGTATTGGCCACCTGCGTTGCTACCTGCAATGCATAATTGAGTGCCGGTGAGTTACCTATAATTCCAAACCTGTTTTTTATACTCTGTAGATCCATTCGTATGGTTTAAACTAATTCGCCTAATAATGTAGCCTGTGTACATTCACTGACCTTAACATGAACATAATCACCTGGCTTGTAACCAGAAGTTCCTTTAGGGAACACAATCACTTTATTTTCTCCTGATCGGCCCATCCAATGCTCATTGCTCTTTTTCGATTCAGCCTCTATTAATACTTTGAAGGTTTTGCCAAGGTCTTTCAGGTTGCTTTCCAGGGAAAGGCGGTTTTGAACTTCCACAATTTCCTGCAGCCTTCTTTTCTTTACATCCAGGGGAATGTCATCTGCATACCTGCGCTGTGCCAAAGTGCCCGGCCGTTCGCTGTAAAAGAACATATAGCTCATATCATACCTGGCAAATTCCATCATATCCAGAGTATCCCTGTGGTCTTCTTCCGTTTCCGTGCAAAAACCAGCAATGATGTCAGAGCTGATACCACATCCGGGCAATAATTCCCTGATCCTTTCCACCTTGGCCTTATACCATTCCCTTGAGTAACTGCGGTTCATTAACTGAAGTACCCTGGTAGAACCACTTTGCAGCGGAAGGTGGATGTATTTACATATATTCTCGTACCTGGCCATTGTATGCAGGACCTCGTCTGTAATATCCTTGGGGTGTGAAGTGGAAAAACGAACCCTTAGGTCAGGGGATACCTGTGCAACCATTTCAAGCAATCGCGCAAAATTGACCACTTCAGCTTTTGCGGCAGAACCATTAATCAAGGAGTTGTCATTAGAAGCCAGTTCCTCGGGCACAAAATAATAGCTGTCAACATTTTGACCCAGTAAGGTCACTTCTTTATAACCAGCCTCAAACAGGTCCTGGCATTCTTTCAAAATACTTTGGGCATCGCGGCTGCGTTCCCGTCCACGGGTGAAAGGGACCACGCAAAATGAGCACATGTTATTACAACCCCTCATGATACTTACAAAGGCGGTAATGCCATTGCTATTCAAACGGATGGGAGAGATATCGGCATAGGTCTCATCACGGCTTAAAAGAACATTGACCCCTTTTTGGCCTCCATCTGCTTCTGCTATCAATTGTGGCAATGTCCGGTATGCATCAGGACCCACCACCAGGTCCACTAATTTTTCTTCCTCTAAAAATTTGGATTTCAACCTCTCCGCCATGCAACCTAAAACACCAATTAAGGTAGAGGGACGGCCTTTTTTTAGCTTTTTAAATTCAGTCAAACGTTTCCTTACTGTCTGCTCAGCCTTCTCCCTGATGGAACAGGTGTTCAGTAATATAAGGTCTGCTTCCTCAAAATTCCTGGTGGCACCAAAACCTTCTGCTGATAAAATGGAAGCTACGATCTCGCTATCGCTGAAATTCATCTGGCAGCCATAGCTTTCAATATAAAAACGGCGCTGGTATAAGTTAGGATCATTATTAAAAGGAGCATACGCTTCTCCCTGCCTGGCCTCATCATGCACCTTGGTGGTTGCTATTTCAAACATAATTCCTCTAAAATTGGCTGCAAAGATAAATAATTAAGACGGTGATAGTGACAGGATGACAGATTTTAGGAAATCCATTAGAGATGTAAAACGCCATTAACAAACACAGGATCCTTTTTGATCAATGATCAATAAAGCAATATAAAACTTTCATTTTAGGACTGCACCTGTAATGGCAGTTTAGATGCCAGCCAGGATTCTTTTACCGGTACGATCCATTTTGATTCCAGGGCTGTTTTATTGAGGACCAGGTTATCAAAGAACAGGGTGTCCCCATTGATAAACCCGTTTTCAAAAGCATATAGCAACTGGTTCATGGGCAATACCTGGATCTTATCTTTTATGACAAAGGCCAGGTTGGTACGATTGAGCAGATCAACACCGAATTTTTCACCCAGTTCCTTTATAAAACGAACAGAAGAATCCGTGCTGCATCCACCAACACCCACTTGTGATTCGTCAGCCATCAAAACAATGAACTGGCCAAAGAATAAATTACAGTAGGCATTTACTTCAGCGCCGTGTGAACGCCATTCCGCGGCAAATTTGTTGAGGAGTGATTCTATCTCCAGTGCTTCCGCTAAGGTGAACAGCCGGGAACTTTGATAGATCCACACTTTGCTGTTACCAGGAAAATTATGGGGTAAAAGTTCTCTGTATTCTAAATTCATACGGCAAAGGTAGGCCTCTGAAATAAAAAGGTAGAACCGCGAGGTCCATGATGAGGCCAGGAAAACAGGTATCCAGGTATAAAATATTGCCAAAAATGTAATTGTAGCTGAAGCCTAAGGACTTAAAACTGAAATCTCTGAATGATAAACAACATATTAAAGCGGTATTCCCTTATTTTTGCGGCTCAAAATTGCAGCCTTGGCTACTAAATTTTCAAGAGAGACCTACCTGTATTGGTACGAATTAATGCAGCTCATCCGCCAGTTTGAGCTCATGGCAGAAGAAAAGTATAAGATGGAAGGAAAGATCCGCGGTTTTTTTCATGCCTATGTAGGGCAGGAAGCAATAGCTGCCGGATGTATGACTGCCACAAAACCAGAAGATATGTTCATCACTGCTTACCGCGATCACGGTTTGGCTATTGCTAAAGGGATATCTGTAAATTCCTGCATGGCTGAATTGTATGGCAAGGCCACAGGATGTGCGAAGGGTAAAGGTGGAAGCATGCACTTTTTTGGTAAGAAAGAGAATTTTTATGGGGGACATGGTATCGTGGGCGCCCAGATCGGAACAGGCGCCGGGCTGGCCTTCGCAGAACAATACCGCGGGACGGACAACGTGGTACTGACTTATTTTGGTGATGGTGCTGCCCGCCAGGGTATGTTGCATGAGACCTTCAACCTGGCTATGTTGTGGAAATTGCCGGTAATATTCATTTGCGAGAATAATAATTACGCAATGGGTACTTCTGTCAGCCGCACCTCTAACATAACCGATATCTATAAGCTGGCCGATGCTTATGAAATGCCTGCCGATGTAATTGATGGCATGAGTGCCGAAGCTGTTCATGAAGGCGTGTCAAGGGCTGTAAAAAGGGCAAGGGAAAAAGGTGGACCAACTTTGCTTGAGATCAAGACCTATCGTTATAAAGGTCACTCCATCTCCGATCCGCAGAAATACCGTACAAAAGAAGAAGTAGAAGAATACAAGAACCAGGACCCCATTACCGCATTATTGAAGACCATCTTTGAAAATAAACTGGCCACCGAAGAGGAAATCAACCAGATCAATGACCGGGTAAATAAAGCAGTAGAAGAAAGCGTGAAGTTTGCAGAAGAATCTCCATGGCCATCAGATGATGAAGTATTGAAAGATGTATATGTTGACCAGAACTATCCGTTTATTACGGATTAATTAATTATTCCACCAAATTAAACATTGAATATTCATGGCTGAAGTAAAACACCCACGTCAAAAAGCTGAAAACGAAGAAGTGGTTGAACGTGCAAAAGATTTCTGGGTTCGATACAATCGTCCCATTTTGATGGTATGTGCTGCCATCATTGTGTTGGGAGGCGGATACCTTGCCTATAAATACCTGGTTAAAGCACCCAAAGAGAAAAAAGCAGCAGAAGCTATTTTCAAAGCAGAAGAATATTACCGCGCCGATTCGCTGAACAAGGCATTAAAAGGAGATGGACAATTTCCCGGGTTTGAAAAAGTAATAAGCCAGTATGGTGGTACTGATGCAGGCAATATGGCAAAATTCTATGCCGGAACGATCTACCTGAAAAATGGAGACTATGCCAAAGCGGAAAAGTCCTTAAAAGATTTTGATACGGATGCCGAGCAGATCAAAGCCCGTTCCTACAAGCTGCTGGCCGATGCTTATGCAGGAGAGGGTAAAAATGCGGATGCTTTCAGCTATTACAAAAAAGCAGCCCATGAATTTGAAACTGACCAACAAGGTTCTTCAGAGTACTTGTTCCTGGCAGCTTATTTTGCAGACCGTGTGTTAAATGATAAGAAACAAGCCATTGACCTGTATAAAGAACTGAAAACTAAATTTCCACAGAGCACCTATACCATGGAGGCTGATAAATACCTGGCACAGGCTGGAGTTTATAACGTGGATTAATTACACCGTAATGGCAGATATTGCTAATAGTAAGCTTTTACAAGAAATTGAGGGCATCCAAGAGTTAAAGGATGCCCTTGTTGTTTTAGTCAAAACTGAATGGAACGCCACTATCATTGACGCATTGGAAACTGGTTGCAAAAAGACGTTGGAAGCTTATGGCATTCCTTCTAAAACCATTATTGTTCCCGGCGCTATTGAAATACCCTTTGCCATCAAACAATATGCTGGTTCAGGAACTCCTGCCGCAACAGCTTTTATAGCGCTTGGCTGCGTGATCAGGGGCGGAACACCTCATTTTGATTATGTATGCCAGTCCGTAACCGATGGCATTACCCAATTAAACCTTTCATTGGATGTACCGGTTATTTTTGGAGTATTGACAGTGGATAATGAACAGCAAGCTATGGAAAGGATAGGGGGTATTCATGGCCATAAGGGTGAGGAGGCTGCGATCACTGCGCTAAAAATGATGCTATTGAATAAGGAACTTAAGGAAGGAAATCAATAAGATGAATATCCAGCTTTTTATCCCCTGTTTTGTTGACCAGCTTTTTCCTGATACCGCTTTTAACATGATCCGGGTGTTGGAAAAAGCAGGTTGCCAGGTTAGTTATAATCCTTCACAAACCTGTTGCGGTCAACCTGCCTTCAATGCCGGGTTTTGGGATGATGCCCGCGAAGTATGCACCAAGTTCCTGCGCGATTTTGACCCCAATAAGATCATTGTAGCTCCAAGTGCCAGTTGCATTGGCTTTATACGGAATTACTACCCCAAATTGTTTGACAATTCATCCCTGCACAACGAAGTAAAAGCTATAGGTCAAAACAGTTATGAGTTGTCAGATTTCCTGGTCAATAAATTAGGCATTACAGATTTTGGCGCTTCACTCCCCGGGAAAGCAACTTATCATGATTCCTGTGCAGGACTCAGGGAATGCCGCATTAAAAATGAACCACGCCAATTGCTTTCGAATGTGAAAGGACTGGAAATGGTTGAGATGGAGGATGTAGAAACCTGTTGTGGTTTTGGAGGAACTTTCGCGGTAAAATTTGAAGGTATATCCATTGGGATGGCAGAGCAAAAAGTGGAACATGCTTTAGCTACCGGTGCCGAATACCTGGTTTCCACTGACCTTTCCTGCCTGATGCATTTGCAGGGCTATATTGACAATAAGAAACACCCGTTACAAACCATGCACCTGGCAGATGTGCTGGCCAGCGGTTGGTAATTAATCGCTCTTCTATTTTGTACAATAAATTATTTATTAAAAAGCCGCCGGTTCAACAACCGGCGGCTTTTATGCTATTTAAATTTCCTGATTACTACTGTGGCATCAGCACTGTGTCAATGACATGAATAACACCATTGCTTTGATTGACATCTGCTATGCTGATCTTTGCCTTATTTCCTTTTTCATCTTTTACCCATAACCCTTCATCATTTTGAATGATCCACAGTTTACCTCCCTGCACGGTTTTTAAAGTTGTCATTCCGCCGCCTTTTTTCACCCAACTCATTAACTCCTGGCTACTGAGTTTTCCCGGTACTACGTGGTAAGTAAGGATGGAAGTAAGTTGGGCTTTGTTTTCCGGCTTTACCAATGCATCAACAGTGCCAGCGGGCAATTTATCGAAAGCCGCATTGGTGGGTGCAAAGACCGTAAATGGACCTTTTCCCTGTAATGTTTCCACCAGACCGGCTGCTTTTACCGCGGCAACCAGGGTTGTATGGTCCTTTGAATTCACTGCATTTTCAATGATGTTCTTCGATGGATACATGGGTGAGCCGCCCACTTCAACAGTCATTTCTTTCATGGCCCTGTTGCCCTGGGCCATACTTTGCTGTGTTGTCATTACTGCAATAAATAATACAACAGCTGTAGAGATCTTCTTCATTTTGTTATGATTTCGTATTTGATAATAAATAAGTAACAGGAATAATTACGCTGGAAAAGAAAATCTGGATTTAGCAATTCAAAATATTTTATCCTTGCAACATAATTGCCTGTATAAGTAATTCCTGGACGGCATTTAACTTGTTCATTTTTATAAACACCATTATGGCTTATTGGTTAGTAAAATCAGAACCTTCCGCTTATAGCTGGGAGCAATTTCAAAAAGATGGGAAAACCTCCTGGGAAGGCGTACGCAATTATGCCGCCCGCAACCATTTAAGATCAATGAAGAAAGGAGATGAAGTGTTTTATTATCACAGCAATGAAGGACTTTCAATAGTGGGTATTGCGAAAGTGATAAAAGAAGCCTACCAGGACCCAACCACTTCTGAAGAAGCCTGGGTGACAGTGGACCTTAAGCCGGTTAAAAGTTTAAAGCACCCGGTGAGCATGAAACAAATAAAAAATGAAAAAAGATTACAGGATATGGCTTTATTGCGCATTAGCAGGCTATCCGTTCAGCCAGTGACAGATGCGGAATGGAAGGTAGTGCTGGAACTGTCACAGGCGGGATCATGATATGACCCTACAGAAGCCCCATCAAACAATAATGAAAAAAAGTAGCAATGTGAATTGCTACTTTTTTATTTCTAGATCCTTCCTGATGACTGCAATCTTCTTGCGATTGCCAATTCAAGATTGTCCGGGATAATACCCGCATCATCGTCTATCGATGCCAATCGTCCAAGGCTGGAATCCCAGGTAAAAATATGCTCATTGCCATTGTACTGTACTTTGTATCTTGTTTCTGTATTGAACTCGAAAGGACTTGCTGTTACAGAATAAGGTACTCCATCCAGTAATACTTCAAATCTTTGTTCTGCCATACGTATCGTTTCAATTATTCTAACAAAAAAAAGTCCAAACTATTCCTTGCCTTAGATGAGTTATCGCACTTTACCTTTGCCCCATAATTTTTCCCATGAAAAGATATGGTGTTATTGCTTTCGTATTTATTGCAGCCTGTACAACAACCAGGCAATCGGTCACATCAGTGCCTGCCCGTTCAATAGTAGCAGATGGAAAACTATTTACAAGCGTTTTCCAACAGAAGGCAGCTGAATATAAAGCCTTATGTTTCCAGGCTTATAATATGGCCAGGCTCCGGGTGGACCAGGCAACTCCCGGTAACAAACCAAAAGCGATTATTACGGATATTGACGAAACCGTTTTAGATAATAGCCCCTATGCTGTAAAGCAGGGATTGATGGGCAAAGAATATGAATCAGCATCATGGTATGAATGGACTTCTAAAGCCATAGCAGATACAGTGCCCGGTGCACCATCTTTTTTACAATATGCCGCCTCTAAAGGCATTACGATTTTTTATGTGACTAACAGGGACGAAAGAGAAAAAGCGTCGACACTCGTCAACCTGGCAAAATATCATTTACCCAACACAGACAATGAGCATTTGTTGATGCGGCAAACTGTTTCCAGTAAGGAAGAAAGAAGGCAAACAATTATGGCCAGGTATGATGTGCTGTTACTGGTAGGAGATAACCTGGCAGACTTCAGTAACCTGTTTGATAAAAAGCCTCAACAGGAAAGGGATAATAATACCCAACAAGCAGCAGCCCTGTTTGGTGACCGTTTTATCATTCTTCCCAATCCTAACTATGGTGACTGGGAACCTGCATTTTATAAGAAAAGTGGATTAAGTCTTGCACAAAAAGATTCAGTAATCCGGACTGAATTAAAATCCTATTGACAGTCTATTACCAATGATTGTTATGCAGAAGAAAAAATTAATTGTATTAACAGGTGCGGGCATCAGCGCGGAAAGTGGTTTGAAGACCTTCAGGGATTCTGATGGTTTATGGGAGGGCTATGATATTAATGAAGTGGCAACTGCCACGGCCTGGCGGAGAAACCCTGCATTGGTGCTGGAATTTTATAATGCAAGGCGCAGGAGTGTAAGAGATGCCAAACCCAATGCGGCACACTATGCATTGGCAGCATTGGAAAAAGACTTCAATGTTATAATCATAACACAGAATATTGACGACCTGCATGAACGGGCCGGATCTACATCCGTCATTCACCTGCATGGAGAAATTTTAAAAATGCGAAGTGAGAAAAATGAACATCTTATTTATCCTATTGTGGACGAAATAAAACCGGGAGATAAAGCCGAAGATGGTCATCAACTGAGGCCGCATATAGTATGGTTTGAAGAAGCAGTACCTATGATGGAGGTTGCTATGGAAATAGCTTCAACAGCAGACCTGTTTTTAATAGTGGGTACCTCGCTGGTGGTGTATCCTGCAGCAAGTCTTGTACATTATGTTCCCCTTGACATTCCCAAATTTATAGTGGATAAAAAACTTCCTGAAACCAACCAATTATATAACCTCACATCCATTGAAAAAGTAGCCAGCGAAGGCATGAAGGAAATTACGGCTTTGCTCCGCGATTATAAATAGTGCTATTATTCTATTGACTGAATCTCTTCTTTAAAGAATATTCCATGTTGATGTAATGCTTCCAAAACGGGAAGATAGATCTCCTTGTTAACTGGCATCAACAAGCCCTTTTGATCAATAGTGCCATCCACAATAAGTTTTGCAGCTATGCCTAATGAGAGGCCAACAGTTTTAGCCATTGCAGTATGGGCATCGTCTTCACCTGTCACTACCATTGAAGCCGTAGATTTAAATTTCTTGTTATCCACCGTATATTCTATTTCATGAAGCATGATGACCATGTCTTTATCTCCTGGCTGCAGGGCCAGTTTTTTCTCCAGGGCAAATTGCAATACATCCGCAGCACTGCACTGTCCTTTATTGATCAAGGTGGCATCATCATCCATTCCCAGATAAAATAGTTGTTTCAGCGTCAGGCTGGCATCATGCATTTTATCAGCCAGGGTTGCCGCTGCATTGATCTTCAGGTCATCTATATCTACCTGCTGCAGGTCGCCCTTCCCATCTACCATCATAAATTCATCCGGACTGTCAACTCCTTTATCTGCTGCTTTTTGTTCCAGTTCAACCAGGTTTACCAGTTCCGCCAGCAGGCCTTTGGTCATATCAAACTGGTCCCGGAGCTTATTTTCCAGCCATTCGCTGAACCCGTTCTTTTCCATGTGTTCCCTGAAAAACATGGAAAGGCTGCGTTGGTCAGTGTTGTACATTAGATTTTCTGAAGTAAGCTTTAAATCAATAATATTCTTCCATCCATAGATATAATCAGGATGCCTTAAGGTAGTGCGAATGAACGTGTCCGTTTCCTCTAATCCATAAGTGGAAATATAGCTTAAGGAATCACGGTTTGGATACCAGCACAGTGCTTCATTACCCGGCACGGTTACAAATCTTTTTTCAGCAAAAAGTTCTTCATAATTCAATTCAATGATCTCGCCATTTTGCTTATAGATGGCACCTGCTTTACCCGCCATCACTACATTCCTGGGATTCCAGCTTATTTTATAATGCCAGGGATTATTATCACTTTCCGGGGCCACCAATCCTCCACAATGCGAAATGAAGGAATTGATCTTTCCCTTCTTTTCATGGATATCGTCGATCATTTTTTTAGCGCTCATATGATCAATACCCGGATCAAGGCCCATTTCACATAAAAAAAGCAATCCTTTTTCTTCAATGCTGGTACGAAGACTGCGCATGGATTCATCTTCATAAGAAGCGGTCAACAGGTTTTTGGAAAAGGCTATACAATCTTTTGCCACAACTATATGAAGTGCGGGAGGCAATAAGGAAATGACAATATCAGCCGACCGTACCAGGGCCATTCTTTCAACATCGTTAGCTATGTCAACCGTTACGGCAGTACCAAAGGCTGAATCAGCTATCTTCTCCCGGCTCAAGTTGCGATTGACATCTGCCAGTGTCAGGTGCCAGTCTTCCTTCTCCGCATTCATTAACAAATAATCTATCAGGACGGTTGCTGATTTCCCTGCACCAAATAATAATACATTTTTCATACTGTATAACAAATGTAAGCCTGTAAACTATAGGAAGAAATCTTCAAATGAGCGTGACAGTAGTAGTGCCCATCATATCTGCTTTGGGATGGATCCTGGCTGGCTGGCATAAATATTCAGGATCTTATAACTCACTTTTACACCTTTGCGTGTAGGAGGAATACTTATCATTCGTGAACTTAACGGGTGTATGGATTCAACCTGGAAGTTTTTAGTGTCGACAAGGTCTCCATTCTTTTCCCTGTAACAGATCTCTATTTCCACCTGGTTTACAAAATGGCGGGAAGCATTGTTAATGGTCAGCTGGAGATCGCTGATGCCTCCAAAGAATCCTGTTTTATACTTATTGGCACTCAGGGATAATTTGTTTTTGATGTCCTGTGGTCTTGTAACCGAAGGGCGGGCTTTCCTTGTTTTAGCCTGGGGGGTTATCCATTCACGCACCAGCGCATTTTGAAACATTTTATCCGGTGCTTTATTTGTCGGGACGGGCGCAGTGGAAACTATTGAAACCTGTTCCATGGGAAAAGTGCGCTCGATCAATGCGTCAACAATTTTCTTTAACAGGATAGTACCGCAAACAAGCCCGATAAAAACAGCAGCTATGGTAAACGGATTGTTTTGCCTAAGGAACCTGATCAACCACAACAGACTGTTTTCTTCAAAATCCGTATATGGATCTTTTGGAAAAGCATTGCTTTTTTTGTGATCCATGGAAGATGAGTGTTTATCGTTGATTCCCGGAGAATTCCCGTTTGGAGAAAGAAAGTTGTCCTGAGCCATATTTTCTGTGGCGCATGTATTTGCATCCTGACATGGATAGGTTTCCGGCAGCGACTCAGAAAGCCAGTCTTGTAAAGCCTCAACTTCGAAAATAGAGTGCCAGGTTGTTCCATCCTGGTCATCCTGCAACTGGTCCGAAGACTGGAGCCCCATGGACTTCAATTCTTCCATGGAATAAGGGCCAGACACCCTGCTATTTCGCAGCAACAGAAACTTCGCCATAGATTGATCATTTTGGCACGAATACATCACTGAAAATTCTATGCCCACACTGCCATAACACGTTGCGGGAAGCCCAAACAGGGAATATGTATACAATCTTAAGAAGATGGTGGTAATATGTCCTTAAAATACCTCAGCTCATCAGGTTCTTAGGGCTAAAAACGGTACATTTGCTGACCTTAAAAATTGCACATAACAAGTCCCAAGAATGGAAGAAAATATTCAACCGCAACAAACAAATGATTTCAACCGTATCATTCCCGTAAACATCGAAGAGCAAATGAAAACCGCCTACATTGACTATTCCATGTCAGTGATCGTGGGGCGGGCCTTGCCTGATGTAAGGGATGGGTTGAAACCCGTACACCGCCGTATCCTTTTTGCCATGAATGAGCTGGGAATGGCTCATAATCGTGCCCACAAGAAATCAGCCCGTATTGTGGGTGAGGTGTTGGGTAAGTACCACCCTCACGGCGACTCCTCCGTTTATGATGCCATGGTACGTATGGCACAGGAATGGAGCATGCGATATACCCTTGTTGATGGCCAGGGTAACTTTGGAAGCCAGGATGGTGATGGTCCCGCGGCCATGCGATATACAGAGGTAAGAATGCAGCGTATGGCTGAAGCCATGTTGCAGGATATCGATAAGGAAACAGTAGACTTCCAGTTCAACTTTGATGATTCACTGGAAGAACCCACCGTTCTTCCAACCCGCATTCCACAATTATTGCTGAATGGTTCCAGCGGTATCGCTGTTGGTATGGCAACGAACATGATGCCTCACAACCTGAGCGAGGTCATTGATGGTTGTGTTACCTTTATTGACAACCGCGAGATCACTATTGATGAATTGATGCAATATGTGAAAGCCCCGGATTTTCCAACGGGTGGTACCATTTATGGAATGGAGGGCATCAAGGCTGGTTTCCATTTCGGTAGGGGAAGAGTGGTATTAAGAGGAAAATTGCATATAGATACAAAGCCAAGTGGCCGGGAGCAGATCATTATTACGGAAGTACCATACCAGGTAAACCGTGATGCACTTTGCGACCGCATTGGCCAGTTAGTCAATGAAAAGATCATTGAAGGTGTTGCGCATATCAACAATGAATCGAATAACAAAGAAGGAACCCGTATCGTGGTTGACCTGAAAAGGGATGCCGTGGCCAACCTGGTGGTGAACCAGTTATTCAAGTTCACTGAATTGCAAACCAGCTATGGTATTAACAACGTTGCCATTGTAAAGGGTCGCCCGCGCCTGCTGAACCTTAAGGAAATGATCAGCGAGTTCATTGAATTTCGCCACGAGGTTGTAGTGCGCCGTACTAAATACGAATTAAGAGAAGCCGAAAAAAGAGCACATATTTTACAGGGTTACCTGATTGCACTCGATCACCTTGACGAGGTCATTGCTTTGATCCG
Source organism: Flavisolibacter ginsengiterrae DSM 18136 (assembly GCF_059568575.1). Classification (NCBI taxonomy): domain Bacteria; kingdom Pseudomonadati; phylum Bacteroidota; class Chitinophagia; order Chitinophagales; family Chitinophagaceae; genus Flavisolibacter; species Flavisolibacter ginsengiterrae. The sequence goes on from NZ_JCANTR010000001.1 coordinate 21,992, forward strand.
TGCCTCCGCTACGCCAGATGTAGCTAAGGAAAACCTGATTAATGCAGGATGGGGACTTGATGAGATACAGGCCAAGGCTATCCTTGAATTGCGTTTACAACGTTTGACAGGCATGGAAAGGGATAAGATCAAACAGGAATATGATGACCTGATGAAACTGATCACACACCTGAAGGAGATCCTGGCAAATGAAGGAATGCGTTTTGACATTATTAAAACAGAGCTTAAAGAAGTAAAAGATAAATTCGGCGATGCCCGCAAAACAGACATCACCTTCCTTGACAATGAGATGAGCATTAAAGATCTTATCAAGGAAGAAGATGTGGTCATCACAATTTCTCATTTGGGATATATCAAACGTACTTCGGCCACTGAGTTCAGATCACAGAGAAGAGGTGGCAGGGGAGCTGTTGGTGGTAAGACCAGGGAAGAAGATTATATAGAGCACCTGTTTGTAGCGTCCACCCACCATACCATGATCTTCTTTACTGAAAAAGGAAGATGTTACTGGTTGAATGTATACCAGATCCCGGAAGGAGAAAAGAACAGCAAGGGCAGGGCCATTCAGAATTTATTGCAAATAGCCCCTGATGACAAGATCAGGGCTATCATAGATATTGCAGACCTGCAGGATGTGGACTTTGTCAACAACCATTATATTGTTCTTTGCACCAAGAAAGGGGTGATCAAGAAAACCGCACTGGCAGATTTCAGCCGTCCAAGGCAGACTGGTGTCAATGCCATCACCATTGTGGAAGGCGACCAATTACTGGAAGCCAAACTAACCGATGGTAATTGTGAGATCATGCTGGCCGTTGCTTCTGGTCGTGCCATTCGTTTCCCTGAAACAAAGGTTCGTCCAACAGGCAGGGGAGCTATAGGTGTTGCGGGTATCGAGGTGGATGATGCATCGGATGAAGTAGTTGGTATGATTTGTGTAAATCCAAGCACGCCTGACAGGACAGTAATGGTGGTGAGTGAAAAAGGATTTGGCAAAAGATCACCTGTGGAAGAATACCGCATCACCAACCGTGGTGGTAAAGGTGTAAAAACCATCAGTGTTACAGATAAGACAGGCAGGCTGGTAGGGATCGTTGACGTGAGTGAAAAAGAAGACATGATGATCACTTGTAAAAGCGGTGTAACGATCAGGATGAAAGTCTCCGATATCAGGGAACAGGGACGCGCCACACAGGGTGTGAAACTGATCCGGATAAATGAAGGAGATGAGATAGCAGCCATTACAAAGGTTGACGAACAGGAAGAAGTGGAAGCAGTTGTTGAGGAAAATGAAGCCATTACGGAAATAACCTCAACTGATGAAACAACCAATTCCGGGGAAAATCCATCTGAAGAAGAGAATCCCGTTCAATCATAAATATTAAAAACAAGAAACAATGCGAAAACTGTTATTATCAGTATTGCTTGCTTCATCCATCGGCAGTGTATTTGCACAAAAGCTGGATGATGTCCAGGAAAAGATCAGCAAGGGAAAATATGACGAAGCAAAAGAAAAGATTGACAAGGTATTAGCGGACCCCAAGAACCAGACAAATGCCAATGCCTGGTACTACAAGGGCAAAGTGTATGCTGAACTGGCCCGCCAGGACAGCGCCGGTACCCTGACCTATGATGCTAAAAAAGAAGCTTATGAAGCTTTCAAAAAGTACCAGGAACTGGAGCCTAAGAATACCATGATGGTCCTTGACCAGAATGTTGGTTTATTCAGCCTGTACGACCTCTATTATAATAAAGGCGTGAAAAGCTATAACAGCAAGGATTATGTGACAGCGTACGACCAGATGAAAAATGCGCTAGACATTGAAACATACATAGCCAAAAAAGGGTATTCCTATAATGGGTTTTCCTTCCCGGCGCTTGATACACAACTGGTGAACCTGACAGCATCTTCTGCCTACCTGGCAAAAAAAGAAGATGAAGCCGTTCCTTATTTTGAACAACTGGCAAATGCTAAGATCAAGGACAAGGAATACAAGGAAGTATATGGTTTGCTGGCAGAATATTATGCCAAGAAGAACGATGCTGCCAAGGCAGATAAATACCTGGCTCTAGGTCGTGAGTTATTTCCGGATGAGGGATATTGGACAGCACTGGAATATGGTAACATACCTTCCACCGATACTACGAAAAGGCTGACCCGCTATGAGCAAATGCTACAGAAGTATCCCAACAACTTCCCACTGGCACTGGATTATGCAACGGAACTTTTCAACTATACCTATACGTATGATAAGAAACCCGCAGACTATAGTGCCCGCCAGCAAAAGCTGCAATCGGCATTGGAAAAAGCTATCAGTCTCCAATCATCAGCCTTCGCCAACTACATCATGGCACAGCATATTTACAACCAGATCTACGATCTTGATGATGCATTGAGAGCTGTACGTGGAACTACCCCGGCAGACAAGGCAAAGAAGGCTGACCTGATAGCCAAAACGGATAAGAAGTACGATGAGTTTTATACCTACGCTCAAAAAGCATTTGACCTGTACACGCAGGATAATGCCCATACAAAAGCACAGGATAAAGCCAACTACCGCAAGATCATTAACCAGTTGATCGATTATCATCAAAGGAAAAAACAGGCAGATAAAGTAACCTTCTACCAGGAGAAATTGAAGACCTTATAATATTCAGTTATTCACTTTATGTAAGCAAAGCCTCCAGTCGGAGGCTTTGCTTTTTTATTGATCAAATTAATTTATTCCTCTTCCTATGTAATTGTTCAGGTTTTATTTAGTTTCAATACAGCTAAGTAAGCTTGTATATGAACCAGGTAAAAAAGTTTGATCTTATTGACCGGGAAAGAATTTTGAATAAGCTTGCTGATGTATCTATCCTTTGGGATGTTTTGGTTATTGGCGGCGGAGCCACAGGGCTTGGTGCTGCCCTGGATGCTGTAGCCAGGGGATACAATACTTTATTGGTGGAACAATCTGACTTTGCCAAAGGTACTTCCAGCCGGAGCACCAAGCTGGTTCATGGCGGTGTACGATACCTGGCCCAGGGAAATTTTAGTTTGGTAAGGGAAGCCACTATTGAGCGGGGGCGCTTGTACAGGAATGCACCACACCTGGTAAGAAATTTAAGCTTTATCATTCCTGTATATAATTATTGGGACAAGATCAAGTACACCTTAGGACTAAAGTTCTATGACTGGATTTCCGGCTTTCTCTCTCTCGGACCCTCTGTTTTTGTTTCCCGGAAAAAGACCATAGAATACCTGCCTGGAATAAAACAGGAAGGATTGTTAGGAGGAGTATTATACCATGATGGACAATTTGATGATTCAAGGCTTGCCATCAACCTGATGCAAACCATTATAGAAAATGGCGGATCGGCCATGAATTATGCAAGGGTGGAAGGTCTTCTTAAAGATAAGAATGGAAGGTTAGATGGAGTTTTGGTAAGAGATACTGAAACAGGCAAAAGCTACCGGGTAAAGTCAAAAGCAGTGATAAATGCCACTGGCGTTTTTGTTGATGACATCCTTCAAATGGACGATCCTCAAAGCTCCAAAATCATATGTGTAAGCCAGGGCGTTCATCTTGTATTGGACAGATCTTTTTATCCATCAGCACATGCTTTAATGATCCCTGAAACCAGCGACGGCCGGGTACTGTTTGCCGTACCCTGGCATGGAAAAGTTGTAGTTGGAACCACCGATACTCCGGTAGAAGAAGTCAACCTTGAACCGCAGGCATTGGAAAAAGAGATCAATTTTATACTGGAGACCGCTGCCGGATATTTCATTAAGAAACCTGAACGAAGCGATGTACTCAGTGTATTTGCAGGTTTGCGACCTTTAGCCGCCCCAATAGGCAATCAGAAAAAAACAAAAGAGATTTCAAGGAGTCATAAGATTATAGTATCACCATCAGGACTGTTTACAATAATCGGCGGGAAGTGGACCACCTATCGCAAAATGGGTGAGGAGTTGATAGATCATATTGAAAAAGAGTTGATGTGGAAACATCGGAAATCACTTACCTCAGTGATGCACATTCATGGATACACAGAGGTAACGAATTGGAATGATCCATTGTATTTCTATGGAAGTGAAGCACAGGTAATGTATCAACAAATGGATGGGAACCCGGTACATTGGCTAAGTGAAAAACTACAGATCCATGAAATGCAGGTGCGTTGGGCGGTATTACACGAGATGGCAAGAACAGTTGAAGATGTATTGGCCCGGAGAACACGGGCCCTGTTGCTGGACGTGCGGGAAAGTATTCGCATAGCACCGGCTGTGGCCAGGATCATAGCGAATCTATTGTATAAGGATGAAAATTGGATCCATGAGCAGGTCACAAGCTATACAGATCTCGCGAATCGCTATATGTTGAAAGAAAATAATTGCAATGCAGTATAATAATATAATACCAGCAATGAAACTTACAGGATATGGTATGGCCGCAGCCTTGCTGGCTTTATCCTGTTCTGCTTCAAGGCATGCTTCAAATAGTAAAACTTCAATAGCTTTTCCAGCCTTCGATAAAGAAGCACACCGAGGGGGCAGGGGATTGATGCCTGAGAATACCATTCCTGCCATGCTCAATGCAATTGACCTGGATGTGACCACACTGGAAATGGATACGCATATTACCAAAGACAATAAGGTAGTGGTATCTCACGATCCTTATTTCAATGAAAACATAACCACAACACCAGAAGGAAGAACATTGACCAAGGCAGAAGCAGTAGAAAGATTATTGTATAGCATGTCCTACGATAGCATCCGGAAATATGATGTGGGTATAAAGCCGTTTGCTGCTTTTCCCAGGCAAAAGAAAATGGAAGTGCACAAGCCATTGTTGTCAGACCTCCTCGATGAGACAGAGAAGTATAGTGATGAAAAGGGTAAGGCCATGTTCTATAATATCGAGATCAAGTCTAAGCCGGAAAATGATGGGATAAAACATCCACCGGTAGAATCATTTGTTGACCTGGTCATGCAGGTGATCTTGCAAAAAGGGACAGAAGCAAGGACAGTCATTCAATCCTTTGATCCCAGGGCTTTACAGGTGATGCACCGCAAATACCCTTCCGTTGCCACTTCTTTATTGATTGAAGATTATGATAAACGTACACTGGAAGAACAGTTACAGCAATTGGGCTTTACCCCATTTGTATATAGCCCACATTTCTCATTGGTCACTCCGCAACTGGTGCAGGAATGTCGTTCCAAGCATATGAAACTGGTGCCATGGACGATCAATAGCCTGGAGCAAATACAACTGTTAAAAAACATGGGTGTAGACGGAATTATAACTGATTACCCCGACCTGTTTCAGCAATTAAAATAATTCATGCTAATAATTGTTTTTACATTTTCATGTTTCCGGAAATCAAGGTATTGAATTCAATATGTTGAAATAAGAACGTACTATTATAAATTTATAAGCAAGGCCATGTCGAAATTCATCTTATCATTTGACCAGGGAACTACCAGTTCAAGAGCCATCGTATTTAACAAACAGGGAGAAGTAGTGTCTGTTGCACAAAAAGAGTTCACCCAGTTTTTCCCTGAGCCGGGTTGGGTGGAGCATGATGCCAACGAGATCTGGTATACACAATTAGGTGTAGCAGCTGAAGCGGTGGTGAAAGCCGGACTCTCTACGCAGGATATCGCCGCTATTGGCATTACCAACCAACGGGAAACAACGGTAGTTTGGGACCGTGCCTCACATCAGCCAATACATAAAGCCATCGTATGGCAGGACAGGAGAACGGCATCTTATTGCGATGAGCTGAAAAGGCAGGGCCATGCAGAAGATATTCAAAAAAGAACAGGCCTGATCCCGGATGCATATTTTTCTGCCACAAAGGTCAAGTGGATACTGGATAATGTGGAAGGTGCAAGAGCAAAAGCAAACAGGGGAGAACTCTGTTTTGGTACTGTAGACGCATGGTTATTATTCAAGCTTACAAATGGAAAAGTACATGCAACGGATGTTACCAATGCATCCCGTACCATGTTGTATAATATCAATTCACTGCAGTGGGATGAAGAGATGCTGAAACTCTTTGATATTCCTGCTGCCATTCTTCCCGAGGTACGCTCCAGCAGTGAGATCTACGGTTATACTGACCAGGTACTAACGGGTACCAACATTCGCATTAGTGGCATAGCAGGCGATCAGCAGGCAGCCTTGTTTGGACAAATGTGCACGCAGGCCGGTATGGTGAAAAACACTTATGGCACCGGTTGTTTCATGTTAATGAATACAGGTACACAGCCCATCTTATCCAAAAATAACCTGCTTACTACCATAGCCTGGAAAATAGGAGACACAACCACCTATGCATTGGAAGGAGGAGTATTCATTGCCGGTGCAGTGGTGCAATGGTTGCGTGATGGTCTCGGAATTATCAAAACATCCGCTGAAGTGGAAAAACTGGCCGCTTCCGTTGAAGACAATGGAGGCGTTTATTTTGTGCCTTCATTTGCCGGCCTGGGTGCTCCTTACTGGAACCAGCATGCGCGGGGTACGATGATGGGCATTACACGAGGTACAACAGCTGCACATATTGCCCGTGCCTCCATAGAAAGCATTGCCTTTCAAACCATGGATGTGCTCCAGGCAATGAATGCCGATGCGGCTATTCCTATCAGGCAGATACGGGTAGATGGCGGGGCTACAGTGAATGACCTGTTGATGCAGTTTCAAAGCGATATGCTGGGCTGCTCCGTGGTTCGTCCAAAGATCACGGAGACCACGGCAGCAGGTGCCGCGTACCTGGCCGGCCTTGCCATCGGGCTTTGGGAAGACCTTTCGGAAATAGAACAGTACTGGAAGGAAGAAAAAACTTTTGAGCCAGCCATTGAAACAGGCAAGCGTCAAAAACAAATTCTGAAATGGCACACCGCCGTAAAGGCAGCACAGGTCTGGGGCGAACTGGAACAATAATCAACAAACATTCGTATGTCTATATTTATATCTGAACTCATTGGAACTGCACTGCTCATTATTTTAGGTAATGGAGTGGTAGCGAACGTAGTACTTAACAAGACCAAAGGGAATAATGGCGGCTGGATCGTGATAACATTTGGCTGGGCCATAGCAGTATTTGTAGGTGTTTTTGTTGCCGCTAAAACAAGTGGCGCCCATTTGAATCCTGCCATCACTTTGGCATTTGCTTACCTGGGTAAGATCAATATTGATAAAATTCCTCTTTACCTGGGAGGTCAATTTGCAGGTGCCATGTCAGGAGCTTTTATCGTATGGCTTACCTACCAGTTACACTTTAATGCAACGGAAGACAAGGCATCAAAGCTGGCATGCTTTGCAACCATACCGGCCATCAGGAATACTACACATAATTTGATCAGCGAGATCGTTGGAACATTCATCCTGGTGATCAGTGTACTGTATATGGCTTCGCCTGACAATAGCCTTGGTGCTTTAGATGCATTGCCTGTAGCGCTATTGGTATTGGGAATAGGGTTGAGCCTGGGCGGAACAACCGGTTATGCCATCAATCCAGCCAGGGATCTCGGTCCGCGCATCATGCATGCCATTTTGCCTATGAAAAATAAAGGAACAAGTGATTGGGGCTATAGCTGGATTCCCATTGTTGGTCCCATCATAGGAGCTTTCCTGGGAGCTGTTGTTTTTCATGTGATCAGTAAGCTTTGATTTCTATAATCTAAGGATGACTATAAATTAGTGCCGTAATTTGCTTCAATGATTATTATAATCGCTCTGATCATACTTGTATTAGCAATTTGGGGATTTAGTCCACGCAAAACAATCCAATATTATAAGATTGCTAAAAACAGTATTGAGATTGATGACAGAAAGGATGCTAATAGAAAGTTTGCCCTCAATCTTGTTGTCTCCATAACCTTGCTTACAATTATTGTTGCTATTGGCCTTTACCTATGTGCGATAATCTTAATGATGGCATCAGGGGTTCAATGTTAAATTAGAGTCCTCACCGATAGGTGTATAATCCAGCCATAAGTGGGAAGGTGGTAGGGCTGCCATTGTCTCCCATTTTCTCTGAATGATGAAGCTGTGCTGAAAAACACAGATTAATCAATGAGTGAAGAAGCCTCTTATTTCTTTCGAACAGTATCAATTTTTTTGGGCAAATCTTGGGAATGTTTGTTTTGGTTTGATAATTGGGTATCTTTTGGCTCTGTGGCTACACGGATAATAAAGCCAAGCAAAGCAGCAAGCACTATTTTTACAATATCATAGATAATTGTTTTCTTACTTGGGGCACTTCCGGCCTTTTCTTTTTGCTTTTTAGCCTGCAATAAATTAAACCATATTTCTCCCGCAGTGGTAATTCGGGCACCAATAGCATTAGCGTAACCTCTGTTTTGTAGATTCACCAATATGGCATGGGTTCCAGCTCCTAAAACGGCTTCTAATCTTTCTTCCGCATCCTCTCTTGTTCTATTCTTTATTAATATTTCTAAAATAAGTAAATCTTGTTCTTCTTCAGGTGTCATAGCAATCAAGATACTAAAGGAGCGGGCATAAAAAAAGCGGCAATGCCGCTTTGAATTGTTTAAATCAAAAATTGATTGGGAGTTAGTTGGATACAAATCAAATATTATTGCTTTAGCAACTATAGGTATTACGGCAGGATGGTTGTTAGCCGAATACCTTTTTTAATATATAACCAATTGTAGCTGTAAGTAAAATAATCCAAAGCCAATTTCTTTTTGGCCATTCTTTCCAATGCTCTTTTGTGTAAGAAGTAGTAGCTGCAAATGATCTTCCCTTATCATTGAAGTAAACGGCAAAATATCCATCTTCTTCTTCAATTCTGCAAACATTGCCAAAGAAGCCATCATTATCAAGTTTAGATAACACTGAATCGAAAGTTTGTTTATCCATTTTTAACGCCTCTTGTATAGGCTTACATTTTTGTATAGCGTCTGGCATTGAATCAAAATAGAAAAGAACTTTATCTAGTTTCTTAGGAGAAACTTTCATAACAATGTTTTGGTTAAGCAATGAATTTACTAATCATAGCACGATTCAGGGAAGCATAGCCAAAAAAATAAAAAAACGGGAAGTCTCTGTGTGGTACGCCTATTTAACATAAAATCAAGTTATCGGTGTAGCGTGCGTGCGCCAATTATAAGGATTTTTTGAACACGCAAAAGAGCGGATTTATAGGTTCAAAAAATCCTTTTAATTGGCGCACGCCATCACGCAATAATACTTTAGTTCTCGTAAGCGAAAACGATAACTCTATATTATGTTATTTGCGTTTGGTTTTGTGTGGAAGGCAGCTTAAAAAATTATTTCATAACGGCGGAGCATCAACCCGATAGGGTTGAATAATCACTCCAAAGGAGTGAAGGAGTTTAGGGGCTTTTGCTTCCCACCGCAAAAGCGCAGCCCCGGCTTAAAAATATTTAGTAAACCACAAAAGAAGTAAACCGCCCGCTACGGTTACGAATAATCCAATGAGTATAGCGGTAATTATCTTTTGCGCTTTAGTTGGCGGTTTTGTTACATTTAAAAGATTGATGCGGGATTTGTAATACATATCCCCAATGTCAGTAATAGCCCACAATGCCGAATCTAAATACTTGACATAATTTTTCTTCTCTAAAGCAGTTACAATTTCTAAAATTTCTTCACGGGGGCTATTATCAAACTTTTCTTCAAGCTGATAAATATTTAATACTTCACCGTGTTCATAGAAATATTGCAATACCGATTCTTCGTTAGCGAACATAATGCAATGAATATACATATCGTAGCACGATTCAGGGAAGCATAGCGAAATATTTTTTTATAGCATAGCCATTGTGCCGTAGGGCGCATTTAACATAATATAAATTATAGGCAAATATAGATACATGAAATTATAAGGGTCGTTTATGCCGCCTTCGAATTTAAACGATTTTCGAGAACACAGTTTGGAACAAATTTGTAGTGTGTCGAAAATCGTTTAAATTCGAAGGCGGCTTGCCTATAATTAGTCGTTATGCTAAACAGGCGCACAAAAAGCCAAAGCTGCCCATCCACACAATGAACCTAATAAACGAGTTAGACAATGCCCTGTTATCTGCAACCTATGATTTAAGATTTTTTTCGCCTCAAATAGATAAGCCAACCGAACAAGTATTAGCAGAATACACCAAACTATATTACAAGTGCTTTTATGAGTTTATAGAATCGGCTAAAAAAATCTTAGCTGAATACATTGCAAAAAACCCAAGTAAAGTAGATTTCGCCTTAGATGACTATAATAATTGCTTGAGAAACCTTATTGATTTGTACCGTCCAAAAGGTATTGATGTAGTTTAGGCAGGTCAATACGAAATCTACAATCAACGCTCACCCCTTTATTGTCTAATCGTTTTGCCGTGTCTGCAAGTGTAGATACCTCATTGCAATATTCATCTAAACGATTAGCAACAGGCTTAGTTAGTTCATCAAACTTTACAAGCCATGCTTCTTGCTCGCACTCCTGCGACACGGGTTTTCGTTTTGAGATAACATACGAAAACCTGCTAACCTGTATAAAATAACGCTTAATTATAGGCAAAAAGTAAAACCAGAAAACACAGGCGTAGCCTGGATCTCAAAGAATTTCCAAAATCAAACAAACATGATTGGTTTGATGATTACCCTAATCAGACTTGATATTTTCCAACCTGGAAGAATTGACAAGATCTGCAGAAGCTACGGGCAGATCAATTATGAATTTGGCACCTACGCCAATATTGCTGGCCGCAGAAATTTGACCATTATGTCTTTCCACGATCTTTTTACAAATGGATAAACCAACACCACTGCCTTCAAATTCGTGGTAACTGTGCAGACGCTTAAAAACCGTAAAAATATCCTCGGCGAATTTCGGGTCAAAACCAATTCCATTATCCTGGATGACAATGCGGCCAAAATCCATTTCCTGGCCATTTAACGATATATGGGGCTCTGAATAAATATGAATGACCGGCGGCAATTCCTTTTTCCGGAACTTGAGAGAATTACTGACTAGGTTTTGAAACAATTGACGCATCTGGCTGGAAATTCCCCATATCTCTGGCAAATGATCGATTTTCACCTGGGCCTCATTGCGCTCAATATCCACCTCCATATCATTTAAAACCTCGGATATCAATTGCTCCAGGTTAATTGAGGAGAAATCCTCGCTATTGGAACTATTCCTCGAAAACCGCAACAGGTCATTGATCAACAATTGCATACGCTCAGATGCCTTAACGATCTTGGCCAGGTTCCTGTCCATTTCCTGGTCAATCACATTATGGTACTTTGTCTGAATCTTATCGCTGAATACCAATATCTTACGCAATGGCTCCTGTAGATCATGTGAAGCTACATAGGCAAACCGGTCAAGTTCTTCGATCGTATTCTTCAGTTGCTGGTTATTTAGAACCAGTTGCTGGTTGAGCAATTTTACTTTTTCCTCCGAAACCCTGCGTTCTTCGATCTCTTTTTCCAGTTTTTTGTTTGCCGCTACCAGGTTTTGTTCATGATTGATCAGTTGATGCGTTTTCTGGTATAACTCCACGAACACACTCACTTTATAACGGAGCAGCTCAGGGTTTATGGGTTTGTATATGAAATCCACACCACCCATTTTATAACCTTCATACATCCTTTCCTCGCCCTGGTTGTGGGCGGTAATGAAAATGATGGGAATGTGCCGCAGTTTTTCCCTTTCGTATATGAGGGAGGCTGTTTCAAAACCATTCATATCCGGCATCTGCACATCCATCAGTATCAGGGTAAAATCCTGCTGCGTCAGTAGGATCTTCAGGGCAGCCCTGCCTGAAGTGGCTTTAACCACAGTATAATCTTCCTGCTCCAGTATGGTTTCTATTGACAACAAGTTGTCCTCCCTGTCATCAACAGCCAGTATCTTCACAGGCCGCTTATATTCTGTCTCTTCAGATCTCTGTATTTCCATTAAGCCCTCCGTTAATATGAATTGCCGGTTTTATTAATTAAAGTCATACCTTATTTATAGAGCCAAACCCTCATCAGGGAAAGCAACTGGTCTATTTTCACAGGCTTGGTGATATAGTCCGATGCACCTGCTTCGATACATTTCTCCCTGTCACCCTTCATAGCCTTTGCAGTTACTGCAATAATCGGGAGATTGTTATTTTTATGTTCCCTGCGGATCTTCTGGGTGGTCTCATAACCATCCATTTCCGGCATCATGATGTCCATCAGAACCATATCCACGGATGGATTCTCCATTAATATGTTGATCGCTTCCTGCCCGCTTTCAGCAGTTATTGTATTGATATTGTAACGTTCAAAAGCTGTAGTCAGCGCAAACAGGTTTCTTACGTCGTCATCAACTACAAGAATTGTCTTATTGGTGAGGACATCTTCTTTAGATCGAAGGTTCTCAATGATCATTTGCTTCTCCGGCAACATATCCTTATGGTCGATATGCATATGCAGGATGGCTTCTTCCAGCAAGAGTTCCATGGAATTGAAATCTTTTAACAGTATCCTGTTGGCATACTGTTTCAATTGCGTTTTTTCTTTCGGTGAAAAGTCTTTTGCCGAATAGATCAACACAGGCGTCATCTGGAATCGCTTGATATTATTGATCTCTTTTACAAAATCAAGACCATTGATATCAGGAAGCATATAGTCTACAATGATGCAATCGTACAGGTTGTTTGCTATCAGGTCAATACCTTGTTTTCCCGTATCCGCAATGGTAATATCTATCAGTTCGCCATTGTCCATGATCTTCGCGATCTGTGAAGAATCCATATGGTTGTCCTCCACAATCAACAGGCGCCGGGGTTTGTGCAACTGGTACTGTACTATGTCCTTAAACAGGATATCCAGGTCTTCGTTTTTCAGTGGTTTCAGGTTAAAACTCCTGGCACCTCGTTGCATGGCCAGTAACCGGTTTTCTTCTCCTGAAATCAAATGAACCGGTATATGCCTGAAATTGATGTCATTTTTAAACAGGTCCAACACCCTCCAGCCACTGGCATCCGGTAGTTTTACATCAAGGGTAACCGCAATTGGATTGTATTTATTGGTTAGCTCGAATACTTCTCCAAAACTGCCGGCCACAACCACCTTCAATTGCATTTCATGAGCCTTATCAATCATGATCTTGGCAAAACGCAGATCATCTTCCACAACCAGTACTGCCCGGTCATTTCCAAAAATATTATTACGATCATCACCGGTTTCGTTGATGATCTCGTTCAGACCCTCCAGGTCTTTTGCCTCCACCTTAATGGTAGGAACAGACTGTAGTGCCATGTCCTCGGAAGTTTCAGCCAATTTATACTCACTGATGGTTAAACTGGATTGTTTTTCCTTCTTAATAATAGAGGGATTATAGCTGATCGGCAGGAATAAGGTGAATGTACTTCCCGTTCCTGATTCACTTTCCAATTCTATAGAACCTCCCAAAAGGTCGGCTAGTCCACGGCTGATGGATAATCCAAGGCCTGTTCCGCCATATTTCCGGCTGGTAGAACCCTCTGCCTGCTGGAAAGCTTCAAATATGATGTTCTGTTTATCTTTTGAAATTCCTATTCCGCTGTCTTTGATCTCGAAGGCCACCACGCGGCGGGCATTGTCAAGACTGGCATTTCCAGGCTTCCAGTTCTTTTTGGCATCATAGATCCTTAATTGAACACCTCCTTTTTCCGTAAACTTAAAGGCATTGGATAAGAGGTTTTTGAGGATCTGGTTGAGCCTTTGAACGTCAGTTTCCATAGCATCCGGAAGCTGGTTGTCTACCTCGATACCAAATTTCAGGTTCTTGCTTTCCGAAACGTGCTTGAACGTGGTTTCCACAAATGAAGTGATCTCGTTGAACCGGACATTGATAAAGTCTGTTGAAATATAGCCGGATTCGATCTTAGAAAGATCCAGGATATCATTGATCAGCTGGATTAAGTCATCACCGCAACTATGGATGGTCTTGGCATATCGAACCTGTTTTTCAGACAGGTTTCCTTCCCTGTTCTCGTATAATTGTTGCGCCAGGATCAGCAATGAGTTCAGCGGCGTCCGCAACTCATGCGACATGTTGGCAAGGAATTCAGATTTATATTTAGATGTAAGCTGAAGCTGCTCTGCCTTCTCTTCCAATGACTTACGAGCTTCTTCCACCTCCTTGTTCTTGGCTTCCACCTCTTCTTTCTGTTTCACCAACAAATGTGCTTTATCCTGCAATTCTTCGTTGGTCCTTCTCAGCTCTTCCGTCAATGATTGTGATTGCTCCAGCAATTCCTCTGTCCTTGAGTTGGCTTCGATGGTATTTAAAACGATACCAATAGACTCTGTCAACTGTCCAAGGAAGTCAAGGTGCGTTTCGCTGAACTCATCAAATGAAGCCAGTTCAATGACCGCCTTGATCTGGGTTTCAAACAAAACGGGTAACACGATCACGCTCGCTGGTGAAGATTCACCTAAACCAGAACTGATCCTTATATAATCTTTGGGAACATTATTCAGCAGTATCCTCTCTTTTTGAACTGCCACCTGTCCCACCAGGCCCTGGCCTAAAGAAAATTCTTTATTAATACTTAACTCATCATTAAAGGCATAAGCTGAGAAAAGCTTTAATTTCTTGTTTTGCTCATTTTCATCCTGCTCCAGGATATAGAACATACCCTGCTGGGCATTTACAACCTGCGCCAACTCGGAAAGGATCCGGCGGGTCACCGTATTCAGGTCTTTCTGACCCTGTAACATTTGGGTAAATTTCGCCAGGTTGGACTTTAACCAGTCCTGTTCCTGGTTCAATAATGTTGTTTCCTTCAGGTTAGCGATCATCTGGTTGATGGTATCTTTCAGCTCTTCCACCTCTCCTTTTGCTTCCACGCGGATCATCCTGGTAAGGTCTCCCTTGGTCACAGCTGAGGCAACTTCAGAAATCGCACGTACCTGAGTAGTAAGGTTTTCTGCAAGTTGATTCACATTTTCCGTTAGGTTCTTCCAGATACCGGATGCACCTGGCACGGATGCCTGTCCACCCAGCCTTCCTTCCACTCCCACTTCACGTGCCACTGTAGTTACCTGGTCAGCAAACACCGCCAGCGTATCGATCATCTCGTTGATAGTCTCTGTTAATTGAGCCACCTCTCCTCTCGATACAATCGATAGTTTTTGTTTCAAATTACCGGTCGCCACAGCGGTAACCACCTTGGCAATTCCCCGCACCTGGTTGGTCAGGTTGGAGGCCATCATGTTCACTGAGTCGGTAAGATCTTTCCAGGTTCCGGCCACACCCTGTACCTCTGCCTGTCCTCCTAGCTTTCCTTCCGTTCCCACTTCTCTCGCCACACGCGTTACCTCGAAGGCGAATGAGTTCAACTGGTCCACCATGGTATTGATGGTATTTTTTAAATCAAGGATCTCGCCTTTTACGTCAATCGTTACTTTTTTAGAAAGGTCACCAGAAGCCACCGCCTTGGTCACCTCGGCAATGTTACGTACCTGGAGTGTCAGGTTACCCGTCATCTGGTTTACCGAGTCGGTAAGGTCTTTCCAGGTTCCTGCTACACCCGGCACAAAGGCCTGGCCTCCCAGTTTACCTTCAGAACCTACCTCACGGGCCACCCTGGTTACCTCCGATGCGAAGGCACGCAGCTGGTCAACCATCGTATTCAGGGTTTCCTTCAGCTGCAGTATCTCTCCACGCACGTCCACCGTGATCTTTTTACTCATATCTCCATTGGCTACCGCAATTGCCACATCGGCGATATTACGCACCTGAGCTGTCAGGTTACCGGCCATACCATTCACCGAATCAGTAAGGTCTTTCCAGGTTCCACCTACTCCAGGCACATTGGCCTGTCCTCCCAGCTTTCCTTCCGTTCCTACTTCTCTTGCCACACGCGTTACCTCGGAGGCAAAGGCGCGGAGCTGTTCCACCATGGTATTGATGGTATTCTTTAATTCAAGGATCTCTCCTTTTACATCCACTTCAATTTTGCGCGACAGGTCACCGTTAGCCACAGCCGTAGTAACCTCCGCGATATTACGCACCTGGCCTGTAAGGTTAGAGGCCATTTTATTCACTGAGTCTGTCAAATCTTTCCAGAGTCCTTCCACACCCGGCACATCCGCCTGTCCTCCCAGCATTCCTTCAGATCCCACCTCACGGGCCACACGTGTTACCTCTGAACCAAATGAGTTCAGCTGGTCCACCATCGTGTTGATGGTATTTTTCAACTCCAGGATCTCTCCTTTTACGTCCACCGTGATCTTACGGGAAAGGTCACCCTTGGCCACCGCCGTTGTTACTTCTGCGATGTTACGCACTTGGGCCGTCAGGTTAGAGGCCATCTGATTCACCGATTCGGTAAGATCTTTCCAGGTACCGCCCACACCCTGCACTTTGGCTTGTCCGCCAAGTTTTCCTTCTGTACCAACCTCGAGGGCCACACGGGTCACCTCGGAGGCAAATGAGTTCAACTGGTCCACCATCGTATTGATGGTCTTTTTTAATTCGAGGATCTCACCAGCCACATCCACCGTGATCTTTTTAGAAAGGTCACCATTAGCCACAGCCGTAGTTACCTCGGCGATATTACGTACCTGCGCCGTAAGGTTAGAGGCCATCTGATTTACAGAATCGGTAAGGTCTTTCCAGGTACCACCCACACCCTGCACCTTGGCTTGTCCGCCAAGTTTTCCTTCTGTACCAACCTCAAGGGCCACACGGGTCACCTCTGAGGCGAAAGAGTTTAGCTGGTCCACCATCCTATTGATCACATCCTTGATCTGGAGGATCTCACCTTTTACATCCACGGTGATCTTCTGGGTAAGGTCACCATTCGCAATAGCTGTAGCCACCTTAGAAACGTCACGAAGCTGCACCGTTAGATTACCGGCCAGCTGGTTCACGTTATCTGTAAGATCTTTCCAAACACCACCTACACCTTTTACAGTTGCCTGGCCACCCAGCTTTCCTTCGGATCCCACCTCGCGTGCCACACGGGTCACCTCTGCGGAGAAGGAGTTCAGCTGGTCCACCATCGTATTGATCGTATTCTTTAGTTCAAGTATCTCTCCTTTTACGTCCACCGTGATCTTACGGGAAAGGTCACCTCGTGCCACCGCTGTTGTTACTTCGGCAATGTTACGCACCTGGCCTGTAAGGTTGGAGGCCATCTGGTTCACCGAGTCGGTCAGATCCTTCCAGGTACCAGCCACACCCGGCACTTCCGCCTGGCCACCAAGCTTTCCTTCGGTTCCCACTTCACGGGCCACCCTCGTTACCTCCGAAGAGAAAGAGTTTAGCTGGTCCACCATGGTATTGATCGTATTCTTCAACTCAAGGATCTCTCCCTGCACGTCCACCGTGATCTTTTTACTCAGGTCACCTTTCGCTACCGCCGTTGTTACCTCGGCAATGTTTCGCACCTGTGCTGTAAGATTACCTGCCATCTGGTTCACCGAATCGGTAAGATCCTTCCACACACCTGCCACGCCTTTTACCTTCGCCTGGCCACCCAACTTACCTTCAGAGCCTACCTCCCTGGCCACACGGGTCACCTCCATGGAGAAAAGATTCAATTGTTTCACCATGTCATTCACCTCTGAAGCAATACGGGCAAATTCACCCTGCAACAGGTGGTCACCAATTTTCAATGGCATTTCCTGGGATAGATTTCCCTTGGCCACCGAAGAAATAACGTGGGCTATCTCAATGGTTGGATGCACAAGATCTGAGATCAGGCTATTGATGGAATCAACAGCCGTACTCCACGAACCACCGGCAAGTCTTGGCAATTCCACCCTATGATTCAATTTACCCTGCTTGCCAATGATCTTACGGGCCTGGTTTAATTCCTGGACCAATATTTCATTGAGGGCTATAATATCATTTAAAGTATCATAAATTTTCCCGGTTACACCTATCTGGTCGTTGGGCACCCTGATGGCAAAGTTTCCGTTCTTAACTTGTGACAAAACAGCCAGCAACTGACGCTGGTCGATCATACCATCAAATTCCGAAGGAATGATTTTAGGAACTTTGGCTGCGCGGGAGCCATTTGATGTTTTTTCTTTTGGTGTTACCTCTTCTAATATAACGGGGACTGGTGCAGATGTTACACCATTGGTTTTCGATTTTCTGGTACCCATAGTTAAGTGGTGAAATTAGATTCAAACCTAATAAAAAATTAGTACACTAATTGTTTCGTTATAAATAATTTACGTCTTCTTTACAAGTAGATTATGCTGTGAAAACTAAGATATAATGTAAAACCCTTAGCAGGTATTATTAGTCATTTTTCCCTGATCCATTTCCAGTACTTTATAAGTAAACAATTAGGATGCCTCCTTGTAAAATATCTATTCATATTACTGACCCTTTAACATTTTACATTTTCTCAATCACTATTTAATTAAATTAGTCCTCAAAATAGAGGATGAGAAATAAAATTTTGATTGGCATTATTGTCTTATTGGTCCTGGTACAATTTATACAGCCTTCACATAATAATGGTACTGCTGAGTCTGCTACAGATATCACTCATACAATTCCTGTGCCCGACACAGTAATGAGCCTTTTGAAGGTCTCTTGCTACGATTGCCATTCCAACCATACTGAATATCCATGGTACAGTAAGATCACCCCTGTAAACTGGTGGTTGAATAACCATATTAATGACGGAAAAACAGAACTGAATTTTTCCACTTTCTCTGCCGGCAGCTTTAAGAGAAAGGATAAGAAAATGAAAGAAATTGATGAACAAATAGACAAGCACGAAATGCCCTTGGACTCCTACCTGTGGATACATACAGATGCTAAACTGAATGACGCACAGCGTAAATTGATCATTGACTGGACAAAAACAGCCAGGCAAAAAATTATGCAGGATTCGCTGGCCAATAAAACGATGTAACCTTTAGTTACACTAAACCTGGAGGTGAAACATCCTGCTAATACAACAAGCGCACCTTGATAGTATGTGGCACTTCCTTCAGTAGCTGTGTAGCCTTTCTGGATAATTGCTTATCAACATCGACTACCACATAACCAATTGCGTCATTGGTCTTCAGGTACTGGCCTACGATATTGATCTTATTCCTGGACAGCGCACTGTTGATCTCCGATAATACCCCCGGCACATTCTGGTGAATATGCAGGATCCGGTGACTTCCTTCCTGGGGAGGCAATGACAAGGCAGGTACGGTATGAGAACCAAGTGATACACCTTTTTCCAGGTAGTTCAATAATTTGTTGCTTACGTCCTCCCCAATATTTTGCTGAGCTTCTTCAGTGGATCCTCCAATATGTGGCGTTAACAATACATTGGGTAAATTTTGAAGCGGGGATTCAAAATGGTCGCCATTCTTTTCAGGTTCTACGGGAAAAACATCTATCGCAGCACCTGATATTTGCCCGCTTTCAATGAATTTGCGCAGGTCGTTCAACTCGATCACCTCTCCCCTTGCATAGTTCAGGATGATAGAACCTTTTTTACAGTATTTCAGGTTACTCTTATTGAGAAGATTTTTCGTTTGCGAAGTTTCAGGCACATGCAGGGTAACGATATCCGCCTTGCTCAGCACTTCCTTCAAGCTACGCATATCTTCCGCGTTACCAAGGGGCATCTTCGTCTCAATATCATAAAAGATCACACGCATACCCAGCGACTCTGCCAACACACTTACCTGTGTTCCAATATTACCATAACCGATGATCCCAAGGGTCTTGCCTCTAAGTTCATAGCTTCCGCTGGACTCTTTCATCCAGGAACCCTTATGTGCAGCTATATTTTTATCGGGTATTCTCCTTATAAGCATTATAGAAGCCCCGATCACAAGCTCAGCAACAGAGCGGGTATTAGAATAAGGTGCATTAAAAACTGCTACGCCATTTTCAGTGGCTACGTCCAGGTTCACCTGGTTCACCCCAATACAGAAGCACCCTATGGCCTGTAATTTTTCTGCGGCATCCAATACGGCCTTTGTGATTTGGGATTTGGAACGAATACCCAATAAGTGGACATTTTTGATTGCCTGGATCAACTCAGCCTCTGGCAAGGCTTTGGTAAGCTTTTCAACATGTGAATAACCCTGCCTGGCGAAATTTTTTACGGCTACGTCACTTACATTTTCAAGTAATAAAATTTTAATCTTTTCTTTGGGGTAACTCGTTTGCGCGGCATCCATCTTGCAAATATGAGGAATAATAAAAAAAGAAGCCTGCAGGAATTAACAAATTGGATTTGTTTTTGCGGACTTAAATTATAATTTTATAAGATATCCTGTTCATTAAAATAATTATCTTTTGAAAAACTTTCTTCTATCCGGAGCAATTATATGCCTGCTATGGGGCTGCCAGTCTTCATCACAAAGCAGTCAACCGGTAGCTATACAGGAACCTGCTACCCCCGAGCCCTTATTTCCTGCTCTTACTGTACAGGAAAAACAACACTACCATGATGCAGTGGAGGATATGCTCAGGCATACGTTATACAGGAGTTCGTTTAATGGTGGCGTTTTAGTTGCCAAGAACGGGGAGATAGTTTACGAAAACTATGTTGGTTTTCATGATCTAAGACAAAAGGATTCTCTGAATGCTGATATTCCTTTCCAGATCGCATCTACCAGCAAAACCATGACAGCAGCAGCCATATTAAAACTGGTGCAGGAAGGCAAATTGGGATTAAATGATTCTGTGAACAAATTCTTTCCACAATTCCCTTATGAAGGTATAACTGTAAAAATGCTGCTGAATCACAGAAGCGGACTTCCCAATTACCTGAATTATATGGAAGCAGGTAAATGGCCCCGCACCCAACAGGCCAGTAATAATGAAGTGCTGGGTACCCTGATCAACTGGCATCCGCCTCATGCTTACCAGCCTGACCGTCATTTTAATTATTGCAATACCAACTACGTTTTATTGGCGCTGATCATTGAGAAAGCCAGTGGTCTTTCTTATCCGCAATACATGAAACAAAATTTCTTCGTTCCCCTGGGTATGACCAATACATTTGTTCATACTATGGGTGATTCCACTATTACTCAATCTTACCAGCGTAATAGTGCCCCATGGACTTTGGACTTTTCGGATGGCCCTTACGGTGATAAAAATATCTTTTCCACTCCCAGGGATCTGTTGAAATGGGACCAGGCTTTATATGCCCAAACTATTATCAAACAACCTTTACTTGACTCGGCATTTACTCCTTATAGCAATGAAAAGCCAGGCATTCATAATTACGGCCTGGGATGGAGAATGCTTTTATTACCCAATAAAAAGAAAGTGATCTACCACAATGGTCACTGGCATGGATTTAATTCCGCTTTTGCCCGCCTGCCTGAAGAGAATGCCACTATTATCATTCTGTCCAACAAGTACAACACCAATGTGTACACTACAGCGAAAAAAATGTATAACTTGTTTGGTAATTATGATGGCAAGCAGGATGATGGTGAAGAATAGATGATCCAAAGCTAACAAGACCATGCAGATCTTATCAAGGGAGCAAATACAGGCATGGGACCAGTATACCATTCAAAACGAACCTATACGCTCTGTTGACCTCATGGAACGGGCTGCCACCCGCTGCTTTGAATGGATCAGGCAACAACACTGGCATGGACATTCCTTTAAAGTTTTCTGCGGAAAGGGAAATAATGGCGGCGATGGACTGGCCATAGCCAGGATGCTTTTGCAATCGGGTTTCAGTGCCATTACTTACATTCTTGAAAATGGCAAACCTGGATCTCCTGATTTCCAGGAAAACCTTCAACGCCTTCATGATACTACCACTGACATTCATTTTTTACAATCAGAAGATATCATTCCTGGCCTGCATGAAACTGATATCCTGATCGATGCGCTCTTTGGGTCCGGATTAAACAAACCTGTTTCAGACCTGGCAGCAAGGCTGGTTGAACATATCAATGCTTCAAAAGCTACTATTGTTGCTATAGATGTTCCCAGTGGTCTTTTTATGGATCAATCATCTATTGGTCATCCCATTGTGATTGCGCAGTATACCCTCACTTTCCAGGTATATAAATTGGGTTTACTGGTGCAGGAAAATGCGCCTTATATCGGTAACGTACATGTGCTGGATATAGGTTTACATCCCGCATATTTAATCAACAATATATTTCATAAGGAATTAACTGAACTTTCCCTGGCCAGGTCTATATTCAAACCAAGAAATGCATTCGCACACAAGGGCAATTTTGGCCATGCCCTGATGATCGCTGGCAGTTATGGCAAGATCGGGGCTGCTGTTTTAGCAACCAGGGCCTGCATGCGTTCTGGTGCAGGACTCACCACCGTATTTATTCCCAGGTGTGGTTATAGCATCCTTCAAACGGCTGCACCGGAAGCCATGGTAATGACGGATGAAAAAGAAGAACATCTATCCTCCCTGCCTGGAGAATTAGACAAGTATGCATCCATAGGCATCGGTCCGGGAATTGGCACTGAAGACGACACGCAAAAGATCGTTTCCTTTATCACCAGGAGATATTCTAAACCCCTGGTCATTGATGCAGATGCTTTGAATATTTTATCGTTGCATAAAGAGTTATTGACGCATATCCCTGCCGATAGTATAATAACGCCTCACCCCAAAGAATTTGACAGGCTGTTTGGAGAACATGCCAATGATTTTGACAGGATCAACACCGCCACAATAAAAGCTGCTGAACTGAAATGCATTATTGTATTAAAAGGTCATCATACAGTTATTGCCACACCTGGTGGGCAGCTATTCTTTAACAATACTGGTAATGCAGGGATGGCCAAAGGCGGAAGTGGCGATGTATTGACTGGTATACTTACAGCCCTCAAAGCACAGGGATATGAATCAGAACAGGCAGCTATCCTCGGCGTTTATATTCATGGAATGGCAGGAGACCTGGCCGCAACTACATTTTCCATGGAAGCCATGCTGGCATCAGATATCATTGATTCTCTAAGCAATGCTTTTCCACAATTGTATTGAGGTCATGATTGCTGGATATAATATTCCTATTTTTACCCCATGGGGCAATATTCTGTTGGCGAAGTTTTGAAACAATACCTGGCGCAAAGTCGCATCAGGGGTGATATTCATGCTTTACAAATTGACCAGGTTTGGGAAAATGTCATGGGAAAAACTATTGCCCGGTATACAGAGAATTTAAAAGTGATCAATAAAACTCTTTTCATTACCACTAATGTAGCCCCTTTAAAACAGGAGCTTAATTTTCAAAAGGAAAAAATAAAGCTTCGCGTGAACGAAGCTTTGGGTGAAAAAGTGATCGAGAATATTGTCATTCAATAATTCCAGGGATATCCTTGCCGAATAGCCCCTTCTTCTTCAAATATTGATTTACGTTTACTCAATGCCTCCTGTATCAGGTCGTAAGAAGAAAGCACACCTTTAAATAAAAAGTTATCATAGATAGCAAGGTGCCGGGCACTAAAACGTTCCATTAATTGCATGCAGTGTTCCAGCGAATCCTGCGATGTGGCAACTGGCAGTGTACGGGTCATGAACTCTTTTACCCTAATGTTTTTTAATGGCCGCTCATCAAACAGTACCTTACTGGCAATGTCATGATCTGTGAGCACCCCCATAAATTTATCATTTTCCAACACGATCAAATGATCCACGTTTTCACACGCCATTTGATACAATGCATCGCTAACAAAACAGTCAGGGGAAACAGTGTTGAATTGGGGATACTTGCGGTCCAATACCTCAGCAACTTTTTCCATAGAAATAGTTTTTAAAAGGATGATAAAATGGGTGGTAAGCTATTGCTGGTTCGTAATAAAGTTAAGCTTTTACCCGTGTGAAACTGCCAAACCCTTCAACAAAATTTGTACCTATTTAATTCGTACCCTTGGGTCTACGATGCCGTAGAGAATGTCAGCCAGGATATTGATGAGGATAAAAAAACTGGCCGAGATCAGCACTGATCCCATAACCACGGGGAAATCGAGTTTTTCAAGGGCATCTACGGTTACCTTTCCTATACCCTTCCATCCGAAAATATATTCAATAAAAAAAGCACCTGCCAGCAACTCTGCGAACCAGCCTGTAATAGCTGTAATTACCGGGTTAAGGGCGTTACGCAAGGCATGTTTCCAGATCACCTTTGTTTTACTAAGTCCCTTTGCATAGGCTGTGCGGATATAGTCCTGGTCCAGTACATCCAGCATGGCACTCCTGGTTAATTGAGTAATGATGGCTAATGGACGAATACCAAGCGTAATGGCTGGCAACACCAGGTTTTGCAGTGTAAGCCTTTTAGCACCCGTTTCATCAATGTCGAACCAACTTCCGGTGATATGCAACCCTGTCCAGTCGGTCCAGACAAATCCAAAAAGATAGGCAATGATAATACCCATGAAAAAAGAAGGTGCAGAAATACCTATGATGCTGGAGAATACTGCTGTTGTATCCATCCAGGTATTTTGCTTTACTGCCGCCAGCATACCCAATGGAATACCGATAAGCACCGCAATGGCCATGGCCGCAATGGCCAACAGCAAGGTGCCGGGCAAGGCCTCCAGTAAAATGGCACTGACAGATTTCTTTGTTTGGTAAGACTTTCTGAGATAAGGAAGCTTAAAGGCCAGTTTGGTTTCCCCGCCAATGAATATTCCTTTCAATTCCTTTATTTGTATTTCATCTTTGGAATGAAAACCTATAGGCGAAACGTCATTCAGGTAATAAATAAATTGCTTCCATTTTGGCTGGTCCAAATAAAGTTCCTTGCGGATATTGGCCTGTGTGGCAGCATCCCCTGTCTGGCCCATGACCAGGCGTGCAGGGTCACCAAATCCCTGGAATAAAACAAATACCAGCACAACCACCCCTACCAGCACCAGCAGGCCATACATGATCTTTCTAAGTATAAAGGGTAACACTCGTTTTTCCTGGTTATGGTTGAAGTGAAATAAGGTCCTTGCCGGCTTTACCTAATTCCTGGGAACTATATTTATTCCATATCACCCCTTTTTTCAGAATATATACTGCAGGCTCCGTGCGTGCAGCGATGCGCACTACGGTAAAATCACAGCTAAAAAATTGCAATCCTGGTTGGGCTTTCAATAAATTCATCGCATCAGGCACTGATGGTGATACTATATAAAGAGGAATACCTTTCCCCTTCGCTGCAGTTACCAGCGCATCAAGATCCCCGTTGATCCATTTACCTGAATGAACATCCTGGAAAAATAATAAAACACTCAACGGCTGCATAAGAATTGCCTCAGTTGAATCCTGTCCACTTACTCCTGTCAGCGAAAATCCCTTTAAAGCAGGTTCGGCATTTCCTTTACGAATCAATTGGTCCTTCCTGTCAATAAATTTATAGGTATTAAAATCTGCAGGCAAACTCTCAGGGGCAAACTCAAATCGTTTCCCTCCTTTTTCATAAATGAAACGGATAGCAAAGCTATCAGGTACTGAACCCGGTGGAGGTTTCATCTGCACCGCAATATTGTTTCCTTTTTTTAGGGAGAGACAATCTACCAGGGGAAGGTAATTCAGCACATACCATTGCAGTAGTAATGTTAGGCCTAAAGATGCAGCTACAACAAACCCCCTTGCTGTACTGGTATAAACCGGGATTATATATTTTTTACCAAGGAGCAAGGCAATGATCAATACCAGTAGCACTAGGTCTTTGGTAAATGATGTCAGGGGCGTAATAGGTAAACAATCACCAAAGCATCCGCAGTTGGTAAACTTGCCCGATAAATAGGCATAGCCGGTTAAAAAAGTAAAGAATACAATGAGTGATAACAACAGCCAGAGAATAAAATTCTTTTTCCATCCCAACAACAGGGCCACGCCGGCAATGATCTCCAGCGTGATCATAAATATGGATAGCGGCAGCGATTGCTGATGTAGGAAATCAAAAAAACCGATCATCCCTCCTTTCAGAAAAAAATGGCCTGTCGATAATTCACCGCTCCAGAGTTCAAAAAACTCCTGCATTTTATAACTCAAACCAAGAGGATCATTGGCCTTTACCAACCCTGAAACAATAAATAAGATACCTACTGCTGCCTGGATGATACGAATAAGAATTCGCATTACTGTTGTTTTACTTCTTCCATTAATATTAAGGCAAAAACCGCATAATTGATCATATCATAGTAATTGGCATCCAATCCTTCACTGATTATAGTTTTGCCTTTGTTGGAGATGATCTGCCGCATGCGTTGCAGTTTCATCAGGATCAGGTCAACAAAACTTTCCTGTGTCATATTTCTCCAGGCTTCTCCATAATCATGATTCTTGCTTTGCATCAGCATCTTTGCCGCAGTAAAATACCTGTAGTATAAAGTTTCAACAACACCTACTTCCAGTTCTTCGGGATCGTTTTCCGACAATTCCATCTGTATCAACCCAATGATGGAATAATTAATAATACCTATGAATTCAGAAGCAATATCATCCCCGGTATTACCAACCTTCTGCTCGCCTTTTTCCTGGATGGTCCTGATACGTTGCGCTTTGATATAGATCTGGTCAACGATGGAAATGTTTCTTAATACTCTCCAGGCAGTGCCATAATCTTTTGTTTTATGGATAAAAATCTCCTGGCATTTATGCTCTATTGCTTCGTATTGTTGGTTGGTATCGGACATGAAATGATTTATTATCTACATTAGCTCCAAAAGTAATAAACGGCGCTTAATGTTTACACTTAATTGTAAAGGACGATTGATGGTCATTGATAAGCCTATCGTCATGGGCATCATTAATACAACTCCTGATTCGTTTTATTCAGGAAGTCGCTCAGCCAATGAAAAAGATGTATTGATGCGGGCAGAAAAAATGATCCGGGATGGAGCCACCATACTTGACATTGGCGGGCAAAGTACAAGGCCAGGCAGCGAGCAGGTAGGCGCAGAAGAAGAACTGAAAAGAGTATTGCCCGCCATAGAATCCATTGCCAAAAGATTTCCTGAAACATTTATTTCCATTGACAGCTTTTACGCTAAAGTGGTGCAGGAAGCATTTTATGCAGGAGCTCATATTATTAATGATGTCAGTGCGGGTGCCATTGACGAAGCCTTATTACCAACAGTTGCTGCATTGAAAGCCCCTTATATTTTAATGCACATGAAGGGGCATCCACAAACCATGCAATTAAACCCCTGTTATGTTAATTTGGTTACAGAGGTTTTTGACTCACTCAATTTCAAAATGGCTGCACTCATAAAAAGCGGTATCAATGATATTATTATTGACCCTGGGTTTGGATTTGGAAAAACAGCAACCCACAATTTTACCTTGCTAAAAGAATTACAATATTTCAGGCAACTGAATAAGCCACTGATGGTTGGCCTGTCACGCAAAGCAACAGTCTATAAAACATTAGGTATAATGGCAGAAGAAGCCCTGAACGGCACTACTGTATTACATACAATGGCATTATTAAATGGAGCGCATATATTAAGGGTGCATGATGTGAAAGAAGCTGTAGAAGCTATCAAACTGGTGGAGAAATATGCAGCAGCGTGAGTAATTAAAAGACACAAAAAAAGAGCAGTGTTCGCACTGCCCTTCCGCCTCAATAACGCAAGTATAGAATTTACAAAATGGTGTTGTTTTCAACAGGTTTGTGGACGGTAGCTCAATAAAAGTACGGGTGGGTACAGTGTTAAAACAGGTTGCTGGATTAAATGGAAATTTGGACTAAAAACGGGACATTAGCAATTTTCATTCAATAGAAAAAGCCCATCTTGCGATGGGCTTCAAAGTTCGGTATTTTTTCAATACTATTAGTGTTTTTGCGCACCGGTCGTATCAATATTTCCCTGTGGATTTTGTGCGGGCGGTGTATCTGAGATATTCAACAACTCCATTTCAAATACAAGGATCTCGTTGGGTCCTATCTTGGGTCCGCTTCCGTTTGGTCCATAAGCAAGTGTGGAAGGAATGTAAATATTTGCTTTGCCACCCTTTGCCAGTTCTCTTGCACCCATATCAAAGCCGGGGATAGATCCACCCATTCCTGCCTGGATTGGATATACACCAGAATCGAAAACTTCGCCGGATAATTTATGCCCTTTGTAACGTACGGTACCATACTGACCTACTTTTAACTTTGGTCCTTGTCCCGGGTTAATTGTTTGTACATACACACCCCAACTTGTTTTTTGAGCCTGGATGTTATTTTTAGCCAGGTAATCTTCAATGGTCTTTGTGTCCTTGCTTACCATTGCCTGGGCTGCTGTATCTTTCTTAAACTTTTCAAGGCTTTCTTTTTCCATTTTATCTGCGTTGGCTATCCTGTCTTTATTTACAGCAGCCTGTGCTTCTTCAGGAGTCTTGAAAACTTCAAGCACCTTGATGGTAGTAATGAATTCCTGTCCTTTTTTGATCTTCGCCTGCTCAGCCATTTGAGGGTTCTGCTTGATCAATGAATCAGTAGCCTGCACTATATAAATACTGTCACCATTTTTTGCATTGGTGAAAATTTCCATGATATTAGAGCCGATATCATTGTAACTGAAACTAGCTGGTATTGGCTGTATCTGGATAAATTGTGGCTGACCCATTTTGTAAGAACTATACAACACAGAATCCTTGGTTTTCTGTATCACTTCGAACTTTACAATATTGTTTTGCTTAATGGAATCACCTTTTCCATTACCAAAAACCTTATACGGAACACCTGCCTTGGTTTTTTTAAAATCAACGCTATTGCATGCTGCAAATAGCATAGCTACAGACAAAACACTTAGAATAGTTTTTGAGAATTGCATTTGGATTGTTTAATTATTGTAAAAGAGAACTATTTTCTTTAATTGCATTTTTAAATTTCTGAACAGTTTCCTGCAAGGAAGCTGAATCATTTCCGCCGGAGGCATTGTAATGCCCACCGCCATTAAAATATTTGCGGGCAAATGTATTACAGTCAAACTGACCTTTGCTCCTGAATGACCATTTTCTTTCTTCATCCCTGTCAATGACGCAGCCCACCAGTTTGATACCCTGGATGGATAATGGATAATTCACAAGTCCTTCCGTATCCCCTGTTTTAATCTCATATTTAAGCAACTCGATCTTCGATATGTAGATCAGGGCTGTATTTAGTTCATAGAATATCTCCATCCTGTTGGTCAGAACATGTCCAAGGAAACGCAACCTGTTCTCCAGGAAATTGTCATACAGTGCTTCATGAACCTTTGTATGCTCCAGGCCATGTTCCTTTAATGCAGCTACCATATGATGAACATTTGCGGTGGTAGAAGAAAACCGGAAAGAACCAGTATCGGCAACCACACCGGCATAGAGGCATTCAGAAATGACTTTATTGATCTTATCCCGGTGACCAGAGTTCACGATCAAATCGTAGATCATTTCGCAGGTAGAGCTTTTTCCTGTATTGGAAATACCATAGTTGAAAGAGGCTGCATCAGGTTCCTGGTGGTGATCGATCAGTATTTTGACACAATCTATGGCAGCCAGTTTGGGAGCCATGGACTTGGCCCTGCTGAAATGATTGTGATCCAGGCAAAATAACCATTCTGTTTTATCAAGTATATGATTGGCTTCCACCTTATTCAGCTCATAATCCAGTACTTCGCTAACGCCATCCATCCAGTTCAGCCACCGCGCCCAGTTGGTCGGCGAGATAACAACGACCTCATGGCCAAACTCTTTTAAAAAATGAAACAATGCCAATGCTGAGCCCATAGCATCTGCATCCGGTTTTTGATGCATAGTGATCACGACGCGCTTTGGGTCCTTTAATTGACCATATATTTCCTGTATTGCCTGCATAAAGAGCGGCAAAAGTAGGGCAAAGTTTGTTGTTTCGCTTTTACTGTGGCAGGATTAGGCTTTTTATTAGGTTTCCCGCTACCTATGCTGGTCAAAAGCTCCTTCCAGCCTTCTTCAGAAGCTAATTGACGCTAAATCCCGGAAACAGAAAGTAAGTGTATATTATAAATGTTTGTATCTTTTTGCTATGGACCAGGGTCTTATAACCACCATAGCAATGGGGATTGCCCTTAGCGCCACGGCAGGCTTCAGGGTCTTTGTACCTATGCTGGCAGCCGCGGTTGCGGGTCATTTCAATATAATGCACTTGCCCGCTGATATGGCCTGGTTAAGCAGCTGGACCTCCATTATCTGTTTCGCTACCGCGTCAATAGCTGAAATTGCAGCCTATTACATACCATTTATAGATAACCTGCTGGATACGATAGCTACTCCCCTTTCTGTAGCCGCCGGAACTTTGCTGGCGTTTTCCATATTGCCCATTTCCGGCCAGGAACCATTGGTGCGGTGGGGCCTTGCTTTTCTTGCAGGTGGGTCAACAGCCGGCACCATCCAGTTGGGAACCGGCCTGCTGCGCTTGTTAAGCAGCAAGACAACTATTGGCACCGGCAATGTAGTTGTAGCTACAACCGAGAATGCCGCTGCTGTTACCAGCTCCCTTTTAAGTTTCATTATTCCTGTCATGGTGGCATTGCTTCTGTTGTTGTTATGTGGGTGGGTTGTTTTCAGAGTCTTTAAAAAAATTACCCGCAGGCGACTTCTCTGATCTCAGTTTCCGCAATTCACA
Source organism: Flavisolibacter ginsengiterrae DSM 18136 (assembly GCF_059568575.1). Lineage (NCBI taxonomy): Bacteria > Pseudomonadati > Bacteroidota > Chitinophagia > Chitinophagales > Chitinophagaceae > Flavisolibacter > Flavisolibacter ginsengiterrae. The sequence goes on from NZ_JCANTR010000001.1 coordinate 52,531, forward strand.
TATTTCTTATATAAGAACTATTGTAAGCAGCTGATCATACAACATTGAAAACCAATATTAAATCAATGTAAGTATAAGATTTCTTATCTTCTATTCACCTTTAATGCTACCATATAGCTACTGGCTACCTACTCCTTATCTACGGTATAGCAACGGTATGGATACTCCGTGTTCGCACGGAGTATCCATACTGTTAATAGCGAGTTGATAGGTAGTAGCCCGGGCGTAGCTATAGGGGAAGTAATATTTTAAATTGTATGTTAAGACAAGCTGTCAGCTCTGCAATAATCAAACAATAGATGTTAAGTTTTGAAAAACACTTGTGAATACTAACTCGCACAAGGGTAGCTTATCGGTAAGTTCTCCCTATTTTTGCGGCCAAATTTGAAAAATAAGAGTAATGACTAACAGAACATTTACAATGATTAAGCCTGATGCCATGAAGAATGGTCATGCAGGAGCCATATTGGATAAGATCATTAAAGCGGGCTTTCGTATCGTGGCATTGAAGCAAACCAAATTGACAGAGGAGAAAGCCGGTGAGTTCTACGCGGTACATAAAGCAAGGCCTTTTTACGGTGAACTAGTGGAATTCATGAGCAGTGGCGTGATCATCGCGGCTATCCTTGAAAAAGATAATGCTGTTGCCGATTTCAGAACCCTTATAGGTGCTACAGACCCTGCCAAAGCAGATGAAGGTACCATCAGGAAACTATTCGCTGCTTCCGTAGGCGAAAATGCCGTTCATGGTAGTGACAGTGATGAAAATGCAAAGATCGAAGGAGATTTCTTCTTCTCCGGGCTGGAGCAGTTCTAATATTTCCGGTTAATACATTGAAAAAGGTTGAACAAGTAACCCCTTGTCAACCTTTTTTATTTTATTGTTCTATTGTCAAATAAATAACCAGGAATAAACTTCACATTATTTTTCAGATCTCTTTTGTTTTCTTCCTGATCATATTATTAGCTACAGGTTCCACTTTATAACCAGCTTTTCGCAAAAGATTGATCACCCCCCTATCGCCGGGTAAATGACCTGCACCTACAGCAATGACCAATGACTTTCCAGGTAACAAACCATCGAGCTTCCTGGCCCAGTTGGCATTGCGGTTGTACAAAAGCATATCAGCAAAATTCTTGATGCCCATATCCTCATTTTTAGTGAGTTCTTCCATTTTATCCAGTTGCTGCTCCCGGTAAGCATTGGTCAATGTCTGCATTTCATTGTCTTCATTTTTATTGCCTTCCTCTACCATTTTTACCAGTTGCCTTGCCTGGAAACCATAGGGAATGCTATCGAAAATGCTCATTTGATATTCCATAGTTTCCATCCCTTTGATGCCCACATCATTCTTTTTCGCTTCTTTCATGATCAGTTGCTCCATAGAGATCATGTTCCCACATTCACCTGCCTGCTGCTCCATGATCATTGATGCAGCCAGTAGTGGCTTATAGGTTTCCAACATCGAAAAGGGGATCAAGGTGCTGTTCCTTTTGAAATAATTTTTTACCGTATCATATTCAGCTTTTGTCAGCAGGTCTGCTAATGTTGTATCATTCCTCATTTTCATTTTGGTCATGGCGGCCATCATTTCAAAGAGGTTATCCATGTCCAGCTCCAGGTACACATTATCTGCTTTACGAATGGCGCTGACCAGGCTATCACTTAAATCTATATCATCGGCACAAAGCATGTGCATGGTTCCAAAGAGATAGGATGGCTGCACAATGTTCTTACCTGAAATGCGCCATAACAGTGTATTGTTTGGGGATGTTTTCTTTACAGGTTGGCTATTGGCTACAAAGGCTATGACAGCAAATAAACTGAGCCAAAGAGTTCTTTTCATGCCAGCAATTTACGGTTTCAATTACATAACAAGTAGGGAAGAGCCAGAGTTTAACAAGGACTAATAAAATACTTCTGTCCAGTAACGGGAAAATTTTGTTCCCCATTTTACATTCAACTCAGATGGATCAATTGCCAGCCCCATTTCCTGTTTGATAGCTAATAAAGGAAGGTTTACACCAGCCCCCAGTGCAGCTACAATGGTACCCTGTACCCGCGGGTTTACCTCTACCAACAAAGGTTTGCCTGAAGCTGATCTTTTTAACTGGATGCCAATATTGCCATGAAGACCTACCAGGGATATAAGCTTGGTGCAATAATCAATGATGTCCTGGTCATTTACAAACTGGCCCTGCACGCTAATGCCGTTGATCATTTTTGTGCGCAGCCTTGGTACGATCAATTTTGCTTCTCCATTGTGTGCCAGGCAGTCTATGGAATATTCTTCTGCCGGCAAATACTCTGTAACCAGCAACTCCGGGAATAACTGCGATGAGAGTATTTTTAAGGCGTGTGCATAAGTGATGAAGACGGTGAATGGTTTATTCTTAAATAATTCGTCCGATTCATTGATGGAATCAGATACTACTCTGAAGCCCCTGCTCCCGTTGGAAAGGGAAGGCTTAAAACAAAATGATCGTTGCGGATGGCCCAATTCGTAGGCGGCATGTATAAATTCTTCTGTAGTCCTGGCAATATGAAATCCCGGGAGTTCCAATCCTTTTGTTTGCAGGAAACGGTAACAGGCTGATTTATCATTAGAGATCCTGATGGCCTCTGCTGATGATACAAGGACCTTCGTACCCTGTTGTTCAAAAGCCTGTTTATGGGCAGAAAGAGGGAACAATTCTTTGGTGACCAGGGGTAATAAAATGTCAATCTTTTGATCCCTGCATATCTCCAATAATTTGTCCGAATACCCGGGATCATCTGCCAACGGTACCTGTATAAATTTGTCGTGCAAATACCTGCCAATGGCACCGGGATCTGCATCGGCAACAAGGAGGTTAATAGAAGGATCACTTAGCAGGCATTTAATGATGCCAGGGCCACCGGGAGCACCTGCACCTGTCATTAATACATTTAATGCTTTTCCTGGCATCTGCATGTTTATATTACGCCTGGACCACGGCTTCCAATCCATACACCTGGTCCTGGAATTTGAGTGATGGTGAAGGTAAGAATTCTCCCAATCCAAGTTTATCCCATTTGGCGTCCACCGATTTGATGGTAGCTTCATCCGAGACAATGATATTTGGCCAGTCCCGCTGGAAGTTGTCCATTTCTTTACTTTTAATGGTTCCATCAAGACCCATGCAGGAGTAAGTTTTGGTAGCATCAACATGTGAAGGCCGTTGCACCAGGGTGCTGTCCCTCTTTGGATCGAGGTTATTGCAAAAACGCCATAAGGCGACTGTCAGGTCGTTTGCATTCACCGTATGTTCTACATACAATACCATCTTCACCCCTTCCATTTCCGCCGCATCACATAATTTATTGTGCAAGTCGCGCACCTGGCCTTTCCTTGATTTTTTTACGGAAATAACTAATACAGGAATATCTTTTCCCAATAAAGAACTGTTTACAGCCTGCACCTCTTCAAATTGTTCAGTAATTGTTTTCAGCCATTTATTATTAATGGTCTTCCAGGAACTATTGTCATCTTTTTCTTCTTCATACTTTGCCGTTCCGTCTATGCACATTTTACCACCAAATCCCAGCTTGCTGCAACTATGATCAAGGACATCCATTGGTCCCTGGGAAAAATAAATATCTGCTGCCGGGTCAAGGTTTTTACATGCATATTGGGCTAATTTCTCATAGTCCTGGATCTGTACGCCTGTATCTGCCACCACCAGTATCTTATTGAACATCATCTGTCCTGCTCCCCACATGGCATTCATTACTTTCTGTCCCTGCCCTGCATATTCCTTTTTGATCTGGGCTATGACAAGGTTATGAAATACACCTTCCACCGGCATATCCATATCAACGATCTCGGGCACCATGGTCATTTTCATAGGTGCAAGAAATATACGTTCAGTTGCCTTACCCAGCCAGGCATCTTCCTGTGGAGGTATTCCAACGATGGTGGCGGGATAAATGGCACCTTGTTTATGAGTTATGCAGGTAATATGAAAACGTGGGTACCAGTCAGGCAAAGAATAATACCCTGTATGGTCTCCAAAAGGACCTTCCCAGATCAGATCATCTGCAGGATCAACATAACCTTCAATAACAAAATCAGCATCTGCCGGTACTTCAATTTCAGGTTGTGTTATACATTTCACCAGCTCCACTTTCTTTTTACGAAGAAACCCCGCCAACATGTATTCATCTACATTTTCAGGCAAAGGAGCGGTAGCAGAATACGCATAAGCAGGATCTCCACCCAATGCAACTGCAACTGGCATTTTCCTGCCCAGCTTTTTATATTCATTGAAATGTTTGGCAGAGACCTTGTGTTTGTGCCAGTGCATGCCGGTAAGTTGGGGACCAAATACCTGCATACGGTACATGCCTACATTACGGGTAGAGGTAGAAGGATCTTTAGTATGTATTACAGGTAGTGTTACAAATGGACCACCATCCTTTGGCCAGCAGGTGATAACGGGAAGCCTGGTAATATCAGCGTCCTTTCCCTCCCACACAATTTGCTGGCATTCGCCTCTTCCTGACCGGACCTTAGGCATCCAGCTCGCAAACTGCCCAAGTTTGGGCAGCAGCTTTAATTTATCTACAATGCTTTCTTTGGGAGAAGCCAGCATTTTAAAAAGAGCTTCAATATCATGGGCTACATCATCCAGGTGATTGACACCCAATGCCAGGCACATTCTTTTTTCACTGCCATAGGCATTCATCAATACAGGAAAATCGTAACCGGTATTTTCGAAAAGCAAGGCCTTGCCACCGCCGGGAGTTTTGCTTATGCGGTCTGTGATCTCCGCTATTTCCAATTTAGGATCGACGTATTCTTTTATGCGAACCAATTCGCCTTTACGTTCCAGTATATCTATAAACTGCTGTTGATTTTTATATGCCATGAGAACCCAAAAGTAGGAACCGATGACTTATAAAATCATGACAAATGTTAATTAGAAAACTTTAGGGCATCCATAACCTCCCCGTCCACTGCTTTTACCCTCTCCACCGCCCAGCGCGAAAGTGAGGTGCAGCCCCGAAAAGTAGTAATAATCCTTAGCCTTTGGATTGCCCCTTGTAAAGCCTTTGGTAGGATAAGTGGGATTACCAACTTCATCACCCCTGTAGGAAAGGTCAACAGATTGCTGTCCTTTGCCAGCCAGGAGATCTGCGGGATCGGCATAGCCACTGCTGACATCATCAAGGTAATCTGTAAATGTTTTGCGCAAACCTACTTCAAGTCCTATTTGCACCCTGTCACTGATGGCATATTTTACACCAGCACCAAAAGGAATGGCAAGCTGTGTTAGTTTATAAGGCTTTTCCGGATAGCCCTGTAACCCCTGCCCTTCTGTACTCAGGGGTTGCAGGTAAACTTTAGATTGAATGGAGTCGTAAGTAAAAGGATTAAAATGAAAAAGTGCAAGCCCGCCAAACAGATAGGGTGTCCAGCGAATATCTTCTATATTAAAAATATTATATTCTCCCAGCACACTAAACTCGGTGATCTTAGATTGGAAACTAAGGTTGCGGGCAATCAATTCAGGCTTGTCACCTAAACTATCTGCTCCGGCTATTTTTCCCAGGGTAAGTCCTGTCCTGATGCTGAATCGTTGTGTTATTGGAAAAGAGGCTGTAATGCCAAAAGCAGTTTTAGAGCTTTTATAAGGTTTGTCTGTTAGATCGCCCTGGTAATTGGATAACCCTCCAAAGATGCCTAATCTAACCTGGCTGAAAGATGGTAAAGTGATGATGGATACAAGAAAAAAAACAATGGTTTTTCGCATCAAGAGGAAATTTTATTCCTATTTAACAAATTTAAGGCCGCTTTATTGTACGCGAGGTATTAAAAGAGATTTTTGAAACCATACAGCTGTAAAGACTACAGTCAACGGCAGAGAACATACGTGTGTTATTTATTTTCTGAAGGAACGTCAGTAACCAATGCACCCAGGTGGTCCATGCCCGCAACATTGGCTGCTGTCCACCTGATATTAAACAAGCCGCCAGCCAACAACCTGATATTTGTGAATCCCTTTTGCACCAATGTATTAGCTGCCATATAAGCCTCAGGCGATCCTGAAAAAGCATACACGAAAACCGGTTTATTACGATAAGCTTCTATCTCATTCATCCGTGCTTCTAATTCAGCAACTGGAATACTGACTGCATTCTTTATATGACCAATGTTCTTATAACTTTCCTTTGCCTTGTTAGATACTTCATCCAGGGTACGTACATCAAGGATAAGGTGATCATTTTTATTTTTTATCAGATTTCCAAATTCAGCAGAACTTATGATAAGGTAACTGACAGCAGGAATATAAATATCCTTGCATGATGTATTATCACTGCTGGTAATTAACCACCTGTCAATTCCCTCCAGCAAAACTGAAACATTTGTAAAGCCTTTATCAACCAGTAGGTTGGCCGCTTTTGCCGCATCAGCACCATAATTATCAGTCAGGATGATCGCTTTATTCTTAGGCAGATCGTTGATTTGCGATGAAAGTTCATCCAGGGCAATATGCCTGGTGTTTTTAAAACTTCCCATGGCATTGACTTTTGGATTGGAAGTAATATGTTGCCAGGCTGAATCAGGCCGAACATCCAGAAGTATCATGTTTTTAGAATGGCCCTTCCACTGCCTGCACAGTTCTGAAGCCGAGATAATCGCATATTTATTTTTCGTTTCCAGCAAGGTATTACTGCAGGGTAACTGGTTATTATCCAGAGCTCTTATTGCAGTCATGCCACCATTGATATTGATCACATTACGAAACCCACTATCCGCAAGCATTTTGCTGGCCCTTCGGCTCCGTTGGCTATGGGAGCAATAAACAAAAACCGCTTTGTCTCTATAAGCATCTAATGAATGCAATTGCAGGGGCAACTGGCGCACATCTATATTCAGAGCGTTTTTTAAATGTCCAATATTCAACCCTGTGCTGGAGGATGTATCATTGTATTCCCCTTGCGATCTTACATCCAATACAAGAGCACCGGGATATTTATTTAATTCCTTACATAGATCTTCGGGATACGTAGTCCTGAAAAGAAGGTTATCATTTTTATACTGGGCATTTGAAAACCTACAAAGCAGCAGGCAGGAGAATAATAACGCAGTCCTGGTTATCTTAAAAAGTTTCATTCTTTAATGTATAAAAGAAAAGCTAATAACTATGCTCTTTTATTATGAATGGAAAACCGGGAACTATTTCATTGGCATCGTTTCCCTAAGTTTTATGGATAAGGTGATTTGTAGAAGGTAAAGGACAAAAATATTCGGGTTCCAGTCCCAGGTAAAAATCATATCATTTGGCATTAATCCGGGTAACACCGCTCCTGAACAATGATTTAGGCAAAACAGGGCTTTTTTTGTAACTTTAGAATACAACTCCAGCATCCTGCAAAAAGCTGTTTGAATACCAATTTTTCGTGGCAAAGCTTTTGAATCAATACTAAAAAAGATTGGTTATGTACTTAATGGAAATTGCTGGTGATATCACAGAAAGGATCCAGGAAATTGCTTTTGGATTGTCCATTATTATTTCCGGATTGTTCCTGCTTGAGTATAAGCGCTTTACGCAGGAGCAGGAAAAACAGGAAATGATAGACAGTTTTTTAAATGACAATTGATCATCCTGCTACTTCCTTCATTCAACTGTCCCGAATCTTTTCCTTTTTAATAGATCCATCAAGGGATACACATCTCTCACAATCATACGCTACCTCATTATATAATCGGTGGCCACCCGATGAACCTGTTTGACAGTATACTAGTAATCCAATAATTGATACCTTCAGCCTTTTTAAAATCAACCAACTGATGAATGTCAAGATTGAATCGTCCTGGAAAAATGAATTAAAGGATGAATTCAAAAAGCCCTATTTCAAGAATATCACAGAACATTTAAAAACAGAAAAAGCACAGGGAAAAGTAATTTACCCTCCAGGATCATTGATCTTTAATGCGTTTGACAAAACCCCTTTTGATGCTGTGAAAGTGGTCATCCTGGGCCAGGATCCTTACCATGGTCCAAAGCAGGCAATGGGTCTGAGCTTCTCTGTTCCAAAAGGAATTCCCGAACCACCTTCACTGGTAAATATTTTTAAGGAATTACAGGATGATGTGGGCATTCCTGTTCCAAAGGATGGAGACCTGACCCCCTGGGCGCTGCAAGGCGTTCTATTATTAAATGCTTCCCTCACGGTGAGAGCCGGAGAGCCTATGAGTCATTCAAAAATAGGCTGGCACAGTTTTACCAATTGTGTCATCCGAACTTTGTCGGAAAAGAAGGAGCACATTGTATTCCTGTTATGGGGGAAATTTGCGCAGGAGAAGATGGAGCTGATCAACATAAAAAAACACCATATATTGAAAGCTGCCCACCCCTCACCTCTTTCCGCCCATAATGGTTTTTTTGGATGCCGGCATTTTTCGAAAACCAACACTTATTTAATGAAACAGAATTTGGATCCAATTGACTGGGCTTTATAATATTTGCACATGAATTTATTGAAGAATATACTGGGAAGGATCTTTGCATTGTGGGCACTGTTGGTTTTTGCTATTTCCCTGCTGCTCTATTTTATACCTATCTGGATAACAGGATTATGGCCGGAACCGAAAAGGACCATATATGTGTTTAAGATCTTTGATATATGGATGACCACTTTTTTTGTTTTCTCAGGCGTCAGGAGAAAAATTACAGGCAAGGGAAACTTTAAAAAAGGACAGGTTTACGTGGTTGTCTGCAATCATAATTCCTTTATGGATGTTCCCCTATCCAGTTCGGCCATACCTGGGGCTAACAAAACCATTGCAAAGCATGAAATGGCGAAAATACCTGTATTTGGTGTGATCTATAAAAGAGGCAGTGTGCTTGTGAACCGCAAAAGTGAAGAAAGCCGTAGGGCCAGCTATACCAAAATGAAAGAAGTGCTGAAAATGGGTTTACATATGTGTATCTACCCTGAAGGTACCCGTAATAAAACCTCGCAACCATTACAGCGTTTCCATGACGGTGCTTTTAAACTGGCGGTCGAAACCGGAAAAGCGGTTATACCAGCTGTTATTTTTAATACAACCAAAGTGCTCCCTACGAACAAGACCTTTTTCTTCTGGCCGCAAAGAGTGGAAATGCATTTTCTTCCGGCCATCGAATCCGCAGGTATAACTACCCAGGAACTAAAAGAGGAAGTGTTTGAAGTGATGAAGAACTATTACTTAAATCATCAATAGTTCACAAAGGTCCTGGTACGGTTGATCCTGAGATCCTGCAGGATTGAAGACTTGGGGCTAATGCTGATATTAAAATACCGGTAGTTACCAATTGGGGTAACGTTAATGGCCATTTGCCAGCAGTGCATATCTCTTGATATAGACATGGTAAACGTCGTTAACTGTTTTGTTTTAAAATCATAAAAGCCATTGGTAGTAAAATTCCATTTTGGCGTCAGGCTAAAACTATTATTAAAGGAAGCACTCGAGGTAACAGTTGTCTTGAATTTTTTTTGTGCCTGGTCGAATTGCTTAAAGAAACTCAAGGAAAATGATAACCCAATAGACCATGGAATATTGAAATCTACAAATTCAGCCGGGTTCCTTCGCATATAATCCTGCAATCTTTGTTCATCAGCCATGAGTGCAGGATCATTGATATGGCGCCCGATTTGCGCATTGGGATTGGGTCCCTGTTTAGGATCACGGGGCTTGCTTTGGAATTGGGTGGACATGGACACACTTCCGGATCTTAACTGGCCAAGACTCAAACGCCCCCCACTCCAGGCATATTTATTAATTCTTCTTCCCAACGTATCGTATTGGTAGGGATCGAGGTCGCCGGTAGCAGAAAGACTGAGCTTTTCAAACAAGGTGCTTCTCAGGTATAAATTGAATGGGATCAGTTTAAAAGAATCCAGCAGGAAATTATACCCGCTCTGGAAACCAAAACCATCTATCAATCTTATTTTTTTAATGGCTGCATCGCCTGTGTCCTTTTTACTGCGCCATTTCATTTCCAGGTTATTATCTACGCCAAAACTGATACCTCCAAACCTGCCATATCCATAACCGGAAAAGATCCTGTTATTGATAAACTGGGGCAATGCTGCAATATGCCCAAAACTGTCCACCTGGATCACATCATATTTTCCTTTGGAAAGGTTGGGTGTATAGTTAAAACTAAAGCTGGGCCGGACTACGTGTCGTATGGCCATGAGCCTTGATTTTTTGAAAGCCAGGGTTCCGTAAATATTGGTGTTGACGCCCAATGAAAAACTCATACGCCTGTCGGTAAAAAATCCTTTTTCATTGGATATGGTGTCGATCTTGCTGGCCACAGGATTCCACTGTCGTCTCATCCGGTGTGTCAGCCAGGTCTCTTCATAAGAGATGGAGGGAGAAACAATGAATTTACCTAATGGTGGCAAGGAAAGGCTTATAGGAAACCGGTGTTGTGCGCCCCATTCCAAAGTATCTAATATTTTGCCAATACTATTAGATGCCGTATCATAAAAAGATACCTGGTTCCTGGCAGTAACAGTATAGCCCAATCCTATTTTCTCATACCATTTTGGAGATCCTATCACTTCCTTGCGCTGAAAAGGATAGAAGGTACTGATGTTGAAGCCGGCATCCGGGAGTGTAAGATTCATCAAATGGTTTACACTGTTCTGGCTTTGGTTGGCGCTCATGGTAAAGTTCATGGGCGTGGTCCCCGTCCAGGTCTTGGAATAGTTGATGGAGGATTGCTGGCTGTTGCTCACATTGCGGATGGGATTGTCAGCCAAAAGCTGGTTGTACTTCGTTGATCCAAAGTTCACATTGGCACCGAAGTTGGTTCCCGGCTTGGCTTTACTATCAACAGAGTGGTTCCATGAAACATTAAAGGTTTTATTCACACTGAAATCCGGATCACCCTTGAAGTTTTGCTTGGTGCGCATCAAACTTATGTTCAGGGAACCATTGTACCGGTAACGCCTTCTATAGGTAGGTGTCAGGTTGGCCATCCATCCGCCATAGGAATAAATATTCCCCCGCAGTGTGACATCCACATAATCATTCAGCACATGGTAATAGCCACCATTGATCAGCCCTATACCAAATTGTTCATTTACTTCAAAGGTTGGCGCCAGTATGCCCGAATGCCGCCCGGGGTTCAAAGGGAATAAACCAAATGGTAAATAAATAGGTATGGGAACCCCTTCAAATTCCGGGTGTATGGGTCCTGTAACCGCTATTTTATTATTGATAAATTTTCCCTTACTGCTCACAAAACCAAAATGGGGTTCATCGTAATCACAGGTGGTCATGATCACATGCCTGGCAAAAGTGGTATTGGCATTTACTTTTTTAATAAGGTTGGCCTGCACCCACATATCCTGCTGCTTGGTATAGGTATTAAAGGTCAACCCACGTTGCGTTTTAAAATTGTAGGTAATGGTATCGCTTTCAAAATTCTGTTCGGTACCTTGCTGGAACCTCGCCCGCGTTGCCACATTACCAAGGCTGTCCCTTGAATTGTAAGCCGTCACAATGCCGGTTTCCTGGTTGATCAAAACTTTGGGAGCAGTTAAGGTTACATCTTTATAAGTCGTTTTTGTTTTTCCATATAGGATAAACATTTTCTCCTTCACCAACAGCACCGCACTATCCTCGGCCTCGTAATTTACAGGAGCATCCAATGTGTCTTTTGACATCCTGATGGAGAACGTATCTATTTTCGGGCTGGGAGGAAGTGTATCTGTATGCTTTAATGAATCGCGTAATGTGTCAGTGCTGAGAGATAAGGAATCGTTTCGTGATAGTGAATCCCTCAAATTATTTTTACGAAGGGGTATTGTGTCAGTTGTTAAAGTGCTGTAAATTTCAGCGGTGAACAAACCATGGGCTTGTGTTTTACACGTTATGGCAATGCTAAATGCAATAGCTGCAGATACAAAACAGAAATATTTTGGCCTAAATTTGTGCAGTTGAGCCATAAGGATGTTAAAACAAAAGTAACCCTTTGAAACTTAAACAATTTGTGAAGATTAAACCGTCAAACAAAATCTGATATGCTTAAAAAAACTTTAGTGCTTGTTTCATTCCTTGCTGGTTCTGCTCTTCTCTATTCATTTACTAAAGTTACTCCTCACCAACAGGTTTTAAAGACGATCATCATAGATGCAGGACATGGTATCATGTCAAATGGCGGTTATAACGGAGCACGGGGCTCTTATTCTTATGAAGATGAGATCTGCCTTTCTGTTTCCAAAAAATTAGTGGCTATGGTAGCCAAAGATCTGCCCAATGTTAAGATCATTGAGACCAGGCCTACAAAGTATATAACAGATCTGCATGAACGGGCAGATATTGCCAACCAGAACCGGGGCGATCTATTTGTATCGATCCATGTGAATGCCATGCCCCCGATTCAAAAAAGGGAATTTGTTGGATATAGAACCAGTGTTCACTATACCGGCAAAGGCAAGAAAAAAAGAAAGCATACAAGCAAAGTTGCCCAGTACAGGTATTATGAAGTGCCTAATACTTCTGCCCGTGGCACACAAACCTACATCTGGGGTGCACACAAAAGTGAAGACAAGGAAGTGGCAGTGAGAGAAAATGCCCCAATGCTTGCTGAAGACAATTACAAAGAAAAATATGGGGATATAGATCCTAACTCTCCCGAATTTGTTGCACTTTCATTGGTAAAAACCAGGCAATTCGCTAAACGAAGTGTGACACTTGCCAGTATGGTGGAAGAACAATTTTCTAAAGTGGGGCGTATCAGTGGTGGAGCTCACCAGCGCCAGGTAGGCATCTGGGTTTTACAGGCTACAGCCATGCCAAGTATATTGGTAGAAACCGGGTTTATTACCAACCCCCAGGAAGAAGAATACCTCAATAGCGATTCAGGACAAACCGAGATCGCACAGTGCATCACTAATGCACTTAAAAACTATGTGGACTGGCTGGAAAAGAAGCAAAACACAAATACAGTAACCGGCTTTAGCACTCCTAAAACCAACTCTAACCCTGCAGCCTTCCTACAGGATGTGGAAATAGCTGAAAGGAAAGCAGCTTCACGGTAATATTATATTTTAATCCTCTATCTGGGTAAAGGTTAAGCCTGGTGCTACCTAAGGCCCCGCCATTCCACCATTATCGGCGGATCTATCCAATTATACCAGTGAATTTAATCCTCTATATGGTTGGTATGATTTTTTAACCAAAGCTCTTGCAAGGACCGGGCAGTTATAAGGTTGGAGATTTATTTCTTATTTTGAGACGGAATTAAGGATTTGCATTATAGATAGTGATCAATAGACAGCCTGTGAATAAACGAATACTGGCAGGTATGGAAAAAATAAAGATTATACATGAAATTAACCAATGAAACTAAGGTAGGCTTACTGGCTATTGCATCTATAGTGGTCCTGGTTTTAGGCTTTAACTTTTTAAAGGGTAAAAGTTTATTTTCTAAAACACCTGTTCTTTTTGCGGAGTTCTCTAACATTGGTACCCTGGAAAAATCCAACCAGGTAAAAATTAATGGGCTGCCTGTGGGCACTGTTTATACAATGGTGCCAAAAGATAAGGAGGTCAACAAGATCATTGTTGAAATTCATTTATCCCGCGATGTCAATATTCCTAAAAATTCTGTGGCTTTTATTGATGGTCCCTTAGTCGGTGGTTCATTTATTAATATAACAAAAGGCGATGCCAATACTTATTTAGCTCCGGGGGATACCATTTCAACTAAACTTGACCAGGGACTCATGAGTGATATAAAAGCGCAGATAACCCCTACCATTACACGTGTCAATGAAACTTTGGATTCATTGAAACTGACCATTGGAGCGATAAATGATATATTCGATCCCAATACCAAGAACAACATGCGCAGCCTGATTGCCAACCTGGCTATTTCTTCCGGCCATCTGCAACAAATGCTGAATGCCCAATCCGGCATGTTGGCGAAGTCGCTGAACAATATGAATTCTATAACCGGTAACCTGGCTTCGAATAATGATGCTATCACCAGTTCGATAAGAAACGTAGAGGTTACCACTTCCAAACTGGCCAACTCCAATATTGATGGTACAGTTGCTGCCTTACAGGCTACGATCAATGAACTAAAGAATACGGTCAGCAGTTTCAACAGCAGTAAAGGAACCCTTGGTTTATTGATGAATGACCGCGCCATTTATGACCGTTTGGACAATATGACCAACAGGTTAAACACGGTTGCTTTAAGTGCGGAAATATTATTTGATGATATACGTGTGCACCCCAAACGCTACGTTAATATTTCTGTGTTTGGTGGAAAGAACAAGGGTGAGCCTTTAACTTCGCCTGTAGCCAAAGATACCCTTGTGGTGGTTAAGCAATAAGATGAAACAAAAGCTAACTTCTTTCCTGTTCTTTTATTTCTTTCTTCTTACACTGGCACATGCGCAAGCCCCAACAGGTGATACGACCAAAGTGAATATCATCAGGGCTAATTTCCTATACCTCAAACCTGAAGGTCAGTTACAAATATTATCCGGTAATGTACAATTAAGACAAGGCACTACCCTTTTCAATTGTGACAGCTGCATCGTTAACAGCAGCGCCAATACATTTGAAGCTTTTGGAAATGTACACATCAATGATAGTGATACAACGAATGTATGGGCCAACCACCTGAATTACATTGGAAACAAAAAAATGGCCTACCTGAATGGCAATGTAAGGCTTAGCGACGGTCATGCAACACTGACTACCAAAGACCTTGACTATGATGTGGCGACAAAGATTGGCACCTACCATAATGGTGGCAAGGTTGTCAATAAAAAATCAGTACTTACCAGCCGTGAAGGCGTATATTATACAGATATCAGGGATATCTATTTCAAAGACAATGTGGAATTGAAAGATCCTGCGTACTATTTAAAAACAGATTCACTTCTTTATAATACTGAAACACAGGTTGCCAGGTTCATTGCGGAAACCTTTATAAAAGATAGTGCAGGTAAAACAATAGCAACAAAGGAGGGTTATTATGATGTGGCGCATAGCCGTGCAGAATTTACCTCCCGTACAACGATAAAGGACAAGGCAATGACGGCCACCGGCGACAGGATCGCCAGTGATGATTCCACCGGCATCATCCAGATTGAGGGTCGTGGCGTATTGATAGATACAGCGCAGGGAGTGAACATACTTGCCAATCGGATTTTTGCCAACAAAAAGACCAGTGCTTACCTGGCCACTCAAAAGCCTCTAATGATCATTAAGCAGGAAAAGGATTCACTGTACCTGACTGCAGATACTTTGTTCTCGGCAAGGCTAACAGATCTTTATAAAAACGCTGACAGTATTTTAAAAAAACTGGGTGTGAAGGAAAAAGACAGTACCAACCGGTATTTTGAAGCATTCAGGCATGTTCGCATATTTTCTGATTCCATGCAGGCGGTAAGTGACAGTGTATTTTATTCATTTAAAGATTCCATTTTCCACTTATACCAAAACCCTGTGGTATGGAGCCGGAAAAGCCAGATGACGGGTGATACCATTTACCTGTATACGAAAAACAAAAAGGCCGATAAGATCAAGACCTTTGAAAATAGCTTTATGGTGAATGAAGTGCAGCGGGGAGTATACAACCAGGTAAAGTCAACAAGGATGGACGGTTTTTTCAAGGAAGGAGTTATTGATTCTGTGAGGGCCCGGGGTGCAGCCGAATCGGTTTATTTTATACAGGACAAGGACAGTGCCTTTACCAGTGTCAATCAAACCAGCAGTGATGTACTGGATGTATTTTTTGTAAAAGGAGAAGTTTATAAAGTGATCCTGAGAAGTACAGTAAAAGGAACACTCTATCCTATCTCGCAAAAGCATCCTTCGGAAATGCACCTGCCCAGTTTCCAGTGGCTGGAAGAAAGAAGACCCAAGACCAAGTATGAACTTTTCGAGTAGGCATACCTGGTTTATTAAACCAGGCAAGGTATTTACTACCCGCCAAATATCTTTTCCTGCAGTATATAGATCAATGCACCTGAAAAATATCCCATGAGTGCTAACCAGCTGATCTTTTTCAGGTACCACATAAAGTCAATTTTTTCAATACCCATGGCAGCTACCCCTGCAGCTGAACCAATGATAAGCGCACTGCCACCTGTTCCCGTACAATAGGCCAGGAACTCCCAGAAATAATGATCGGTAGGGTATCTTTCCAAAGGATACATTCCCATAGAAGCTGCCACCAATGGTACGTTATCAACTATGGAAGATATCAGTCCTATTGACAATACAATGATGTTTACATCCTTAATATTTGAATCCAAATTGGCGGCAAGGCTTGTGAGCTGGCCGGTTGACTCCAGTGCGGCAATAGCCAGTAATATGCCCAGGAAGAATAAAATGCTGGGTGCATCTATCTTTCGAAGCGCATAGGTAACCGTATAAAATTTACGGTCCGCTTCATCCTTATCGCTGTGCAATATTTCCACGATGACCCATAATAATCCCAGTCCTAATAATATGCCCATAAATGGCGGTAAATGGGTCACTGTTTTGAATACGGGTACAAGCAGGAGAATTCCTATACCGGCAAAAAACACAATATTACGATGCCTTTCCAGCGGTTCATTTTCTCCTGCTTCTTCCTCCTGTACAGGACGAGTGACATTACCTTTCAAAATAAAGCCTAATGCCATTAAGGGAACAAGCAGGCATACCATGCTGGGGAGCAATAATTTAATAATGATATTGAAGGCAGTGATCTGTCCTCCAATCCAAAGCATGGTGGTTGTAACATCACCAATAGGCGACCAGGCACCACCGGCATTGGCAGCAATGACAACAGCACCCGTGAACATCAGCCGGTCTTTTTTATCATCCATCAGCTTTTTGACCAGTGATACCATTACAATGGTTGTGGTCAGGTTATCCAGGATGGCGGAAAGAAAAAAAGTGAGCAGGCAAATGATCCAAATGAGCCTTTTTTTATTGAGGGTAGTAATGCGACGGGTAATGATCTCAAATCCATCATGAGCATCTATCAGTTCGACAATGGTCATGGCCCCAAGGAGGAAAAAAAGAATTTGCGATAATTCACCCAGGTGATGGCTCAGGTTAGAATCCACTGCGTGTACGTCGTCTGCATAAAGAATATATACCGTCCAGCATAGAATACCTGTGATCAAAGCAATGGCGGCTTTATTGATCTTCACTTTATGCTCGAAGGCGATGGCCAGGTAACCTATAATAAAGATCGAAAGTAAAAGCCCTGCCATAATTCTTTTATTTGGTTTCTTATGATAGCGTAAACTTTACAAATAAACAACTTAAGAAAAATACTGAACAGTTTTATGTCCATAGGTATAGGATTGATAAAGTAGAATGTCCTTTCATTACAGATAAGCTTAAATTGCGTTTTTACTCATTCAAGATTTCTCAAATGCGGGTATTTGGCATAATTCTTAAATTTTTCTTAAGGTTTTTGCGGTTTTGTGCAGCATATTACTTTATTTTGGCGGCAATTGAACTAACGAGATGCTTAAAAGAGAAAGACAAGCCTACATTCTCCACCAGGTAAACCTGCACAATAAGGTACTTTCCACAGACCTCAGTCATCATATCAATGTGTCTGATGACACCATCAGGAGGGATCTGCAGGAATTAGCTGAAGCCGGCAAACTGATCAAGGTTCATGGAGGAGCCCTCTCCCCTTCTTTTCATCACGGCAATCAATCTTCCAGAGAAATCTACTCCTATACACAAAAGAAGATCATCGCCCAAAAAGCTGTTTCACTGGTACAGGATGGCATGTTTGTGCTTACGGGAGGTGGAACCACAATTATTGAACTGGCGAAGGTGCTACCCACACAATTGCACGCCACTTTCATTTCAGGTAGCATACCAGCCATATATGAATACATGAACCATCCGAACATTGATGTTATTGTTATTGGAGACAAGATATCCAAGAACTCCAAGATCACTGTCGGGCTGGAAGCTATTTCACGCATCAGGCAATTACGGGCTGACCTCTGCATTTTAGGTATTAATGCTATCAACCTGGAAAGTGGAGTTTCCGACAATGACTGGGAAGTGGTTCAGATCAAAAAAGCAATGATCGAATCGGCAAAAAGGCTGGTATGCCTGACCATTTCAGAAAAGATCAATTCGCAACAGCCCATACAGGTTTGTGACATTCAAAAAATAGATACGCTTATTACCGAACTATCACCAGATGATCCTGTTTTAGAGCCTTATATAAAAGCGGGGATCAAGGTATTATAATATTTAAAGAGCTATATAGAACTACGAAAGGATGAGTCTAACAAACAGACATTTTTTTATTGCACAATTAAAGTTTAAAACGCTTAACATGAGAAGAATTCTCCAACTGGCATTCCTAAGTTTTGGATTGCTATTATTTGGTTTTTCCGGTCTTGCACAGGAAAGACCCATCTCAGGTAAGATAACCGGGGATGATGGTACACCGTTAATAGGTGTTACTGTATCAATTAAAGGCACTGACCGGGCCACCCAAACTGATGCCCAGGGTCGTTTTACCATTGCAGCTCAAACCGGGCAAACCCTGCATTTTTCCTATGTAGGATATACCGCCCAGGAAGCTGTGGTTGGTGAAGGCAATACGGTATCAGTGAAATTGGCTACACTTACCAATAATTCATTGGAAGATGTAGTGGTGGTTGGTTATAGCACCCAAAAAAGAGGTAACCTCACTGGAGCCGTATCAACCATTGATGTAAAGAAAACATTAGGTGGAAGGCCAATTGCAGATGTAGGAAGAGGTTTACAGGGTTCTGCATCCGGACTTAGTGTAACCGTTCCAAGTGGTGAAGTAGGATCTGATCCCATTATCAAGATCAGAGGACAGTTGGGATCTTTACAGGGAGGAAGTTCACCATTGATCTTATTGGATAATGTTGAAATTCCAAGCATCCAGGTTGTCAATCCAAATGATATCGCTTCCATCACTGTATTAAAAGACGCCGCTTCTGCATCCATCTATGGTTCTAAAGGTTCGTTTGGTGTTATATTGAT
Source organism: Flavisolibacter ginsengiterrae DSM 18136 (assembly GCF_059568575.1). NCBI lineage: Bacteria > Pseudomonadati > Bacteroidota > Chitinophagia > Chitinophagales > Chitinophagaceae > Flavisolibacter > Flavisolibacter ginsengiterrae. The sequence continues at coordinate 71,568 of NZ_JCANTR010000001.1, forward strand.
CACCACCAAGAAAGGTTCAGGTACCAGCAAACCTCAAATAAACTATTCCAACAACTTTTCTTTCCAGAATGTATGGAAAGACATTAAAATGGCTGATGTTGATGGCCTGAGATATACAGTAGACGCAGCGGAACGTATTGGTGTAACCACTCCTACCGGGGCTTTCTATTATGTGGACAGGGCAAGCTATAATAAAGCAGTTGAATGGAAAGAAAAGTATGGCAGTACGCTTGGAGCCAATGATCCTACAGTATTTGGAAGGGATTGGTATACACAGGGACCTACTAACCAAAAAATGGGCGTAAGGACTTATGATCCATACGACTATATGGTAAGAGAATGGGCGCCTACCCAACAACATAATTTGTCAGTAGGACTTACGCAAGGAAAAACATCTTACAACCTTGGTCTTGGTTTGTTAGACCAGAGCGGTATGATGAAACCTGCACAATCTGATAAATTTTCCCGTTACAATGTTTCAATGAAAATATCCAGTGATATCAATAAGTACCTGACCATTCGTGGGGGAACATTGTATTCCAGGAGAAATAAAGAATATGCCTATGCCACCAACTCCACAACCGCAGATCCCTGGTATTATCTATACAGGTGGAGTTCATTGTATCCATTAGGCAGGGATGAAAACGGTGATCTTATCAGGAGCCCATACAGTGAAATAGCTTCTGCGAACACCGCTAATATTTTGCAGAACTATTCCAATTATAGCCTGGGAGCAACAGTTAACATTACCAATAACTGGAAAGTAGATTTCGATTATACTTTCTCTAACCAGGACGAAACATGGAAAAGACCGGGAACAAGATTTACTGCCAGGAACTCATGGGCAGCACCAAAGGCCCGCTTAGATGCCAATGGTAATCCTGTATATGTAGATAGCACAGGTAAAGTAGTTGCAAGCACTGCTCAAGGTGCCAAACCTGCATTTGACCTGACAAATGAAACATATACAGCAGCCGGATCCAACCCGGATCATATTGCCCGGACTGCAACAAACTTCTTTAGTAATACCATTAATGCTTTGACGACGTATAACCTGAATGTAAAGGAAGACCACGCCTTTAAGTTTATTCTTGGTATCAACCGTGTAACGGCAACTACAGAATGGCAATCATCCCAGGTGACAAATAATCTGGATATTACAAACCCACAGATCCCATTTGGTATTGGAACAGCAACTGTTGCCGGAGATAAAAATTGGGAATCTCAATTGGGCTATTTCGGACGTATCAACTATGCTTTCAAAAACAAATATCTTTTGGAAGGAAACTTACGTTATGATGGTTCTTCCAAATTCCCGGAATTCTTATGGTGGAGATGGTATCCATCTGTTTCTGCCGGTTGGGTAGCTAGCGAAGAGAAGTTTATGGAATGGACAAAACCAGTACTTAATTCTCTTAAGTTCAGAGGCTCATGGGGTTCTATTGGTGACCAAAGTGTCCCTAACACTTTATACCTGCCTATTATGCCAATCGGTCAATCAAACTGGATCAATGGAACAAGGGTAAGCTATGTAGGATCGCCTGCTGCCATTGACGCCAATATACAATGGCAGGATATCATTAGTAAAAATATTGGTGTAGATATTGGACTGCTTAAAAATAAAGTAAACGTTTCTTTTGACCTGTTCCAAAGAAACACAGAGAACATGATCGTCCCTCAGGAAGGCATTCCTTTAACATTCGGGATAGGTGCACCGCTAGGAAACTATGGCGCACTTGAAACAAAAGGATGGGAATTGACAGTTGATTTTAACCACAGGTTTGACAATGGCCTGGGCATTAATTTCAGAGGAAATATCTCTGATGCGAAAAGTATATTAACTTCTTATGGTTCAGGAACCCAGGTTACCGGCAATTATAATGGCAAAACCATTGGTGAGATCTGGGGATATCGTACAGACAGGTTGTACCAGAATGAAGATTTTGAACTGGATGCCAATGGTAAACCTATCCTGATTACACTTACATCTGCTGAGAGTGCGCTTTATGCAGGCAAAAAAGTTTATAAATTAAAAGCTGGTGCTGATGGCAAAAAACCTGTTTACCAGCCATTTTTGCAAACCTCATCCAACTTCTTTTTTGGCCCTGGCGATGTGAAGTTTAAAGATGTTAATGGCGATGGTGAAATCAATAATGGTAAAGGAACATTGGCTGATCATGGCGACCTTGAAATGATTGGAAATTCAAACCCCCGTTATGAGTATGGAGTAAGACTGGGAGCTGATTATAAAGGTTTTGATATCAGTGCTTTTTTCCAGGGCGTAGGAAGCAGGAAAATATGGGGAGATGGAATGCTGGCCATACCTGGATATAACTCTGGTGATGGCGCCATGCCTGAAGCATTTGCAGGCGACTACTGGAGACCTGACAATACAGGTGCCTTCTACCCTGCAGCCTATAATAATGGTGGCAGCAATGCAGCCAATAACATGCAGGTTCAGGACAGGTATCTTCTGGATATGTCTTACCTGAGGTTGAAAAACTTCACAGTAGGATATTCCCTGCCAAAATCGCTGACGGATAGAGCCAGAATTAGTTCCTTAAGAGTGTATGTAGGTCTTGAAAACTTCATTACCTGGGATCATTTAGGTGATCTGCCAATTGATCCTGAAACGATCAGTGGTTACTCCATGTGGAATGGTTCAAACTATAATTCAGGACGTACCGGAATGGGTGTTCCAGCTTTCAAAAGTGTTTCTTTTGGTGCACAATTAAATTTTTAAAACTATCATGATGAAATTTTCAACATACTTCTATAGCTTAATAGCTTGCCTGGTCCTTCTTTCCTGTAAGAAGGAAGTATTGGACAGGCCCCCACTTACTAAAGTAATTGATGGACCTGATTTCTGGAGAAATGAAAATGATCTCCGTTTGTATGCTAATAACTTTTATACTAATTATTTTAATGGATATAACTCTTCGTTTACCGTAGACTATACACCCGTAAGAGGATATACTTTTTCTGATGACCTGACAGGCAAGAATGTTCAGTCAAATTTTGAAAGCAGTGTCCCAACATCCAGGGGCTCTACTTCAGAAGCAGCTGCCTGGATGTCGCAGTATGCCGGACCAACATGGGACTTTGCATGGGTGCGTAATTCAAATATTTTTATAGATCGACTTAACACGGTGGTAAAGCCTAAGATTTCTGAAGAAGCTTATAACCATTGGATGGCCGTTGCCAAATTCTTTAGGGGCTTTGAATACAGCCGTTTGGTGAGTGTGTTTGGAGATGTGCCTTATTTTGATAAGGAAGTATTAAACACTGATCTCGCCACCTTATATAAGGACAGGGATAACAGGGGTGTGGTAATGGATAAAGTATATGATGACTTTAAATATGTACTTGCTAATATCCGCGAAAATGACGGCCCCTTGAATTTAAACAAATATATCGCTGCGGGTTTCATTTCCAGGTTCATGCTATTTGAAGGCACCTACCAGCATTACCATAATTTGGATGCTGCCAGAGCCAAAAAATACCTGGAGTTTGCTGTAGAAGCAGCGGATATAGTAATCAATAGCGGTAAATATAATTTCAGTAAGGATTTTAAATCGCTATTTACATCAGAAAGCCTGGCAGGTCATCCTGAAGTGCTGTTGTACAGGGTTTATGATGCTGCATTAAACATCACGCACAGTATTGGTTCTTATTCCAATGGAACTGAAGTTGTAGGTGTTGATCCCAACCTGGTTCTGATCAAATCGTTTATTGCCAATGACGGAAAAGTATGGCAAAACTCTACAGTTCCAAACGCTAACAGTTTCGCGATTGCAGACCTGGTGAAAACCAGGGATCCACGTTTCGAGGCTTCTTTTATAGATAAAGTGAATGCTGCATCAGCTACACTTTTATACGGGTATAAGTTTGCATCAAGAGAAGCGATCACCTATATCGGCAAAACATATCCTGCTGCATGGGGTAGTAATACCAACACCAGTGATGCACCAGTTATGCGCCTGGCGGAGGTTGTGCTGAACTGGATTGAAGCCAAGGCCGTATTAGCTGAATATTATGGAGGTCCTGCTGTAACACAGGGTGACCTTGATAAATCAATTAATGCCATTCGTAATCGTCCATTAGAAGCCGCAGCAATAGCTAAGGGTGTACAAAAAACAGCACCTCTTATGTTAAGCGCCCTTCCGAATGATCCGGCAAAGGATGCAGAAATTTCGGATCTGATATGGGAAATTCGCAGGGAAAGAAGAATGGAATTTGTATTTGAGCATACAAGGTTATTAGACCTTAAACGCTGGAAGAAATTGCAGTATATGGATTTCAGCACCAATCCTGATTATTTACTGGGTCCATGGGTGAACGTGAAAGCTGAAATACCCAGCTATCTTACTACCGCAAACAAGGGCAAAGTAAGAGTTAAGAAGGAAGATGGCACCATTGTAACCTGGGATGGTACCAATGCAGATGCCATGGTAGGATTCTGGATGGTAGAGAATGGCCAAAACAGGCTTTCTTTTACTGACAAGTCTTACCTGTCCCCTATAGGTCAGGCACAGATCATTCAGTACCAGGAAAAGGGCTTCACGCTCACACAAACAACCGGCTGGTAAAAGTTCATAATTAGTATTTAATCGGAAGTCTCAAAAAGACTTCCGATTTTTCTTTTACTCTATTTGACAATGAAAAAACTCCTATTCTCCCTTATCACCTTATTTTCTTTCATCCAATTATTTTCACAAAACAACCCGCTTACTTTCGTTCATTTAACGGATACCCACGTGGGTAGTAGCACCGGGGCAGAAGACCTGCGACGAACTGTTATAGACATCAATCAAAATGATTCGATCCAGTTTGTTGTTATCTCAGGCGACATAACTGAGTTTGGCGCCGATACTGAAATTCAGCTGGCCAAACAGATACTTGACAGCCTGAATAAACCCTGGTATATCATTCCGGGTAATCACGATGGCAACTGGTCCGAAAGTGGCGCCAATACCTTCAAGAAAGTGTTTGGTAATGAGACCTTCTATTTCCAAAAAGGTGGATATTATTTTTTAGGTACCAATTGTGGGCCTAACATACGCATGGGTCCCGGCCAAATACCCAGGGAGAATATCGTATGGCTGGATTCTGCCTTGCAAACCATACCTGATAAAGCACCCATCATATTCGTAAACCACTATCCACAGGATTCTTCATTGAACAATTGGTTTGAAGCCATCGACAGGTTGAAAAGAAAGAATGTCCAGTTGATACTTTGTGGTCATGGCCATTCCAACCATAAACTCAATTTCGAAGGCATACCTGCGGTAATGGGTCGATCAAACCTGAGGGCAAAAGATACAGTCGGAGGATACAATATTGTAACCATCATTAACAACCAGGTAAGCTACCGGGTCAGGATACCCGGCGTGCAAACAAAACCTGTTTGGTTAACGCTTCCAATGGAGGAACATGATTTTTCACATGATGCTGCAAATTATCCACGACCCTCCTACACTGTTAACGACAGCTTTCCCCAGGTAAAAGAAAAATGGAATTACCAGGATAACAGTGACATTGGTTCCGGCACGGCATACAATGAAAATCTTGTATTCACCACCAATACCAATGGAGGGATATTGGCCCTTACAAAGAGAAACGGTAAGGTTAAATGGAAGTATAAGACAGGTGGAAAGATCTATTCCATCCCTGCAGTAAAAGACGGTCTTGTTATCGCAGGCTCTTCCGATGATCATATCTATGCACTTTCAGTTACAACTGGCAAACTCGCGTGGAAATACAAAGCAGAAAAAGCTGTTTTGGGTAATCCAGTGATCCATCAACATGCCGTTTATATAGGTTCTTCTGATGGACACTTCAGGAAGCTGGATTTGCATAGTGGAAACGTTCTATGGGATTTCCCTGGAGTTATAGGATTTGTGGTAACCAAACCATTGATATATAATAACAGGATACTTTTCGGTTGCTGGAATAATGATTTTTATTGCCTTGATATTTCCACCGGCAGCTTATTGTGGAAGTGGAACAATGGTAGTTCCAACCGGATGCTCTCTCCTGCTGCCTGTTTCCCGGTGGCCACGCATAACCGTGTATTCATTGTGGCACCTGACAGGTATATGACTGCACTGGATGTAAATACAGGTAGTGTAATCTGGAGAAAACAGGTCCCTGAAATAAAGGTTAGGGAATCCATGGGATTATCAACGGATAGCTCGTTGGTATATGTAAAAACCATGCAGGGATATGTAGAAGGAATTTCAACTACTGCCAATGAGATGAGCTCAGTTTGGAAGGCTGATGTATCACTTGGCTACGAGATCTGCCCTACGGCTATTGTTGAAAAGAATAACATAGTATTTGTACCCACGCAATCCGGTGTAACGGTGGCGCTGGACAGGGCTAGCGGCAAAGTTTTATGGAAACATAAAACATCAAATGGATTAATTACCAATCTGCTACCTGTAGGTAATAAAGAAATATTAGTAACCACCATGGATGGGAAAATCAGTTTACTGAACTTTTGAATCTTTGGGTTATAGTAAAAGAGGCAACAATTTCATTTTGTTGCCTCTTTTTTATTGGTTCAATCTTTAACGTCCGAAAAACATATAAGCCAGTAAAATGGCAGTAATAACTCCAACAAGGTCGGCCAGAAGCATAGCACCCACAGCATACCTTGTATCCTTGATGTTGACGGCTCCAAAATAAACTGCTATCACATAAAATGTAGTATCTGAAGCACCTTGCATAATACTCGACAATCTACCTGGAAAAGAATCAGCGCCGAATGTTGTCATTGTACTTACCATCATACCTCTTGCACCACCGCCACTTAAAGGTCTTATGAGGGCCGTTGGCAAAGCATCAACAAACCGTGTATCCATTCCCAGGAAAGCAAAAAATGCTTTCATACCATCAATGACCATATCAAAGCTGCCGCTGGTCCTCAATAAACTGATCGCCACCAACATACCCACCAGGTAAGGAATGATCTTGACTGCAGTATCAAATCCTCCTTTGGCGCCATCAATAAAAGCATCAAATACATCGATCCTTTTATAAAAAGCACCTAAAATGATCAGCAGGAATATCAAAAGAATAAGCCCATTGCTTAAAATACTGGAGAATGTCTGGAGGCCTTCTACACTTAACCTGTTCAGGTAAATGACCAGCATAACAATGAGTGCAGAAAACCCACCCACCCAGGCCATTATTACAGGTTGAAATAAATTGATCTTTTGTTTATAGGATACAATAAACATAGCAGCCATGGTAGCCACAAATGTGGTGATCATGCAGGGAACAAATATGTCGGTAGGATTTGCAGATCTCAATGCGGCTCTTACAGCTATAACGCTTACAGGAATTAAGGAAAACCCTGCTGCATGCAGGCATAAAAACATGATCTGTGCGTTCGATGCTCTTTCTGCACTTGGGTTTATTTCCTGAAGGCTTTGCATGGCTTTTAATCCGAATGGCGTAGCTGCATTGTCTAAACCTAAAAGGTTGGCAGAAAAATTCATCATCATATGACCCATGGCAGGATGCCCTTTTGGAAGTTCAGGAAAAAGCTTTGAGAAAAACGGGCCAATGATCTTAGACAACAACCTGATGCCCCCTGCCCTTTCTGCAATGCTCATAAACCCCATGAACAAGGCCATTATGCCGATCAATCCGATACTGATGTTAACAGCGCTTTTGCAGGTTTCAATAATTCCATCAGCATTCTGCACCTGGTAATATTCCAGCTTGCCATTGCTGGTTCGCTTTACTGAAGCATTACCCATTGCCATATACCCAACAGAATCCAGATGGTGTAGTTGTATTTCAGATAATGTCGTGGTATCTGTTTGCCTTAAATGAATGGTATCACCGCTTTTACCGGTAACCATTGAGCTGAAAATTACCTTATTGTCCGATGCGACAATTCTTATAGAAGCCACTAAAACTGCAATAATCACAAATGCCGACCATATTCTGCTTAACGCCATACTAAAGGTTTAAGGTTTAAGGCCAGGGTTCTAAGGTTCTGAAAGCCATGGCTTAACCTTTACCGCCTTCCTTTTTCGGGTTTGAAGTTAAACGTTTCATTTTGAAATCGGCAACCCGAGATGCTTATCTTTGCGTCCCGAAAAAATAGCTGGCGGTTAACTGGTAAATAATTGTTCATGTTTGATGAGTACCGCCGGCAAAACATAAATAAGAAATTGCAATTATGGCTTTACAAGCAGGTATAGTAGGACTACCCAACGTAGGAAAATCAACCTTGTTCAATGCAGTAAGCAATAGTGCCAAGGCGCAGGCCAGCAACTATCGCTTTTGTACCATTGATCCTAATGTGGGACTGGTGGATGTTCCGGATGCCCGGTTGAATAAACTGGCGGAACTTGTTCAACCAAACAGGGTGGTTCCCACTCAAATAGAGATCGTGGACATTGCAGGCCTGGTACGTGGTGCCAGCAAGGGCGAAGGATTGGGCAACAAATTCCTGGGAAACATTAGGGAAGTGGATGCCATCATTCATGTGATCCGCTGTTTTGAGGATGAAAACGTGCTGCGTGAAGAAGGAGCCATCAACCCGGTTAGTGATAAAGAGATCATTGATACCGAATTACAATTGAAAGACCTGGAAAGTGTAGAAAAGAAATTGAGCCGTACGGAAAAGATGGCTAAAACAGATCCAAAAGCGAAGGTGGAATTAGATATCCTTCAGCGTTGCAAAACACACCTGGAACAGGGAAAAAGCATTCGCTCCCTTGACCTGGATAAAGAAGAACAGGCAGCTATTGCTGATCTTTTCCTGTTAACCTCCAAGCCAGTTCTGTATGTGGCCAATGTGGATGAGGCTTCCATGGACACGGGGAATAAATATTCCGAAATGTTGAAAGAGGCTGTAAAAAATGAAGACGCACAGGTTATCATCATGAATAACAACGTGGAGGCACAGATCTCTGAACTGGAAAATAAGGAAGATCAGCAAATGTTCATGGAAGAATACGGCATGAAGGAGCCGGCATTAGACCGTTTGATCCACTCAGCCTATAAATTACTGACCCTGCAAACTTATTTCACAGCCGGAGTGCAGGAAGTAAGGGCCTGGACCATACATGAAGGCTGGAAAGCACCGCAGGCAGCCAGTGTTATCCATACTGATTTTGAAAAAGGCTTTATTAAAGCTGAAGTGATCAGCTATGAAGATTTTGTAAAATATGGTTCAGAAGCTGCCGCCAGGGAATCTGGAAGATTACGCATCGAAGGAAAAGAGTACGTTGTTAAAGACGGGGACGTGATGCATTTCAGGTTTAATGTCTAAGAAAATCACAAGCGAATAATAAATGATTACTACCGGAAGAGCCTTCACTAATGAAGGCTCTTTTTATTTCTTTCGTTACATACCTTTCAATGCCTGGTCAGAATAATGCCCTGATCGCTGCCCTCCCCACATGGACGGTTCTTGCCTCGCCAGGTTTCCTTCCCTCATATTGAAAGTTTAACTCCACATTATTCAGTAAGCGCTTGGTAAAATCAACAGACCATAAATAGTTTTTGCCGGGCAGCAATCCATCCAGCATTATATAACTCACAGTTGTATTAGCCGGGTAATTATAATTAATATTATTGAAGGTAAACCTGGCATTGATGGAACTGTTTTGCAAAACATTGTACTTGGTCTCCAGGTTCAATGCATTAGATGTCGATCTCTCACCCCCATATTCCTGGCTATTTTCTTTTTGTTCATAACGGTAACTGGTTTGAATGCGGAATACCGTACCGCGGATATAGGATATCCTGGGTTCTGTATTGTAAATGCTTAAAGCATAATTGCGGTTGGAAAAGCTTGTATTAGGTGTGTACAATGCATTCAGGCCTTTCTTTGAATTGATGTCAAAAGTAATTGAAGTACTGAGGTTCCATCTTAATTTGGCTATCCAGTCATTTGCCTTGCGACTTTCATATCCATAAGTGAGCAGGGCCTTACCTGTGTTTTGTAAATTACTGATATCAATCCCCCATTTACTTGAAAAACGATTAAAGGAAATTGTATTCAGAAAGGAGGTTGAAAGTGTTAATAAGGCGGTATCATTAATGCCGTACTTGAATGGATTGAATTCAAAATCACCCTTTGCAATTGACTTCTTATTCTTTTGCATGGAGGTTTGCCAGTTAAATCGGCTGATGAATTTTCCTATATTACCTACGCCTTCATAATTAAGCGCTGCTTTTGGATTGAAAGAAAAATTGTAATTCAGAGTAGTATAATTAGCCTTGGTAAACTGGTTGGTGGGAATAAATATCCGAATGAATTTGGCCTGGTCCTGGAACAGGGCTGTTTCAAATTCATTTAATTGCTGGATGCCATCATTATTATAATCGTTCCAGGTATATTGTCCCTGGCCAGCCGGTACTTCCAGGTAGGCAAAATCTCTTCTTTGCTCCTGTCCTGTTCCCAGTTCATAGAGGACACTTCCAGTTAACAGTCCTTTCCATTCGTTCACCAGGTATTCTGTCCTACCCAGAATAGTCTTATCGTTTTCCTGCTTCGAATAGGTATTATCATATACTTTCAACACCCTGTAGGTAGCATTGAACAATAGCTGGTGCCTGCTGCTTTGTAATATCTCAGCCTGGAAATTGACATTATAACTTCTGTCAGCTTTTATCAACTCTTTCCTTGCAGGATATTTATCGGCCCTGGTGAAAAAAGTAAGCCCGTATTTATTCTTTTTTTTCTCGTTTGATTTAAGGTAAGCAGTATAGGTGTCGAAAGAAAAGCTCTGGAGAGACAGTGTATCTTTTACTTTATCCCTTATATCATTCTTTTCAAGTGCATACTTAAAACCAACTTTCATTGAAGCCATCTGCTTCAATTCTTTGCTTATATCTATAACAGGTCTTATATAGCTACCTTTTGAAGAAACTGTATTGAATTGAGTAATTGCAAATTGATTGACCATGTTCCATCCCAGCCAATTAGCTGAATGTTGTACCAGGTTTTGAAAGCCTTTGTACTCATCACTTCTCTGGTAACTCATAAACTGGTAACTAAGGCCATGGTTGTTTTTGTCTTTTAAGGCAGATGAGAAACGAATAATGTTTTCAGTGGCCGGCTGTACAAGTAGTGGCAATCCCCAGTCACGACTGAATTCCACATAACGAAGGCGCTCCAGTGGCTTGAACTTCTTATCTACGTGTTCTACATCAATATTTGAAGTAAGAGATAGTTTCCGCGATGATCCTAAGGCAGTAATATTAGTGTATTGAACCTTTGCCGCCATTCCTTTATCATCACCTCCATCCTTTGAAGAAAATGTATTGACATCATTATTACTCAGTGCAAATTCTGTTTTGATAGAATTGTTCTTGTCAACCTGGTAGTCTGCCCCTATACTGATCAATTGCTGTTTCTTTGGGGTCACCAGGATCATTACCGGTTCATACCGGCCCTGTTTCAAACCATTTAAACGCGGTACAAAACGAAATACTTTTCCATTGGCCCCATTAAAATCCGGCATATAATCACCATTTCCCTGCCCGAGGTCAGTAAAAGACAAAGAATAACGGGCAGCACCAGGATCGACAGAATACCGGTAGAAAGAATCGATGGTGGCGCCACTTGAATCATAAACCCTTTCGTAGAGGATCTTATCTTTTGCAAATGTATCCAAAGCCACCGTGGGGTATAATGCCTTCCCGATACTATCGCCTACATCATACAGAAACTGTTTCTGGCGTGTATCCAGCGTCTGGTTGATCTGGGAGTTTTTGGCATCGCTGTTATTAAAGGCACTCACTCTCAGTTTCAGCTTATCATTGATCCCAATTTCCTGGTAGGCATATAAATTGGCATTCAGGTAATTCCTGTCAGCATATTCAAACTCTATCTGTATGCGCGAATCTTTGGTGATCATCCGGTTAGGCATGAACGTTACTTCCGCCGTATTATAATTGATGATATAGTCCCTGTCCTCTCCTCTTTGCAGCAACTCTCCATCCAGGTACACTCTTTCTGTATTGGCCAGGACAATAAAGAAGAATTCATTGTTGGCACCCGTCAACCTGTAGGGTCCCTGGTTGCCTTCCATTCCCTGCAATACATTCCTTGTAAATTTACCTTTGGCAATTGACCCACTAACAAGTGTAGTTGACTGCACCGATGATGAAAGATGAGACGTGGTTTGAAACGATATCCCCTGCAGCCTTTTATAAAAGTTCAGGAAATACATATTGTTTTGCCTGATATCGATATCACCAAGGTTCAACTGCCAGTTCTTCTTTTTGAATTGAAGAAATACCTGGTCAAATTCATTGAGTTGCTGCGTTGTGCCATCTGGCTGTATGGGAATGTTATTATCTGAAAGAGCCGCAGCTATTTCGATGCTGTCCTTCAACATTCCATTTAACTGCAACTGGAATGTAGAATTGACCACGGCATCCTGGTTATTGCCAAAGGAAAGCGCTCTTCCGAAACTTCCATTGTACTGAATGCTTCCAAAATCAAACAAACCCTTCGACTCAGCCCCTCCTGCATTGAACTCGTATGGCTCCATGTAAAAATTGTTCATCACACTTTCATAGCTAAGCCTTTGTACTACAGAATTTAATTTATAAGGAAATACACGGTAGGTTATCAAGACAGTATCTGTAACAGGTCGCTTTTTCCAATACAGCTTCGCCTGTACAAAGTCTAAATGATAAGTGGATGTATCAACACCTGCGATGGCGAATGTCTTTGGAATGATGCTTACAGTATCGAGCAATAAACTATCAGAATTGAATGCAACTTTTTTGAAGCGGAAGTTGGAATGTGTGGCCGAGGGAAAAGGTGCCTGTGCCCTGCCCTGTTCAACAAAAGCCAGCATGAGTCCCAAAAGCAGTATACAGCTCCAAAGCTTCAATAGTAAAGGTTTTTCAGGAATGGTTGCTATTCCAGGTTTTTCAACGCTTAAACATAATAATAATTGTTCAAATTCAGGCAGATCGCGGGTTTTGGGCAGTATTGCAACCCTGTCGCAAAGGAACCAAAACAAAAAAAGCAGGGACTGGCCCTGCTTTCTGTATTGAGATCTTCCCTGGTTAATTATTTTTCTGAAGAAAGGCCTGCAAAAAGGTAATCCTTGTGCATCCTTGATATGTTGGTGATGGATATCTCCTTTGGACAAACTGCCTCGCAGGCCCCTGTAAAGGTGCAGCTGCCGAAACCTTCCTTGTCCATCTGTGATACCATGCTTAAAACCCTGTTCTTCTTTTCAGGATATCCCTGGGGCAATAAACCCAGGTGGGCTACCTTGGCTGAAAGGAATAAAGAAGCAGATGCATTTTTGCAGGCTGCCACACAAGCACCACAGGCTATGCAGGCCGCCGCCGCAAAAGAAGCATCAGCTTTATCTTTTTCAATTGGAATGGCATTACCATCAACAGCATTTCCTGTATTCACAGAGATAAAACCCCCTGCCTGGATGATACGGTCAAAAGATGTTCTGTCAGTGACAAGATCTTTCAATACCGGGAAACCATTAGCCCTCCATGGTTCTACCACGATGGTATCTCCATCTTTGAAAGCCCGCATATGCAACTGGCAGGTGGTGGTAGCATGCCATGGACCATGAGGACGCCCATTGATAAACATGGAGCACATGCCACAAATACCTTCACGGCAATCATGGTCAAAGGCAATGGGATCTTTTCCTTCCAGCACCAGTTGTTCATTCAAAACGTCGAACATTTCGAGGAAAGACATTTCCGACGAAATATTCTTCACCTGGTAAGTTTCAAATTTGCCTTCACTGGTTTTATTGGATTGACGCCAAACCTTCAGCGTCAGATTCATATTGTAATGTTCCATTAATAAATTTTTATAGAACGCAGATAATTTTGATTGTTTACTGCAGGCCTCAAATGATTCAAATCCCGCATTGCTTTATTTATAAGAACGTTGCGTTGGTTTCACTACATCATATTCCAGTGTTTCTTTGTGCAGCTCCCATTGATGCGGTGACTGGTATTCCCAGGCAGCTACGAACATAAATTCCGCATCATGACGCAATGCCTCACCTTCTTCTGTCTGGTGTTCTTCCCTGAAATGACCTCCGCAACTTTCACTTCGCTGTAACGCATCAATGCACATCAATTCACCCAATTCAATGAAATCGGCCACACGTCCTGCCTTATCCAGTTCCGGGTTGAATTCATTGATAGTACCCGGAATTTTCAGGTCACTCCAGAATTCCTGCTTCAACTGGCGGATCTCCTGAATGGCTTCCTGCAACCCCTGTGCATTACGGGCCATACCGCATTTATCCCACATAATCTTGCCCAGCCTTTTATGCATACTTTCCACTGTCTGGGAACCTTTGATATTCATCAGTTCTTCGATCCTGTCTCTTACTTTTCTTTCTGCTTCTTCGAATGCAGGATGGGATGTGGGTATCGCATTCACCCTGATCTCGTCTGCCAGGTAATTTCCAATGGTATAAGGAATTACAAAATATCCATCAGCCAGTCCTTGCATCAATGCTGAAGCTCCCAGGCGGTTAGCACCATGGTCAGAGAAATTACATTCACCCAAAGCGTATAAACCGGGAATGGTGGTCATTAGCTCATAATCCACCCAAAGGCCGCCCATGGTATAGTGTACCGCAGGATAAATACGCATCGGCACTTCATAGGGATTCTCACCGGTGATCTTTTCATACATGTCGAAAAGGTTACCATATTTTTCCTTCACCACTTCCTTACCCATAAGGGTTATGGTCTCTGCATCCACATTAGACAAACCTCTTTTACCGGCTTCTATTTTACCATACCGTTGAATAGCCGCTGCAAAATCCAGGAATACGGCCTGCTTTGAAGTGCCCACACCATAACCTGCATCACACCTTTCTTTTGCCGCCCTCGAGGCCACATCTCTTGGAACCAGGTTTCCAAAAGCAGGATATCTCCTCTCGAGGTAATAATCTCTTTCTTCTTCAGGAATATCTTTTGATTTCCTGGTATCTCCCTGTTTTTTTGGTACCCAGATCCTGCCGTCATTACGCAATGACTCTGACATCAATGTCAGTTTCGACTGGTGATCTCCTGTAACAGGAATACAGGTTGGATGTATCTGTGTATAACAGGGATTACCAAAATAAGCCCCTTTCTTATGTGCTTTCCAGATTGCTGTTGTATTGCTTCCCATGGCATTTGTGGAGAGATAGAATACATTTCCGTATCCACCGCTGCACAAAAGGACGGCATGGCCAAAATGCCTTTCCAGTTCGCCTGAAACCAGGTTGCGGGTAATGATACCTCTTGCCTTTCCATCAATGGTCACCAGCTCCAGCATCTCGTGGCGGGTATACATATCCACGTTACCTAGGGCCACCTGTCTTTCCAGTGCCTGGTAAGCGCCGATCAATAATTGCTGGCCGGTTTGACCTGCTGCATAAAATGTTCTTTGTACCTGCGTGCCACCAAAAGAACGGTTGCTTAACAAGCCGCCATATTCCCTGGCAAAGGGTACACCCTGCGCCACACACTGGTCTATAATATTGGCACTCACTTCTGCCAGGCGGTGCACATTGGCTTCACGGGAACGGTAGTCTCCCCCTTTGATAGTATCATAAAAAAGACGGAACACAGAGTCTCCGTCATTTTGATAATTTTTGGCTGCATTGATCCCACCTTGTGCAGCAATGGAGTGCGCACGGCGTGGAGAATCCTGGAAACAAAAAGCTTTCACTTTATAACCCAGCTCTCCTAAAGCTGCTGCTGCAGATGCACCAGCGAGACCTGTACCTACAACGATGATCTCGAGTTTGCGCTTATTAGCAGGATTAACCAGCTTTACATGGCTTTTATAATCATCCCATTTTTTATCTAAATTTCCTGCAGGGATTTTTGCGTCAAGCATAATTCGTATTTCTGTTTTTTGAATGGCCGGATAGCTTCAAATGCCGCCGGTCATAAATTCTATTTTTTCATTCGCTGTATTGAAACTGGTACTACATCAAACCAGTTAAAAGCTAATTAAATGGACTTACCCAATTTAAATACATGCTTACAGGCATTAAGGCAAATAACAGGCAAACCACAATAGAAAATCCATATCCAAGACTCTTCAGCATGACCAGGTATTTTTTATTGTGCACTCCAATAGAACGGAAGGCACTATGAAAACCATGTAGTAAATGAAACCCAAGTGCAGCTACACCAACAAGATAGAGGATCACCACCCAACCATGTTGAAAGACCTCGTACATTCTGAGATAAAGGTTATGCATCTCTATACCATTATACGTTACTTTTTCAAGGTCGTGAGACACCCTTGATGGCCACCAGAACTGGGCTACGTGAATGACGAGGTATAAGAAGACAAGTGTTCCCAGTAAGGCCATGCTCCGGCTCATCCAGGTACTGCCCCTGCTTCCCAGGCTGACCTGGTAACCTTTGCTACGCAGACTCCTGTTCTTTAGTTCAACAGCATAACCCTGTATAATGTGTAACAGGATGCCTGCAAACAAACCGATCTCCATGATTCGTATAACCAGAGAAGCTCCCATAAAATGAGCTGCACGGTTAAACATGGAACCATTATCATTATGGTCAAAATAAGGAAGATCATTAAAAATGCAGGAATTTAGCCCGACGTGAACAATTAAAAAAGAGATCAAGAATAAACCCGTTAACGCCATCACTATTTTTCTACCAACAGCAGATGTGAAGAAGTGGGACCATTTCATATTATGACAAAAGGGGTTGAAAAAATTTGACGCAAAGGTAAGTGCCGATTGTTAAAAATTATAACAATTAAATAAAATAAAAGGTTCTAAAGTGGCAGCCTGCTGTTTAACTCTGTATCTATTTTTTTGTATAAATGGAAGGGACTATAAATTCTCCAGTTAGAGATGTCCATCAGTTCAATAAAGTAATTGAGCTTCGCTTTTTTAAAATCATACTGCGTGGCTTCCGGCATGTTCAGGCATACAATCCAGCCATTTTCATCACTTGCTTCTTCATACCATTCTTCGTAATAATCCTTATCACCGCTGTGAAAATTAAGTACGTTCTCCGCTATGAGAATGAATTTACTGATACCCTCATGTTCAAACTGGTCAATGACATCCCGCTTTAAGGTCATGATATCATTTTCGATGGCATCATTCCATTCACCTATCAGTTCAATGATCACGTAATTTTCTTCATAATTGGCCTGCAACACTTTTAAATACAATGTGCGGCTACCAAATTCATCCCATTGCGGATGTATATAATAATTGTAAACAGTAGCAGTGAATTCAAACTCAGAGTATTCCCTTTGATAGAAAGGTGACCTTTCATCTTCCTCGCTGACATAAATATGTCTCCAGTTATAAAATGGCTCTATATCGTGCACTTATTCCTTTAGTTTAAAATTATCAACTGCTTTTTTCACACTGCCATATTTCAACAATAAGCTCTTAGCCTGCTCATAATCGGAAAGGCTTAAATTATCCATTATCATTTTCGTGCCACGATCGATCAACTTCTCATTGGTAAGCTGCATATTCACCATCTTGTTATCTTCTACCCTTCCCAATTGTATCATTACTGTTGTAGAGATCATGTTAAGGATGAGTTTTTGTGAAGTACCGCTTTTCATCCGGGTGCTACCCGTAACAAATTCAGGACCTACTTCCACTTCTATTGGAAAGTCTGAAACATCTGTCAATGGAGATCCTGGGTTGTTGGTAATACAGCCCGTAATGATCCCTCTTTTTTGACATTCCCTTAAAGCTTCAATGACATAGGGCGTAGTGCCGCTGGCGGCAATGCCTACCACTACATCTTTGCTGTTGACGGCGTGTTTTTTCAGGTCCAGCCAGCCCTGCTCTTCATTGTCTTCAGCATTTTCAACCGCTTTTGTAATGGCCTCGTCACCACCTGCAATTACCGCAATGACCAAACCATAGGGCACACCATAGGTAGGCGGACATTCACTGGCATCTACCACTGCCAGTCTTCCACTGGTACCAGCGCCTATGTAAAAAAGGCGCCCACCTGCCAGCATTTTATCGGTCACTGCACTTACCAGTCTTTTTACCTGCGGAATAGCTTTTTCTACTGCCAGGGGAACGGTTTTGTCCTCCTTATTAATATTCGTCAACAATTCACTGATAGACATTTTTTCCAAATGCCTGTACCTGCTTGATTGTTCAGTAATTTTTTCAAAATTGTTCATCAAAGATTTCAAGGTTGTTTTAATTTTCAGGGTAATAGATTAATTCAAACATCAGGATACTATAAATTGTTCAAAGTTACACCGTAGTTACATCATGGTATTTCACCAGTCCCTGCATCGGGTTTTTCAATATGTTTCCCAATTCGAATTCATAGGAATTACATAACTGCTGTATCACATCTTTAAATCCATCCGCTACGCTTCCCACAAAATTCACAGGATATTTCCAGACCTCATTGTACTTACAGAGGTGCTGAAAGAAGAAGTCATTCAAACCATCTTCTATAATATTCTCTATCATATAATGCCCCCGGTTCTCTGCCAGGAACATGGCAAAACCTGCCAGGTAACGGTTAGGCAATGGTTTCTTATATACATTATCCAATATCTCCACCTGGGTGGTAACAAATTTGGCATCGAATAAGGAACGCAGATCCTCGTCAAAGGTGTTGTATAAATAATACTGTATTACCTTTTTGCCAAGATAAGCCCCACTACCCTCATCACCCAAAACATACCCAAGCCCTGGACTGTTCTTAATTATGTTCTTTCCATTGTAGTAGCAACTATTAGATCCGGTACCCAGTATACTGGCGATGCCTTTCTGATCTCCACAAACTGCTCTTGCCGCAGCCATCAGGTCTGTATTCACTTCTATCTTTGCACCGTTGAATAGTTTTTGCAAGGCCTTTTTGATGCTCTTTGCATTTTCAGGGTTCGAACAGCCGGTACCATAATAGTACACCTCCTCTACTTCTACATTTTTGATCTTTTGCTTTAATTCCTGGTCCACCAGTTGACCAACCTGTGCCGTATCAAGGAAGTAAGGACTGATGCCCTGCGTAAATATGGTTTTTTTTCTCCCATCTCCTATCAACACCCATTCTGCTTTTGTGGCCCCGCTATCGGCTATTAGTGTTACTGACATCGCTTAAAGTATTGTTGAAATATTTATCGAATCGCCTTTCATTCTATCAAATCAGCTATTTTGCAACAATTTACAAAGTAACAGCAGACGATGAGGAATAAAAAATTACAGGTATGGCTTCCACTGATTTTTTCGATCGTAATGATCGGTGGAATGTTCTTTGGTTTCAAATTGCACCAGGAAACCGGGAGCAGGGAAAGCTTTTTTAAGAACGCTAAAAAAACATCCTTACAGGAAGCGCTCGACCTGATACATGACAGGTATGTAGATTCTGTAAAAATGGATTCCCTGCAAAATGATGCCATCAATGATGTCATGAATCACCTGGATCCGCATTCTATATATATACCTGCCTCCAACCTGGGCGAAATGACAGAGGACCTTGTAGGAAACTTCCAGGGCATTGGAATTGAATTCAATATTTTTAATGACACCGTGCATGTGCTGTACGTGGTGCCAAACGGCCCCAGTGATAAGGCGGGCCTGCACATTGGCGATAAGATCCTTAAAGTGAATGATTCTTCCATCGTTAGTAAAACCTTACCCAGTGCTGATATCAGGAAGATGATCAGGGGGGAAAGTGGTTCAAAGGTCAAGCTTACCGTTTTGAGAGGAAGCACAGTTCAATATTACGATGTGGTCAGGGGCACTATTCCATTACCCTCGCTCGATGCTTCCTATATCCTGGAGCCGGGAACTGGTTACATCAAACTGAGTAAATTTTCAGAAACCACTTACGGGGAGTTTATGAGAGCTATGGAGGACCTTCAGAAAAAAGGAATGCAGAAATTGATCCTTGATCTGCGGGGCAACGGCGGTGGTTTCATTACCCAGGCTACCAATATAGCGGACGAATTTCTTGATGGCAATAAACTCATTGTATATACTGAAGGATCCAATATTAAAAGGCAGGATTACAGGGCCAGCAAGGAAGGTGTTTTTGAAAAAGGAAAACTAGTGGTACTGGTAGATGAATTAACTGCCAGCGCCAGCGAGATCCTCGCGGGTGCCTTACAGGATTGGGACAGGGCTACTATTATTGGCAGGCGCACATTTGGCAAGGGACTGGTGCAGGAACAATACGGATTGGCAGACGGTTCGGCAATACGCCTAACTGTTGCCAGGTACTTCACTCCTTCAGGACGCAGCATTCAACGCCCTTATGATCATGGCAAAAAGATCTATATGGAAGAATTGTATAACCGTTATGAAAAGGGCGAGTTACTCACAGCAGATTCCATTCATTTGTCAAAAGACCATCCTTATAAGACCAATGGTGGCAAAACAGTGTACGGAGGTGGTGGTATCATGCCAGATGTTTTTGTTCCTATTGACACCAGCCTGTATACAAGAAGTGTTACCCGGCTTTACCTGGATGGACGTTTCAATAATTTTGTTTATCAATACTATATTGGTCACATTCCCCTGTTTGAACAATACAAAGCGCCGGTAGACCTGGCTACGAAATACCAGAATACTTCAGATGCATGGGCTCAACTGGTTACCTATGCTATGAAGGATAGTATCAACCTTTCCAAAATTCCTGAAGAAGACAAAAAGATCATTCAAAACCGCATCAAGGCCTACCTGGCAAGGTTAAAATGGAGAACCCAGGGTTTTTACCAGGTTTACAATATGTCTGACCCGGTTATTATTAAAGCCAAAGAAATTCTTGACAAATAAAAAGAGGCTACCTCCTTTTGGAGACAGCCTCTTTATTGTATAAGCAATTAGGCTTAGATGTCCCTTCTTTTGTTTAACCACTCTTTCTTTTCTACAGCATAGGAGCTAATCAAACCCAGTCCACCACCTATAGCGATCAGGGAGAAATAAATGGCAGGGTTATCGTGATGACTGTTGGCCATATTCATGTCTATCAGGTAGGCTATTAATAATCCCAGGCCTGCACCCATGAACAATAATCCTGTTTTTAAACTACGATACGGAGCGGGGCGGTTATTGTATTCTTTTGGATTGATACCTTTTTCCAACATGGCAAGGTTTTCCCGGGTACGTAAATAATAAATGCCAAAGACCATAGCGAAAGCTCCGATGCAAATTAAGATTGGTACTAATATTCCAGCGTCATGCATAAAATAAGATTTATAGTTTTTATTAAATTTTGATTGCCAGCTTTTTAAGGCATTTGAACTATCTGACTACAACTTGTCGACCCAGGTTACAGGTAATTCAAATATTTTTTTAAAGAACTGGTTTACAAGATATAGGACTACAGGTTTTATTGTCCGGTTACAGTCTTTGGGAAGATATTTCAGAAAATCCAGGAAATTCCCGACACTGGCCTGGTTACCAGGGTCCATTATATATAAATAGTACCCGAATGTAAGTATTCAAACAAGATGAGTTAGGATAGGATTTTACCTATAATGATATATATTAATACCTGATACAGCGCTGTTGAAATGAAATAGGACCCTAAAATAGGAATTGGACCAAGGGTTTGGTCCAATTTCAACGACCTGTTTCCATTAATAAATAACTAACAGGTTATAATTGAATAACCTGGGTATTTCAAAAGCAGCCTGATAAACTTAACTTGCAGCTGTAACCTAACTGCATATTATAGAGTCATATACTTCAGAATGCATACCGAGCCTGCTGATATGGACATCATCTCCCTGGTGTTGAAAGGTGACCAAAATGCCTATTCAATACTGGTTGAACGTTACCAGAACTATGTTTTTACCATAGTGCTGCGGTATATTAAAAGCCGTGAGGATGCGGAGGAAGTGGCACAGGATGTATTTATTAAGGCCTATCGTTCCTTAGCAGCGTTTAAAGGGGATGCCAAGTTCAGCACCTGGTTGTACACGGTTACGACAACCACCTGCATCACATTTTTGAGAAAGAAAAAACTGGAGGTGCATTCGCTGGATAATGAAAGGGTATTTGAAGTGGCCGATAGCGTGGACAGTGGGATGAGTGCTAACCAGATAGAACAAAAGAGCAAGGTAAATATGGTGAATGAAGCCATTAAGATGCTTAGCCCGGATGATGCACAGGTGATCACCTTGTTTTATAAAGGAGAGCAAACGCTGGAAGAGATAGCACAAATAATGGGAAAAGAACCCAATGCGGTTAAAGTGCAGTTGCACCGGGCAAGAGGCAGGTTGAAAGAAAAAATGGAAAAATATTTCAGCGCCGAGGTCAGGGATATCTGATCTCAGGGTTAAAAATAATTAGATAACTGTAAAACGGTACAGATATGAAAGATACGTTCAACGTTCCTTTAGAAGAGGATGATATAGAGGTAAAGCTTTGGGAATATATTGATGGCCAGGCTAAAGCAGATGAAAGATCTGCCATAGAAAAGCTGGTGCAGGAAAATGCCGAATGGAAGGCAAAGTACCAGGAATTGCTGGAGATCCATCAATCACTGAACCTTATTGAACTGGAGCAGCCTTCATTGCGTTTTACCAAAAACGTGATGGAAGAAATTGCCAGGTTGCAGATAGCCCCGGCCGCAAAGCAATATATCAACAGTAAGATTATCTGGGGTATTGGAGGATTTTTTATCACAGTCATTGTCAGCTTCCTGGTGTATGGCCTGGCACAAATAGACTGGTCAACATCGCAAAGTGTAAACACAGGTGTGCTTGATAAAATAACTGAAGCAGATTACAGCAAGGTATTTAACAACACATTTGTGAATGTCTTCCTGATGCTTAATGTAGTATTGGGCCTGATGTTGTTTGACAGGTACCTGAATGATAAGAAGAAAAAATTAATAAAAGAAGCTTGAGTGATCCGCCGGCTTTCAATAGCTGGTGCCTATCTCAGGTTCGGTAACGCCCTTCTGTTTCCAGGAGGGCTTTTTTATGCAGGTAAAAATATCGAGGTTTTATAATGCTTCCAGTATCTCTTTCACTGAAATCCTTTTGCGGTAATCTTCGTTGAAATACCTGAAAGTGACAGCTCCATCCCTGTTGATAATGTAGACAGCTGGTACAGGCAATAATGCTTCTTTTTGATGGTTCAATGCCAGCAGGTCTATGCCAGCATTCTTATAACGACCAACCGTCCTATCATCCACTTTAAAACTAACGCCGTAATTGCTGCTGATCTTCATGCCCTCATCGCTGATAATGGAAAAAGCAGCCCCCGTTTTGGCAACGGTTGAATCTATACCTTGTTTTCCTTCAGGGGTAATGGCAATGAGTGTTGCACCCTTATCTTTTATCAATTGCAGCGAGTCGTTCATGCGCTTCAAAGCCTTATTGCAATAGGGACACCAGTATCCACGGTAAAACATAACCACCACCGGCCCTTTCTTTCTCAGGTCCTTTAGTACAACCTGGGAACCATTTTGATCTACAGCCTGGAAATCGGCAGCCTTGGAATTGATAAACAAACCTTCAGGCTTTTCCTGGGCATTCACCACCATTCCCGCAGCCATTATAAAAAAACACAAAAACAGATTCTTCATATCATAGGTTGTACTATAAAATTATTGGCTGTTTTATTTAAACAGAAGAAAAGAACTAATAATTAACACAATCTTCAGCCATTTGGAGGGGCTAATTAGAATAGCCTATGGCTTCCCTGTTACTAATTTATGTAAGGCTCGTAAGTTTCTTTAGAGGGTCAGGAAGATGGCTTTCTTTGATTTGCCATACAATGAGTAATCAATACCAAAATAATGGTGAACTATTCGATCAAGAAAGCCTCTCAATCATGCCCAATTTGATGTATGTTGATCCTGGAATTGATCAGGCGTGGCCTCCCTGATTCTTTCTTGTTTTTAAGTAAATTATTGAAGCCTATTTGTGCGCAGGCATCAGGAAAGACTGATAGGCCTTCCAAGTACCACCTTAATCCGCTTAAATAGTGTCATCCGTTGAAAGCCAAGGTTATGCATGTACTTTAATGATAATCGAAATGCCTCAATATTTGAACAAAAAAACTCATCAACATAGGCAATCACCTTTCCTTGTCTCCTTAAATAAATTAATTCGTATGAAGTATTCATTTTCCCTCGCCAGATCGAAGATCTAAACATGCCATCGAAATCTTCAAAGTGAAATATTTGCTGCCGGCCAATCAGACTCTTTATACTAATGGTTTTACCAATTGTGTCAACTATAATCTGTTTTGAATTATGCCAGACAACAGGCGCTGTCATAGTTAGCGCAAGCAGGACCAATACTGTCTGCAGAACGAATTCACGATCAGAATTTATCGAGATTTTAATAAGTTGAATTCCTATAAGGTGTTGGCTTAAACCAGATATGAAAAGAGCTATCAGAAATATAGTCACTCCTACAAATAACCAATAAGTAAAATTCCCTTTTGCTCGCACCATAATGTTCTGTTACAGGCTTATCTTTCCCGCGTGTCTCATTTGCCACTTAAGCAAATGGACTTGGGGAATATAAAAAGATTAGTATTCAATTTACAGGGCCTGATCACTCGCCGCCGCTACCCAAAACATAAAATAAACCGGCAGAAATAGTACCGTTCTTCACATCAGAGCCGTTTTTATCTAAAGATGTCAATCCTGCACTATAGCGGGCATTAATGCCAAAACCGGAACCAAACTTATAACCCAGGCCCAGGTTCAAGGCAAAATCAACCGATTTCATTTCGCTCTTAACATCTGCAGAAACGCCATCTACTTTTGCTTTGGCTGTAACAAGGAAACCTACCTGTGGACCAGTTTCAAGATAAAAACCAGAAGAGGCCACATAGCGCTGGATCATAACCGGTACGTTTACATAAGAGAGAACAGTTTTTTGTTCACCAAATTTTGCACCCTGCATGGAGTAAAATATTTCAGGCTGAAGCGCGTAGGAAAGAAATCCCTCCTCATCCTGGCCAATAGTAATCTGGGCAAGACCACCGAAATGCGGCCCTTTTAACGCACTAGCTTCAGGAGCTTCGCTACCTGTGAAGGTTGAGAAATTAGCACCACCCTTTAAGCCAAAGTTCACATTAACCTGTGCCTGGAGTGTAAAACTGCAGAAAAGAAATGCAGCAATTGAAAAAAACAAAGCTCTCGCTCTCATAAAGTTTTTGGTTTTTGAATTTGTAAAAAAATGATTGATCATATGTCAGTTTGGATTGGTTCCCAAAGTATTGGAAATATACCCCGGTTAGCCTGGTACACATTTTCTCAAAAATGTATTTGAAAAAAATATTATGGGGCTAAAGAAACTAGTTGTTTCTGTAAATGGCAACTACCGGAGTTAGAAATGTTATTATTTTTTACCAGTTGTGGAAAAGTCCTACTACTATTTGTAATGAGTAATACTTTACCCCTAGATAAAAGACAACGGAGTCCTTAATTTTGGGCTCAAGATCCCAAGATGCGTTTTGCACATCAAACTGAAATAATCCAGTTCAACCAAAACACCTATTTGCTTGAATCACAAAGTAACCGGGATGTGTCGAACCGTAATTAGAGTTAGTAGAAAATTATTGATTGAACTCCGCCATTTTTTTGGCAATATGATCCATTACTTCTTTTAATTCACTTTCGGGACTAAAATCAATCAATTTTGCATCTTTCTCCACGATAGCTGTATGTCCAGGCTGCATATAGAAAACATCACCTGCCTGTATTCTTTCTTCTTTTCCATCATCATATTTCATCAATAACTCACCTTCTAAAACATATCCCCAATGTGGACACTGACAACTATTATTTTTTAGTCCCTGCAACAAAGGAGAAATGTCTGTACCTGCAGGCATCTCATTAAAAGCGACAGTCATTCCTCCCCAACCGGGAAGTCCTCTCATTACTGTACCAGGAGCTTCCATTGTAACAGGAATTTCTTCCTTTTTCACTTTCATAAAATTTGTTTTAATAGTTATGAAAGACAACAGCTAATAACTAATTTAAGATCTATGATCCTACCAAATCATATAGAGATAATCCTTTAAACTTTTCTTGTTACTGCAAAAATAATACACCATTAATAAGTTGTGTACAGACAAAAGCGAGGGCAAAACGACTATTCCCTTCCCCGATGAGTCACCGCAGCAGTAGCTTGCATCTCAAATCTCTCCGGCGGGACTCATCGGTTCTGTTCCTCCCCTCCCTTCCGTCCAAGTATAGCAAGACTCCCATAATCTCCAGGTAATCACGCAGCAGAGGATTGTCTCTATAGCCCATTTCATAAAAAGCCGCAGAACGATTACGCATTGTCATATTTATTCTTGCATTACCCATTGTTTCATGCGGGGATCTGATGCATTTTAATTGAGTTGGTAAAACTATTTAAACACCAACAGTACCCGTCTTCACTTCCCCATCACGCTTGTAATTAGTAATGATTACTCCCTTTGGTGTAACAATACTATCCTTTAATGTAAATGCTGCTGGTATTGCTCCATTTCCAAAAAGCTTTTTTCCTTTACCTAAGGTCAGTGGATGAATTTTGAGCCTGAGTTCGTCAACAAGGTCATTTTTCAATAGTAGCTGAATAAGCTCACTGCTCCCCCACACCTGGATGTCAGCGCCTTTTGATGCTTTGAGCTTTTTGATAGCTGCTAGGGTTTTTACAACTACTGAGTTTTTCCAACCAGTCACCAACGGATCTGTGTTTTTCATGCCTTTGGAAAACACATATTTGGCACCCTCATTAATGCGCGGCCAAAAGTCTCCATGATCAGGCCAGTAGGCCGCCCAAATCTCAAAAGTTTTTCTGCCCAAAAGATAATCGGCAGGCTGTTGCAACTCTTCCTGTACCACTTTACCATATACTTCATCTCCATAGGTTGCCGTCCAACCCCCATATTTAAAATTGCCTGATGTGTCTTCCTTCGGTCCACCGGGTGCCTGCATCACCCCATCCAATGTGATCATTGATAAAACAATTATTTTTCTCATTGTATGGCTTTAATTTATATGCCGTCGCTATTTGGTTTCAACAACCTTTTGCCAATGCTGTTAATCTAATATCTCACAATTAAATCCATGCTCTTTTACCAGTATCATTATCCTTACCGTTTCCATGTTGTCTCCTTCAACCCTGAGAACCTTGTCACAATCCGAAAGGTCAAAATTAATTCTGAATGTGGGAAATGCTTCAGACAAAACGCAAAGCAGCATTTTGCTTTGTGACTTCTTCTGAACATTTGTTTTAAAAACTTCAACCATTGCTTAATAAATTACTGTATATGCCAGTAGCTTGTATCAGATCGTGATGCTTGTATATTCTTTAATATGCAGTTTGGCCTACTGGTCAAAGCCCAAAGGATACTCTTTTTATAAGCCCTATTCAACCACCTCCCCCCGATGTTCGGGGTATTAAATGTTGATAGCTAGCCTGACTTTTTTAGTGCTGTTTGAAAGGATAGATAAGGGCTATAATTATAGTTTATGGATTGTTAAGTTGATTACTTCCCTGGTTGTTTTGACAGGGCTTTGTAATAACGCAAATTATTTTTTAGATAAGGTGGCCAATAGTTCTTCCAGGTTGCTCAATGACATTTTCATCCCCTTAGTGAAGCCATCAAGAATTCGCTCCAATCTTTCAAGGGATTCATTGTAAATAGAAATGTACACTTTAGTGGTTCCATTATGCTCACTGAAAGTATGATCCCATTCAGAACCTGGCAGTTCAGGATTTTCATCTTTGTCTGCAAAAGCATTGTACATTTTAAAATTGGTCTTTGGCGTAATGGAAGTGTATTCCTGGATTGCCCAACGTTCTTGTCCTTCTGGGGTTATCATAGCATAAAATCTTTTGCCACCAACTTTAAAATCCTGGTATTTTGTTTTGGCTGTCATGGGTTTAGGTGGTAACCATTGGTCAAGTAATTCTGACCTGGTGAAAGCATCCCATACCAATGAAAGTTCAGCGTCAAATTCCCTTGTGATGTTGACTGTTTTGGCTGCTTTGTCCACTGTAAAGTCAAATAATAAGCTGTTGTTCCCTGCTTCGGAAGCATTTACATTGTTCATCATTTTTTTTGTTTTTTTATGGTTGATAATACATTGTCCAATTGATTGAAACGGGTTTCCCAAATTTTCCTGTATTGGTTAAGCCATTTGTCTATCTCTTTCATCTTTTCAATTTGCAGCGAGTAATAAATTTCCCTGCCTTGTTGCTCCTGTTTTACCAGGTCGCATTCTGTTAGTATCCGAAGGTGTTTAGAAACAGCCTGCCTGGTAGTATTAAAATTTTCAGCAATGGCGTTTGGCGTCATAGCCTGCAGAGCAATTAAGGCTATAATAGCCCGCCTTGTCGGGTCGGCTATGGCCTGGAAAATATCTCTTCTCATTTTCTCTGATTTTTAAATCATGAAACTATTCAGTTGCAAATATATGCGCAACTTATTGGTTTCGCAATTTATTCATGGTTTTTTTTAAAATTGAGTGTTAGATGTCTTACTCTTCCTGTCACAATAATTTTATAATCATACTGGGAATCGGAGTTTTCTACTATCTGGTTAGGCTTGTCGAAAAAAACTTAAAGCTTATCCATCTTCAAACATCAAATTCTGACTTCTCCGCTTTTAGTCCATTTTAAGCCTATCCCAAACCCTATCATAGGAAGGAATATCCTCGGGACATCTGTGGCTGATGTTCGGAAAATATTTGGGTCATCTATTGCTTTATTAGCAATTTGCTATTATTTTTAGCATTTTTTAGTAAAACGTACCTTATGGCCAAACTAAACGGACCCCTGGATTTTGAGGGAAAACTGGGCGGTATCTCCGCCTATAAAATGAAAGGAGTTAAAAAATCAATCGTGAGAAAACCTGGAGGACCTTCCAGGGATTATATCAAGACAAAACCAAGCTGTGATATTGTAAGAAGGATCAACTATGAATTTGGAGGATGCTCCACGGCAGGCAAACATGTACGGTGGTGCTTTAAACCGTTGATGTCAGTTTCTGATTTTAACCCCGGCCCTTCCATTTGCTCAATCATGCATAGCATACAACTTCTTGACACAGTAAGTGAATATGGTAAGCGAAGTGTACTTATTTCCAAAGCCCTCTATTTACTGAATGGCTTTAATATCAACTTAAGAAATCCTTTTGATACTATGGTGTGCCATCAACCACAAGCAATAATTGACAAGGCCAGCTTGTCTGCATCTGTTGGGTTCACCGCCCTGGTGCCAAACGTAAATTTCTTTCCACCCGGCTCCCACTCCTATTTCAGGATAGTGGCGGTGCTGGCAGTGCTGCCCGACCAGTTTTTTAAAGTTGAAGATTATGGTCCGGAAGGCGAGTTTTCCATTTATCCTGTAAAGACTGTGAGTGAATGGCTGATCGTAAAGACAGGTTCAGAGCCCATTCAACTGGACCTGCAGCTTCCTGCTGCTCCCTCCTTCAATAGCTATAGCCTGGTGCTGTCTGTTGGAGTAGAAATGGGTGGAGCTGGCAAAGGGGGAACTATTGAAACTATAAAACACACCGGTTGTGGAAAGATACTTGCAACCGCTTAACCCTTAATTCCTGAACATGAAATAAACGGCTCCTAAAAGGAAACAAAAACTAACAAGGTATTTTAAATGAAAGGGCTCTTTTAAAACCAGCACGGCAAAAAAGCTAAAGACAACAAGGGTGATCACTTCCTGTACGATCTTTAACTGGAAAGCACTGTAGCCATCTACAAAGCCAATACGGTTGGCCGGTACCATCAGCATGTATTCAAACAAGGCTATCACCCAGCTGAGAACTATAGCTTTCCAGAGAGGCCAGCCTGTATGCTTTAAATGGTAATACCAGGCTGTTGTCATGAATATATTGGAGGCTGTTAAAAGTCCGATGGTTTTGAGCATGGAATGAATTATTGAAATGAATACGATATTATATAAAACTACTGAATGCAGTAATTGTTTAGGTTCTGATTAACTATGTCAAAATAAAAAAGTCTTCCGGGGAAGACTTTAATGAAATTATGCAAAGTTCTTTCTGATTAGTTTAGGCTCCTGAAATCTACAGGCACCAGCTTGCTTACTCCGGGCTCCTGCATGGTCACTCCATAAATAACATCCACCGTACTCATGGTAGTTTTATTGTGCGTAACAATAATGAACTGGGAGTTGTTGCTGAATTCACGGATCATATTGGTGAACTTACCAACGTTGGCGTCATCAAGCGGCGCATCCACCTCGTCAAGAATACAGAATGGTGCCGGCTTTATCAGGTAAATGGCAAATAACAATGCCGTAGCGGTTAGTGTTCTCTCTCCCCCGCTTAACTGCCCGATGCTGCTGGGACGTTTACCTTTTGGCTTAGCCATGATATCGATTCCAGTTTCAGCCAGGTTATCTGGGTTGTCCAGAATCAGGTCGCACTGATCATCTTCTGTAAACAGGCTTTTAAATACACGGCGGAAGTTTTCCCTTACCTGGTTGAAGGTTTCGAGAAATTTCTGGTTAGCTGTTGTTTCCACTTCAGCAATGGTTTGCAATAAACTTTGTTTGGCATTAACCAGGTCATCTTTTTGCTCAACGATAAACTCGTAACGCTTTTTCATTTCTTCAAAAGCTTCGATAGCCGTAGGATTCACCTCGCCCAGGTTTTCCAGGCGCTTTTTCATGCGGTCAGACTTTTCCTGCAATTCTTCCACAGGCGTCTCTGATGTTCGAGGTTCATCTAAAATATCTTCCAGGACGATTCTAAATTCTACATTTAAACGTTCTTTCATTCCTGCCAGCTGAAGCTTGACATCCGTAAGCTTGTCTTTTATTTCAGAAAGCAAATGTTCGATCTGCTCTTTTTCCTTGACCTTATGTCTCAATTCACTTTCCTTGGCTGACAATTGATTTCTTAAATTGTAATAGGCCTGGTCAGCTTCATTTAAAATATGCTCCTGGTCTTCTTTTCTGCGCATCAACTCAAAAAGCCCTTCTTCCACCTGTTTCAGGTTATCCTGGGAGGATGTAATATTCTCTGTTGTTTCCTTGAGTTGTACCGTATTTAATTCAACCTGGCTTTTGAGGTCATTCAGCTGGTTGCTTTTAAAATTCAGCTCCTGCTTTAATGCCGTGATCTTGCTTTGTTCACGGGTAACCTGGAGATTCAGGTTATTATACTGCGTATTGATCTCGTTGTATTCCAGCTCAATATTCCTGTAGGCTGTTTCTGCTTCCTGTAATTGAGCAGCATAATCGGAAAGTGTCTGATTTAACTGGGTAAGTTCATTGCGCACATTTTCAATGGAAGCATGCGTACTGTCCAATTGAGATTGGAGATCCTCAACCCGGTTTTGCGCAGTAGCCTGTGAATGGGTTAAATTTTCCAGTTTATTCTGCTGGCCATACAATTGGTTATTCAATTGCTGTATCTCCTGTTCCGTTTGCCTGATCACGTTTTCTTTCAGATCGGCATTGAAGGTTATTACCTCATTATGACGGGCCTGTATCTGGCTATTGAGTTCATCAACGATCAGTTTTTGAGAGGCGATCTGTTCCCTTAATTTCTCTAGGTTCTTGGCCCTTCCGATCTTTTTTCCTTCAAACAAACCCACACTACCACCAGATAATGTATAGCTGCCTTTTACATATTTACCATGCTTCTCCAAAATAACAAATCCATTGCTATTCACCAGGGCTGAATCGTCATTGGCTATAAATACATTGCTCAATAATTGCTCCGCTAATTTGCGGTATTGTTCATCTACCTCTATGACATCAAGAGCTGGAATGGTATCACCTGGTAAATGGCCGGGAGATACAATCGTAGCATCATTGACCTTGTCAAGCAAAAAGAAATTTGCTTTTCCTTTTTTATTATCATCCAGCAAATGAACTGCCTGTAAGCCTTCTTTCAAATCATTGACTACGTAATAATTCAGGTAAGGCTCCAGCACATTTTCAACCGCCGCCCTGAATTCTTCTTTTACATAAATGATATCAGAAAGAATGGGCGCCTTATGATTCCAGCCATTGTTGTTGTGAAGGAATTTTACGCTTTCAGGATAACCTTCCATTGAATCTATAAGACTCTTTAAAAGGTCATGCTCATTTCTTTTGGAATCGAGCTTTCTTGTTTCTTCGGCCAGTTTGGATCTTAATCCTTCAAGAACTGCCTGCGTTTGTAATATCTGTTCTTTGGTATTATTATGGTGCTGTTGCAACTGCTCAAGGTCTACCTGCCTGGCCTCAAGCGTCTTTTGCTTTTCTTCTTTTTCAATTTCCAATTGCTGTATCTGGTCCTGCCTGTTGGCTTTCTCTTCTTCCAACTGGAATATGGTTCTTTGCAGATTTTGTATGGAAGTATCGGCTACAGCCACTTTTTTCTCCGCATCGAACTGGCTGCGTTGTACCTGCTGGTAGGAAGAACGCAGGTTGTTCAGCGTGTTCCTGTTCTCATCCAATACATTTCTGCGGGCATCTACCTGTGAACGCAATTCTTCCAATTGACCCGTTAAGGATTCCAGTGTCTGTTCTTCTTCGCTTAACTGCTGCTGGGTGAAATTGATGCTTTCATCAATCCCGGTTATCTGGCCTTCAGCTTTACCCAGGAACTGGGTAAGGCTTGTTTCCCTTTCCTTTAAATATTCAAGACGTTGTGCTGCCAGGTTCTTTTCATTTTCCCTGGTTCGTACGGTTTGAACCAGTTCATTGAAGCCTTGCTGCAGGGAATGTAATTCTTTCTCTCTTGTGATGAAACCTACCCTTTCCTGTTCCAGGCTGGCTTCTTCACCAGCCACCAGGGCTTCCAGGGCAATGCGCTTGTCTGTTTCGGTATCATGTTGTTCATTGAGTGATCTGAAGGTCAGGTTAAAGCCTTCCAGGGCAGCCTTGGCCAATTCTATGCTTATCTCCCTGTAATCCTTTTTGATCTCGTAATATTTCTGGGCCTTCTTTGCCTGGTTTTCGAGTGTTTTCAACTGGTTGTTGATCTCAAACAACAGGTCTTCAATACGGGCAAGGTCCTGCTCCGTGGCATCCAGTTTTTGCTTCGCTTCTTTTTTACGGGTCTTATAGATGGAGATACCAGCAGCCTGCTCCAGCATCCTGCGGCGGCTATTTTCCTTATCCTTGATCAGGTCATCCACCATTCCCAATTCAATGATGGCATAGCTATCGGTAGAGATACCGGTATCCATAAAAAGATTCTGGATATCCTTTAAACGGCATTGCACATCATTCAGCCGGTATTCACTTTCACCATTCTTATAGAATTTCCGCGTGATAGTGATAGTAGTAAATTCAGTAGGGAGGAGATTCTTGGTATTTTCAAATGTCAGGCTTACTTCGGCCAATCCACTTGCACTCCTGGTTTTGGAGCCATTAAAAACAAGGCTTTCCAGGTTTTCAGATCTTAGATGAGATATCTTTTGTTCGCCAATAACCCAGCGTATACTGTCCACAATGTTGCTTTTACCGCACCCATTGGGACCTACGATACCAGTAATGTTTTCATCGAAACTAACCAGTGTTTTATCAGCAAAGCTTTTAAAACCCTTGATTTCCAGTGATTTTAGTCGCACTCTTCAGCAATTTTATGACCGGCAAATATAACGGAATGAATGTAGAAAATCAGTCATTTTAACAGTAGGCTCAGCGTCTTTATACCCATTTTTTTCACAGGAGGGACTGCAATATTGTCTGTTTATTGTGATGTAAACAGGCTTCTGCATTTTTAATCTCTGATAATTTTTACTTCTTTTGTGGGGTAACAAAAATTCCAACGAATATGAACATTATTGTTCCTACTGATTTTAGCCCAATTTCCCTGAATGCCGCCAATTTTGCCGCGAAAATGCTTGCTGGTCAATATGAGTCGACCCTGGTATTGTACCATGTTTACGGTAACGCCAAAGAAGCTGCTGATGCCAACAATAAACTCCAGGAGCTGAGAGAACAACTATTAGGTGAAGGCATAGTAAAAATAGAAACCATAGCAGAAGAAAGTGATGATTTTATAGAAAGCCTGGATCGCAGGATACGTTACCTGGACGCTGTGCTTGTGGTTATGTCAGTTAATGATAAGACCAAGCTGGAGCAGGTGATATCCAGCAGCAATTCACTGAGGATGATTGAAAAGAACCTATGCCCTGTTTTGGTGGTTCCCCATAATGCCAAATTCAACCAAATCAGGAACGTGGCGTTGGCCTCTGATTTTAAAGATGTGCAGAATTCCATTCCATTGGTTCCTGTAAAAAAGGTTTTGAGCCTGTTCGGCCCTAACCTGCATATTGTAAATATCAATAGTGAGATCTATGTTTCCCTGAGTGAGGAATACCTGGAACAAAGAAAGATCATGCTGGATATGTTCCATGAATTCCATCCAGAATTCTACTTTATAACGACTTATGATTTTCATGAGACTTTACGCCAGTTCATAGATGATAAAAATATAGACCTGGTACTTACCTTTCCACGTAAACATTCCTTTATTAATAATTTGATAAAAGGGAATAACACCAGGAAATTAGTATTGGAGAGTGCCATACCGGTACTGGCTGCACACGAATAATATATCGACACAGACCAGTTTTCAGGAAACCATACTTTCCAGGATCAGATCAAGGTACCGGCATTCTATACAAGGCCAGTAACTTTTTTTTACGAACCTCCTGGCCTAATTTCGGCCCGGAGGTTTTTTATTAACGATTGTTTGCTTTTATGAAGAATATTAAGCTGATAGAGGTTCCATCCGAAATAGGTGCCGGCACACGGGGTGCGAGCCTTGGGATTGAAGCTATCAAGATTGCCGCCCTGGATTTCATGAGTAATTTCTTTATTCATTTTCCATCAGAAAAGATCCCTACCGAAAATAAATTATTGTACGAAGCCATTGAGTCACCTTATGCCAAACGCATAAAGGGCATCGTATCCATGTATGATAAGGTAAGCAAGGCAGTATCTGATTCCATAAAGAACAATTTTTTCCCTGTAATATTAAGTGGAGATCATTCCATTGCAGGCGCTACCATAGCCGGGATAAAAATGGCTAAACCCAAGAGCAAACTGGGTGTGATATGGATAGATGCCCATGCTGACCTGCATACGCCCTTTACTACACCATCGGGGAACCTGCATGGTATGTCACTGGCGACTGCCATCAATGAGGACAATAGTGAAAGTGCAGTTCACGAGCCGGATCCTGAAACGGTGAAACAATGGAATTACCTGAAAACAATTGGCAAAATAGCTCCCAAGGTATTACCTGAAGATGTGGTTTACATTTCCTTAAGGGATTTTGAAAAAGAGGAAAAGAATCTTATCGACAAATATGGCATGAAGGTGATCACCACCAAGGAGGTCCGAAGCAAGGGCCCGGAGAATATAGTAAGAGCTGTTACCCGCTACTTTAGCGATTGCTCTGATATTTATATTTCGCTGGATGTGGACAGCCTTGATTCTTCCATCAGCAAAGGAACAGGCACACCGGTAAGTAACGGTTTAAAGGAAAGGGAAGCAGAAGACCTGATCAGCAAGTTCATGCAAAACAGGAAAGTATGCTGTTTTGAAATTACCGAAGTAAACCCTACCCTCGACAAAGAAAACCTTATGGCAGAAATAGCCTTTAATATATTGCAACGCAGCGTGAACGTGTTATTAATGAGTTAGTGCAACACTTGATAAAATATGATTGTCAGGTTAAAAAAATTATTGCAAGGATCATCCCCCTTTTATCATTTGTCTTTTTATATTTCAGTTGCAGTAAAGAATCAGGAAACGATATGCCTTCCCGTTTCTTACAGGAAGAGAAAAAGATCAGTTTTTCCTTATGGACAGATATAGGATCTTACTATTTCTCCTCTACCTTAGCACCTCATATCCTGGAAGTGAAGGATGTTTCTGAAGAATAAATTTTATGCGTAAAATACTATCCGTAGCCTGTCTATGTTTTTTCAGCCTGGTATCAATGGCACAGCATAGTTATAAAGATTCAATCAGGTTATTTATTGATCAATACAGGGACAGTCATGAAGTAGTCAAAGGAGATGATAAAAAGAAACTCCGGTTTTTTCCTGTAAATGAGAAGTATCGGGTAAAAGCCAGGTTTGAAAAGACGGAAGCCAATACCTGGTTCCTGATGCCAACATCAGGACTGCTTAAAAAAACATACAGGTTATATGGAGTGCTGCATTTTAAGATTGATGGTAGTACCCTTCAACTGAATGTGTATCAATCACAGGGTCTTTTACAAAATGACAAATATAAAAACTATTTATTCCTGCCTTTTACTGATGCTACCTCAGGGAAGGAAAGTTACCATGGTGGCAGGTACCTGGACCTAACATTTGATGATATACAAAACAACGAGGTTATCCTGGATTTCAACAAAGCTTACAATCCTTATTGTGCATACGTAACAGGTAAGTACAATTGTCCTATTCCTCCACCCGAGAACCATCTTACTATTGCCCTTAAAGCCGGTGAAAAATCTTACAAGAAAGAATGATGTGCAGCAAGGTAAATTGTCCAGTAGAATAGTTTGACTGAATCACTAGCTGAAAGTCTTTTCTAATCCTTCAGCAAATCGAATAGGGCTGTAGCCCAGTTCGCGTTGGGCTTTGGAAATGGTAAACCCTGTTTTTAATGGCCTCTTTGCGGGTTCTTTCAAATCCTTTTCCGTAATTTCTTTTATTAAGCTGGCGTCGAGGTTTAAATAATGGGCTACACTGACAGCCACTTCGTAGGGAGATAGCCTATCAATACCAGAAAGGTGGAATATGCCATTGGCATTCCTTTCGATGATTCGCAGGATCCCATCAGCCAGGTCCTCTACATAGGTGGGTGTTCTCAACTGGTCTGAGAAAATAGTTAATGACCTACCCTCTTTTAATGCTTTTGATACAACCGTCAATAAGTTATCCCTGTTGGCAAAAGGCTTACCGTACACCAGTACAGTTCGAACAATAGCCCAGGAGTGAGGGTATCGCATGACAGCATCTTCGGCGAGAATTTTTGTTTGTCCATAATAATTAACGGCGCTTCTTTCATCCTCTTCCCTGTACATGCCAGTTGTTCCATCAAATACAAAATCAGTGGAAAGAAAAATAAACCTGGATCCCACCTTATTACAGGCATTTAATAAATGAATGGTTGCGGCCACATTGGTTTGATAAGCATGGTGGCGGTCCCGTTCACATTCATCGGGTTTGGAAACAGCTCCGCAATGAACCACAATACCAGGTTGATGTGTTGCAATAAGATTTTCCACCAGTTCCTTTTGTGTAAAATCCAGGGAGATATATTGAAATCCTACATCCTGAAAAGGTAACCGAGATTGACCCCTGCCAGTTGCTATTACGGTGAAATTATTTTTCAATAACAATTCTGTAAGATAATAGCCCAGGAAACCATTAGCTCCTGTGATCAAAACCTTGTTCATCAATCAAAAATAATGGCAACCTTCCTGCCTGCAATGCAAAATGATAACCGAAGTCAATTTTGCTTAGGTTTGCGCTTCCATAAATAAGAACTTATGAATAGAGTTTCAGTTATTGGCGCCGGAACCATGGGGAACGGTATAGCTCACCTGTTTGCCCAAAATGGTTTTGATGTAAACCTTATAGATGTTTCCAGCGACCAACTCCATACTGCCATTGGTACCATAACCAAAAATCTTGACCGACAGGTTGCCAAGGGTTTGCTTACTCCTGAAGCTAAGGATGCAGCTTTAAAGAAAATAACAAAACATACCTCGTTGGCAGAAGGAGTGAAATTCGCCGAATTGGTAGTGGAAGCCGCCACGGAAAATAAGGAATTGAAACTGAATATATTTAAGGACCTGGATGCTCATGCGCCTGCAGGTTGCATTCTGGCTTCAAATACATCTTCCATCTCCATCACCAGTATTGCTTCGGTCACATCCCGTCCCGAACAGGTTATAGGCATGCACTTTATGAACCCTGTTCCTGTTATGAAGCTGGTGGAGATTATTAATGGATATGCTACAAATAAAGCGGTAACAGAAACCATTGTGGAACTAAGCAAGCGCCTAAATAAGGTGCCCTGCATAGTCAATGACTACCCAGGATTTATTGCTAACCGGATTTTGATGCCTATGATCAATGAAGCCATATACAGCCTGTATGAAGGAGTGGCAACTGTGGAAGCCATCGATACCGTTATGAAGCTAGGTATGGCACATCCCATGGGACCCCTGCAATTGGCCGATTTTATAGGCCTGGATGTGTGCCTGAGTATATTGAATGTATTACACGAAGGTTTTGGAAATCCGAAATATGCCCCTTGTCCCTTATTAGTGAATATGGTTACTGCCAAAAAGCTTGGGGTAAAGACCAAAGAAGGATTTTATAGCTATACTACCAATTCGAAAGATCTTATTGTAAGTGATCGTTTTCAATAAGGAATAAAAAAAAGCGCATGAATCATGCGCTTTTTTTATTTTATTTTTTAGCTGCTTTATTGATATCCCAATTTCAATTCCACTCTCCTGTTCCTGGAACGGCCCGCAGCAGTTTTGTTATCAGCAACAGGCTTGTCCATACCATAACCAACAGAACTGATTCTGCTATCAGCAATACCTTTAGCAACCAGGTATTGTTTTACACTGGCAGCTCTTTTCTCACTCAAAGTTTGATTGTATTCAGCTTTTCCTACATTATCTGTATGGCCTTCGATAGAAAGCTTTAAATTATTGTCATCGTTTAGGATTGAAACGATTTCATCTAAAGCCTTATTTGACCTGGATGATAATTTCGCACTGCCGGTTATGAAGAAAATATTCTTGGCAGCATAGTTTACTTTAGCGATCACTTCCTGTTTTACTTCCGGACAACCATTATTTTCTTTTGTACCAGCAATTGTTGGACATTTATCCTCTTCATCATTTACACCATCATTATCCGTATCAGGTACAGGACAGCCATTGTAACGGGCAACCCCTGCAACCGTTGGGCACTTATCCTCTTCATCATTGATGCCATCCTTATCCGTATCAGGAACAGGGCAGCCTTTGTACTTAGCCAGGCCTGCCACGGTAGGACATTGGTCTTCTTCATCATTGATACCATCGTTATCGGTATCAGGAACGGGGCAACCATTATATTTCAGGGTACCAGCTACGGTAGGGCATTTATCGGAATTGTCAGGAATACCATCACCATCCGTATCTACAGGAGGTGGCGGAGTAGCTTCCTTGATAACAGGCTCTTTTTTGTTAGCAATAACACCAGAAATACCAATACTGTTTACGAAATGATAATTATTGGTTTCTGTAGTGACCGGAACACGGTATTGAGAAGAAATGAATAAGGATGCTTCATCAAAAAAGTTGATTTTAAATCCTAATCCTAATGGCATGAATGCGCCATAATAACTTTTATACTTGCTGGCCCCTACACCTGCAATCAGGTAGGGAGTCAATATATACTTTTCAGGCAGGAGCTTGAAATTGAAAGAAGCATCGCCTTCAAAAAGCGCAGCACTGTTGGTGCTGGTATTTTTATCGGGAAGAGGAATGGTAGGAAAAGAAATGCCTATAGTACCAGCAAAATCTATATATTTTCTTAAGCCATTGAAATAGGTAACAGCGATTCCAGGTGACATTTCACTGAACTTCGCCCACTGATTATGTGTAAACACACTGGAAAGGCTTCCCTGGCGGATACGTTGTGGCGTAACAAAATCATTGAAAAAGAAACTTACCCCAATAGCTTTAGGCCTGATATTGTTTTCCTGGGCAGATACGGATTGAAAAAGAGAACCAAGTATAAGTAACGAAGCCGCGACTTTCTTCATAAAAGTTGTTTGGTTTATGCGGGACAAAATTAAAAGCATTGCAATAAAAATAGGAAAATATTTAACCTTAATGCAGAAGTTGGTCTCAGCCAGGATCTTTTTCCAATACTTCTACTTTTACCTGGGTAAGCCCCCTGCCTGTATAAGCCAGTTTTTTTGCAGCAGATCTGCTTAGGTCCACGATGCGTTTCATCCTGGGGTGCAACCTGTCATTGGTCTTTACAATGACTGATTTATTATTTTTAAGGTTAGTGACCCGGATCCAGGTGCCAAGTGGAAGAATATTACAGGCGGCCGTTAGTTTATCATGGTCATAAATCTCTCCATTGGCCGTGGGACGTCCATTGAATTTGTCGGCATAATAACTCGCAATGCCATAATACACCTTAGGTTTGGGATCACGATAGTTTTGTAAGCTGATTTCCCTGGCTTCCCAATTCAAACCGAAAAAAAGATGAAAGATGGAATAAAGCAGGATAACATGTTTCATAGGAATTATTTATCTGAAAAAATCTTTTCTCTAATTCTCCTATCATCGCCATAAACATCCTCATAAAAAATTACATCGTCTTTTACAACATCGCAAGTAAAGTACCTGATAAACAAAGGAATCTTTTTTCTCACTGTGATCAGGTGCTTTTCTTTCAGCGCAAGCCAGTTGTTTACTGAATCAACCGGAACAAATTTTTCACTATATAAACTATCATTGCGCAAAATAAAATTGGTAAGCTCCTGCCAGGCCTGCACCCGCACACATCCATGACTCAAAGCTCGTTTGGATTTGCTGAATAAATAACGCTGGTTGGTATCATGTAAATAAACAGCGTATTTGTTAGGGAAATTAAACTTCATTACCCCTAAAGCATTTTCATCGCCACTCCCCTGCACTACGCTATATGGAATACTTTCCTTGTATTTAGCCCAGGTAATTGTGTAAGGGTCTATTTCATTGCCATCTTCATCAAATAATGTATATCCCTTACGGATAGTATAACCCGGATCCCTTTTCAGACCAGGTAAAATATCTTTTTTGATAATACTTTCAGGAATATGCCATTTGGGGTAAGTAATTAAATCTGTAATGGCACTGGTGATCAATGGCGTTTTGGTTTCAGGTTTGCCAACCACAACTCTTGATTTTAAAACCACGGAGTCACTATCTATCAGCTGGAGGTAATAAGCAGGGATGTTCACCCATATGTATTGTTGGGGTAAGCGCTGCAGCATCTTATATTTATCCAGGGTGATAGCTATCCTGATAAATCTTTCTTTATCCGTATCATTAAGCCTGTCTACCAATGACTGGGATACCAGTCCATCTGCCTTTAAACCTTTTTTCTTTTGATATTTTTTTATGGCCCTGGATATGGTAACAGAATCAGGATCATCATTGTTCAATAAAGTGGAATCTTCTTCTGAGAGCCTTTTATAAACCAGTTCGGGAAATTGTAAACTGTCTTTTGGTTTTATTATAAAGTAATTTTTAAAATGAGCCTTTGAAAGAAATCTCTTTAACCCATTTTTTAATTTTCTGTACCCTGGATTGACTGGCTCCAGTTGAGCGGTAAAAGAATCTATATTATCCCGGCCAAATTGCTTTAGCTGTTTGGAAAAAAATTCCGGTGTCAATAAGGAGTCGGTGGCCAACAGGCTATCTGGCAGTAATCTTCCTCTTGAAAGGTCTTTGACTATTTGTACGAATGCGGATGTCAACAATAAATCACTGTAGGCCCATTTTGAAGCGTCAAGTTTTATTTGTGAGGATGTATCCAGTTTTAATTCTTTTTTTAAAGATCCCAACCTGCTGTAGTAATAATCGCTGGAGAATAATCCATAGTTCCGTGCACTATCCATTAGCCTGAAAAGGGAATCTCCATTATTTAAAAAGCTGCCTTTTTTTGACCATATGGGTTGAAAGGAGTATTCGTTATAGATGTATTGAAGTATGGAGGCATTTTTAAGCTGGAAGGAATCTTCAATTTGCCTGTTATTTTGAAGAACATCTTTTAATGTGCCTTCAATAATATCTTCAGCACTTATATTTATATCTTCTGCTTTTGCAACGATCTTTTTATCTTCTATGGTAACATGGTGATCATTGCAGGCGCTGATCAAACAAACTGGGAGCAGGAGTAAAAAACCAATAATGCCTGCAAAGGAAAGGTCACATTTAGGTTTGATCATAGGTTAAATAGCTTAACGACCATACAATATAAATATTTTGCCTGATCCTTTAAGAGCGCATTTATTTGTAATTCTATTATGATTAATTCTAATAATTGCCGGGAAAAATAAAACTAAATATTGAGAAAGTATAATTGAGAAGCCTTTTCTAAGACTTCTTTAATAAGGAATGAAAGAAAAAACGGTAATTTTTTTACTTCTTTAGGAATTACATACACGTGGAAGCCTTTGCTCCAGGAGCATAAGGTCTGCAAGGACCATTGCAGTTATGGCTTCTAGAACCGGTGGTACACGTAAAGCAATGCAAAGATCGTGACGACCTTTTACAGAAAACTTTTCCAATGCACTGGTCTCCCAATTCCATGATTCCTGTTCTTTGGGAGTGGATGATGTGGGCTTAACAACCACCCTGAAAATTATATCATTACCATTACTGATGCCGCCCACAACGCCACCAGCATGATTTGTTACTGTATGGCCGGATGCGGTGTTTATTGCATCATTATGATCACTGCCAAACATGCTAGCTGCTTTAAACCCCGCTCCAAATTCGATGCCCTTGATGGCAGGAATGGAGAATGCCGCATGACTGATAAGAGATTCTACCGAGTTAAAAAAAGGCTCGCCCAAACCCAGAGGCACTCCTGTAACCTGGCATTCAACTATGCCACCAACTGAATCTTTGGCATCTATTGCTTTTTGTAAACCCTTGTCAATGTCTTTTTCACCTGCTACTTCTATAATTTTTGCTGAAACAGTTATGCCACCTAATATTTTTTTGGCTACCACTCCTGCCGCAACCAGGCAAACAGTCAGCCTTCCACTAAAATGACCACCGCCTCTGAAATCCTCAAAGCCACCATATTTTTCATGAGCTACAAAATCGGCATGTCCCGGACGGGGTATTGCTCTTTGCTTTTCATAGTCGCCTGACCGGGTATTTTTATTTTCGAATAATATAGTTAATGGAGCACCAGTGGTTTTATTATTAAATACACCTGTAATAAAAATGGGTATGTCATCTTCTTTCCTGGGAGTAGTACCTTTTTGCAAACCTCCTTTTCTTCTTTCGATATCAGTTACAAAATCTTCCTCATTTATTGGGAGGCCTGCCGGAACTCCATCAATGGTAATACCTACAGAGGGACCGTGTGACTCACCGAAAATTGACGACCTGAATATTTGTCCAAAGGTGTTCATGCAATGAAATTAAAGAGGTTTAGGTTATAGAAGCTTGTATAGAACGAAGATCATTATAAAAGCCGGGATAGGATTTATTTACAGCATCAGCATTATCAATAACTACCTCACCGTTAGCTGCTAATGCGGCAACTGCACAAGCCATTGCAATCCTGTGATCATGGTGAGAATGAGTGACCGCCCCATTTACTCCGGTTCCACCTTTGATCAGCATGAGATCTTCCTGCAGTATGATTTCAATTCCCATTTTCCAAAATTCCTCCTGTAAGGTTACGGCGCGGTTACTTTCCTTGTGCGTAAGGCGGTGAACACCCTCTATGACAGAAGTACCATTGGCATATGCTGCTAAACTTACCAGGGGTGGAAACAAGTCAGGACAATCAGTAGCATTAAAATGAAAAGGTTTCAAGGCGCTTTTACGTATTTCAATTTCAGATTCCCTGATGCTCATAGAAACATCCGCCTGCTGTAATGCCTGCAAAATGGCTTTATCAGCCTGGGTAGAGAAAAGATCCAAACCTTTCACCGTGATATTGCCGGCAATAGCGCCTGCAACCAGCAAAAAAGCTCCCCCACTCCAGTCGCCTTCTACATTATAATTGATCTCGTTATTGGGAAAGCTGGCAATTGACTGCATAGGGAAATAAAATTCTTCATACCGATTGTTCATGGGAACATGTAATCCAAAATCCGACATCACTTTTAATGTCAGTTCGATATAGGGTTTACTATTCAAATTCCTGACAGTAATAGTAATGTCACGTGCATTTGCTGCAGCATAAGCCATCAACAGTCCCGTAAGAAACTGGGATGATAAGGAGCCATCAACAGTAATATTCTCCGGCACCAGGGGGCCTTTGACAGTTAAGGGCAAAAGTCCATTATTTGAGCTTGTCTCTACGTGAAGTTTTGGTAACACCTCACTAAAAAATGATAAGGGTCTTTTCAATAAACTTCCCTTCCCGGTGATGGTAATGGGCTTATTGCTTAATGCTGCTATGGGGGTAAACATGCGAACAGACAATCCACTTTCACCACAATTAATACTTCCTGAAACAGGGTCAACACCCTTACTATTTA
Organism: Flavisolibacter ginsengiterrae DSM 18136; assembly: GCF_059568575.1. Taxonomy (NCBI): domain Bacteria; kingdom Pseudomonadati; phylum Bacteroidota; class Chitinophagia; order Chitinophagales; family Chitinophagaceae; genus Flavisolibacter; species Flavisolibacter ginsengiterrae. The sequence goes on from NZ_JCANTR010000001.1 coordinate 115,795, forward strand.
TGATAATAGTGGCTCCTGATCTTTCAACAGTAGCACCCAATTGTTTAATAATATCCAGTGCTGCATTGTCGTCTGCCGATATGCCGGGATTGTGTAAAATGGTCCTGCCTTTTTTGATCAGTGCAGCAGCGCAAGCCCTTTGCATGGCACTTTTGGAAGCTGGCGCCGTAACTATCCCGTTTAATGATCCTGGTTGTACAGTTATCCTCATTATAAAGTGCTATATAATTGATCTATGGAAATTTTTTCTATAACAGCCTTACCAATTTTCTCCAATAAAATAAAATTGATAGCGTTGTTTTCCTTTTTCTTATCCATCTTTAAAACGTTGATCACTTTCTCTTTATCAAATTGGGCATAGGTCGGAAGTCCATATTGTTGTAAGACGCCTGGAATACGTTCTGTGCTTTTACAACCATTTACTTTCCCTGAAAGATCAGAGGCGTAGGTCATACCAATAGAGATGGCCTGGCCATGAGAAAGTTCATATTGGTTTTCCAGGGCATGTCCAAGTGTATGTCCAAAATTCAGGAGTTTGCGGTCTCCTTTTTCAAATTCATCCTGCATTACTACCCTGGTCTTTATAAGAACATTCCTGCGAATAAGGCTGGATATTTCCTTTTTGCGTTTCATATAAAATGCCAGGTCATTTGATTCCAGGCTCCTGAACATAGCAGCATCTTTAATACAGGCATGTTTTATGATCTCTGCAAATCCATTTTGCCATTCCGGTTCGGGTAGAGAACTTAAAAACTGTAGATCCTGTAGAATAAATGATGGTTGCTTAATTGCCCCAACCATATTTTTATAAACGCCCACATCTATACCATTCTTGCCTCCTATGGAAGCATCAACAAGTGCCAACAAAGTGGTGGGAATGAATCCAAAGGAAATACCTCTCATGTAAATGGATGCAATATATCCTGTGAGGTCTGTTATCACTCCTCCTCCAACACCGATTAGCGTTGTCTGGCGGTCAGCACCCATTTCTATCAATTGTTCAATAACTGAATCCACCGTGCCCTGTATCTTAAATTCTTCACCAGTCTTTAAAACAATGGTATTCCAATTTTTAAACCTTTTAGAATGTGCAGCAAAAACATTTTCGTCTGTAAGTATAATGGAATTCTTTCTATCAACAATTTCCTTCAATTGACTCATACCAGACCCGAAAAAATAATTAACGGATGAAGTGCTGAAGCGGAATGTTTTCTTATCCATTAATCATTAAAGATTTTAGTTTGGTGTGTAATGCTTTCCAGGTGAACGGCATCAAAGTATTTAGTAATGAACTCTTTACTTAACCCTAATTTTTCTCCCTTTGTGCATGCTCTTTCCAGTATCTCATTCCATCTTTTCGTTTGAAGGATGGTAATATTATTCTCTTTTTTATAGGTAGCGATCTTTTCAGCGATTTTCATCCGCTGGCTTAATATAAACATCAACTCATCATCCAGGTGATTGATCTGTTGTCGTAATTTCTCAAGAGCAGCATGATATTCTTCTGATGCAACGTCTTCCTTTCTCCAAATAATCTCTTCCAGCATCACTGCCAATTGCTCCGGTGTTATTTGTTGTTTGGCATCGCTCCATGCGTTGTCAGGATCAATATGGGTTTCGATCATTAAACCATCATAGTCAAGGTCAATGGCTTTTTGTGCCACTTCCAACAAAATATCACGGCGACCGCAGATATGAGATGGATCATTAATGATCGGCAATTCCGGGTTCCGGCGTTTCATTTCAATGGCGAGGTGCCACATTGGGGCATTGCGGTATTCTGTATTGCCATAGGAAGAAAAGCCACGATGGATCAGGCCAATATCTTTGATACCTGCTTTGGCAACCCTTTCCACAGCACCTGTCCACAATTCCAGGTCAGGATTGATCGGGTTTTTGATCAAAACAGGAACATTAACACCCCGTAAAGCATCAGCCACTTCCTGAACGCTGAAAGGATTAACAGTGGTGCGGGCACCAAGCCACAATACATCTACATCAAAATGAAGTGCATCTTCAACCTGTTTAGCAGTTGCAACTTCAATGGCAGTAGGTATGCCTGTGATTTCCTTTGCTTTTTGCAACCAGGGAAGTCCTTTTGTTCCAATACCTTCAAAACTTCCAGGCCTGGTTCGTGGTTTCCAGATACCTGCCCGTAAAATATCCACTTTACCTGTTTTGGCAAGTCTTGAGGCTGTTTCAATCACCTGCTCTTCTGTTTCGGCGCTGCAGGGACCTGAGATGATCAATGGACGTTTATTCCATTTTTCTTTTACCAGGTCAGCATTTACTTTTTGTTGTGTTTGCATACTATAGTAATTTTTTAATGAATGGACTTATCAGGCCCCGGTTATTTTAGTATTCTTTTGATCTTATTGGCATTCTCTATCAACTCCTGTAAATAATCATAATTTTCCTTTTCCAGGCATGCTTTGAACTTTCTTAACTGGCTTAAATGTTCATTTAATACATCGAGGACATTTTCCCGGTTTTGCATCAAAACCGGTACCCACATGGCAGCATTACTTTTTGCCAAACGTACGGTACTTTCAAAACCGGCACTTGCCAACTCGAATATGGCATCCTCTTCCCTTTCTTTTTCCAGGACTGTATTAGCCAGTGCAAATGAAGTGATGTGGGAAATATGACTGATATAGGCAACATGCACATCATGTTCCGCTGCTGTCATATATACCAGGTGCATGCCCAATTTGCGGTACAGATGTTCTACTAATGCAACCGCATCATTGTCTGATCTTTCATGGTCACAGATGACGGTAGCTTTGCCAATAAAGGCGCCTTGCACGGCAGCCCCGGGACCGCTGTATTCTGTACCCCACATAGGATGCGTGGCAACAAACCGGCTACGCTTTGGATGACTGGACACGGCAGCTAATATCCCATTTTTTATAGAACCAACATCCATGATCACTTGCTGATCTACCATATTCAACATTGCAGGCAATAATTCTTCAACAGCATTTACAGGTATAGCAAGAATTACAAGGTCTGATTGACTTACTGCTTCTTCCCATCCGGTGATCTCATCAACAAGTCCAAGAGACAAAGCCAGGGCGGCATGTTCTTTATTAGATTCAACGCCGAGGATTTTTTCTGCCATTCCATTTTCCTTCAATGCAATGGCAAAAGAACCACCAATAAGTCCTGTACCAATTATAGAAACAATCATACTTTTTGCTCCTTTGTTTTTTTGATCCTTTCTATTGCCTCGGATATTTTTTCTTCTGCTGTGCACAGGCTGATCCTGATAAACTGATCTCCATTGTTACCAAAAATTCCACCGGGTGTAATGAATACACGTGCCTGATCCAATACCTGGTCACTTAATTGATATGCATTTTCAAAATGGCCTGGTATCCTTGCCCAAACAAACAGTCCGACCTGTTCTTTATCGTAAAAACAATTCAAATCATCTAACAGCTCATATACTTTTTGTCTCCGGACAGCATACACTTTATTTAACTGAGCATGCCAGTCTTCATCAAGTGTCAGGGCTTTGGCGGCTGCCATTTGGATAGGTTGAAACATACCACTATCCATATTACTTTTAAACCGAAGTATCTTTTCAATATTTTGAGCAGAGGCAGCAATTAATCCAACTCTCCATCCTGCCATGTTATGTGATTTGCTGAGGGAATTCAGTTCAATGGATACTTCTTTCGAACCAGGTATGCTCAATAAGCTTATTGGTGACTCATTGTTCAGAATAAAACTATAGGGATTGTCGTGGCAAATCAAAATGTCATTATTCATTCCGAATTTTACAAGCTTCTCGAAAAGCTCATGATTCGCAGGTTGTCCTGTAGGCATATGAGGATAATTGACCCACATAATTTTTACCTTGCTCAGGTCCCTGCTTTCCAATTCATTGAAATCGGGTTGCCATTGATTAGACTCCAACAGATCATACCCGAGGCAAACGCCTCCTGCCAATTGGGTAGCACTCCTGTAGGTTGGGTAGCCAGGATTTGGTATTAAAACCTGGTCCCCCTCATTTAAAAAGCTCATGCTGATGTGCATGATACCTTCCTTGGATCCAATCAATGGAAGTATCTCTGTATTTGGATCAAGGTGAACGGAATACCAACGCTGATACCAGTCGCCAAAAGCTTTACGTAAAGCAGGTATCCCTTTATAGTTTTGATAGCCATGAACATTTGGCTTTGAAGCTTCTTCCTGTAAGATCCGTATAACTTCAGGATGCGGGGGCATATCCGGGCTGCCAATACCCAGGTTAATGACATTTTCACCTTTTTGGTTTAATTCATCGATCTGGCGGAGCTTTTGAGAAAAATAATATTCTCCTATGCCATTTAATCTTTGAGCAATTTCAAGTTTCATACGCTTTTCTTTGCATTTCCATTTTTGTAGACCCCATAGATCTTTATGGCTTCAGTAATTTGCTGCATGCCATTTATTACAGCATTGAATTGTTCAATGGATTCAAATTCCATGTCTGCATGAAAATTATATTTCCAGTCACTACCCGGGATCGGGAAGCTTTGCAGTTTGCTTAAATTGATGCCGCCATTTGCTATGGTAGTTAAAACCCTGGCAAGGCTACCTTTGGAATGATCGGTTGAAAAACTGACAGAGGCTTTATCTGCATCCAGCTGATTCACGGCCTCCCTGTTCAGCACCAGGAACCTAGTATAATTATGCTTTTCAGTATGTATATTTTCTGCAAGGATGTCCAGTTCAAATAATTCGGCTGCTAATTTTCCGGCTATAGCTGCAGTATGTTTATTCTTATGCTGGTGAATTTTTTTGGCGCTTAAAGCGGTATCCTCTGTTTCTACCAGTTTCCAGTTATACTGCACCAGGTATTCGAGGCATTGCTGAATAGCCATGGGGTGTGAATGAACTTCGTGGATATCCTCGAGCGCCACTCCAGGATTAACCAACAAATGTTGCCTGATAGGCAGGTAAACTTCACCGGTAATTTTTAAGTTCGATTTTTGTAACAGATTATAATTTGGCAGTATACTGCCTGCAATAGAATTTTCAATGGCCATGATTCCAGCATCTGTTTGCCCGCTGGTTGTGAGGTCAATAACTTCCCTGAATGTAGCACAAGTGGCTACAGATATCTCTTTACCAAAAAACTGCCTTGCTGCTATCTGGTGGAAACTGCCTTCAAAACCTTGTATTGATACTTTCATAATCATACTGAAAACAAAAATCCCGACCATTTGGCCGGGATCTCTTATGCTGAATTGGTTTACTCATTTTCAACAAAAGCAGTCCCGGCTCCTACTAAAATAGAAGAAACTAAAATAGCAACCGTATGCTTTTGTAATTGTCATTGCCTGACAAATATAGAAATCATTTCAAAATGAACAAATTTTTTATCTGCGGACAGAATCAGCTTCATTCATTCGCAATCTTCTGCCTTTATATTTCTTTCCATCGATTGATTCGATCATTTTATTAGCTACCTGCTTATCAATTTCAATCCAGCTATTCATTTCCTTCATATCTATCCTGCCCAATACATCTTTAGACAGATCACTCATATCCAGAATAAATTGGAGGAAACTAGCCTTATAAAATCCATCCTTTGTTCCAAGGTTGATAAATAACCTGGTTGAGTTACCGCCCCCACTGAATTCCCTTCCCCTGGTATCGCGGCGTTTGTCTCCAAATCTTTCTCCACGTCCATCAGGTGCAGTTCTTGACCTATCATCTTTTCTTTCCCTTGTATTGAGATCTTCTGAATTCTCGTAGTATTTTAAGAACCTGTCAAATTCCAGTGCTGCCACTCTTTTAAGCACTTCATCCTTGCTCACATCCGCAAATTTTTCCTGGAGCATGGGCAGATAGGTTTCATAATCACCATGACTGATGTCTGTTTGCAATAGCTTATCCATGAAATAGAAGAATTGCTTCCTGCAAACATCTTTTCCAGAAGGAATTTCGAGTTTGTGGAAGGGCACCTGTACCATTCTCTCGATTTGTCTGATCCTGCCGGTTTCTCTTGAATGCACTATCGACATACAAACACCTGTCTTACCTGCTCTCCCTGTTCTACCGCTGCGGTGGGTATATACCTCAACATCATCAGGCAATTCAAAATTGATAACATGGGTGATACCCTGAACGTCAATACCCCTGGCAGCCACATCCGTGGCAATAAGGAGTTGCAAGGTTTTCTCCCTAAACTCATCCATAACTTTGTTGCGTTGGGCCTGTGTCAGGTCGCCATGTAAAGCATCAATATCGTATCCCTCACGGGTAAGCTTTTCTGCTATTTCCTGTGCATCAGCTTTTGTACGAGTAAATACAATCGCGTACATGCCCGGGTTAAAATCAATAAGTCTTTTCAATGCTTCATACCTATGTGAAGCAGTTGTAACAAAATATTGGTGATCCACATTCTTGTTCGCAGTATTCATCTTGCCGACAGTGATCTCCACCGGGGATTGCATGTACTTCTTACTTACCTTCCTGATCTCCGGAGGCATAGTGGCACTGAACAGCCAGGTGCTATCACGCTGAGGGGTATTCTGCAAAATAAATTCAATGTCTTCCTGGAATCCCATATTCAACATTTCATCTGCTTCGTCCAGGACAACATACTTTATCTGTTCGAGGTTGATGGCTTTCCTTTCTATCAGGTCAATCAACCTTCCAGGCGTAGCAACTATAATATGAACACCTCTACGGATATCCCTGATCTGCATGGAAATAGAAGCGCCACCGTAAACGGCTACAACATGAACGCCTGTCATATGTTTTTTGAACAATTCAATCTCGTTCACGATTTGCATGCACAATTCGCGGGTGGGACATATAATTAATGCCTGAGGATATTTTTCTTTAGATTCAATTAATTGCAATAATGGCAATCCAAAGGCTGCCGTTTTACCGGTTCCGGTTTGGGCTAAACCTATCAGGTCTTTAGTGCCGGATAACAAAACTGGTATGGCTTTTTCCTGGATGGGTGTTGGTTGGGTAAAACCTAGTTCACCTACAGACTTTAATAAGTTTTCCTGCAGGCCTAACTCTTCAAACGTACTCATATAAAAATTTGGGCAAAGGTAAATCACTCATAGCACAGATAATAAAGGAATTGTGCGATTTAAGGCAAACTATTCACAATTCTCCTTTAGAAAAACAGGGATGATTTCTTTTGATTTAGCATAATGGGAAAAAAGAAAGCCATCCCAAAACAGGATGGCTTTTCCAAGGATTGCTTGCCATATGAATTAGTTGATAACTACATCCGTGTTGGCAAAGCTTAACTACTCTTAGTGCTTTACTGTATCAGTAGCAGCATGAGTTGTATCTACTTTCACGGTAGTGGTAGTATCTACAGTTGTAACGGTAGTATCAGTTGTTAGAGGGGCTGTTGTTGTCGTTGTTGTTGAGTCTGTAGTTGTAGTGCTCTCGCTATTGCTTTTACAAGCAACTAGTGAACCAGCAATTACAATAATTCCAAGAACTTTTTTCATTGATATTATTTATGATTGTTTGATAATGACTGTTTATGGAAAAGAATCAATTCAATTATTATTTCTTAGTTGAATCGATCATTTCTTTTTTTGCATCCACTGAAGAATCGATCTTATCTTTCTTAACATCTACAGTAGAATCAATTTTATTCTTTGTTGCATCTGCAGAAGAATCAAGTTTATCCTTTTGCTCAGAAGCTACTGAATCCATAGTATCTTTTGCGTTATCTGCACTGTTGTTACATGCTGTTAATGCACCAGCTACTGCTAAAACCATGAAAATCTTTTTCATTCTTTTGTTTTTAAGGTTATTTATTATCTGCCTTTTTTGAAGCAGAATCTTTTTGATCAAGTTTATTTTCGATCTTTTGTTTTATTTCTTTGGCTTTTTCCTTGGTTGAGTCCCAAATTCTTTCTGCCGAGGTATCAAACTTTCTACCTATGGAATCGATTTTAATCCTGGTAGAACTTCCACTATCATTACATGCAGATAGAACAGAACCCAACACTATTACCACAAAACCAATTGTTTTCATATCTACGCTTGATAATGAGATTAATACCAATAATTAAAAAAGGTAACCCCCTAATTCAAAATATTTTTTTTATCACCTCGTTGGGTTACTATTTTTAGATTTTGGTATTAAATAGAGATAATTGAAAGCTGAGAATAACGAGAAGGCATTGCTCCAGGGTTTATCTAAAAGTGATAAAAAGGCTGTAGAAACAATATATAAGGATAATTTCAATATCGTTCAGGCATTGATTATCAATAACAATGGTACCGCAGACGATGCTAAAGATGTTTTCCAGGAGGCCATGATTGTGTTGTATGAAAAGGTTCAGTCCGGCTCTTTTGAATTGAATTGCCAGATCAAAACATTCATTTATTCAGTAAGCCGCAGAATCTGGTTGAAGAAGTTGATGCATCAAAACCGCTTTAATTTATTGGAAGGTCACGCTGAGATAGTCCCAGTGGATGAAGAAATGGATGACCATGAACAAAGGAACAATGAATACGGGATGATGGAAAAAGCGATGAATAATCTCGGGGAACCATGTAAAAGTTTATTAGAGGCTTTTTACATTCATAAAAGAACCATGACAGATATAGCAACTGGTTTTGGATACACAAATGCAGAAAATGCCAAAAACCAGAAGTATAAATGCCTGGTTCGCTTAAAAAGACTTTTCTTTTCTCAATATAAAAATGAGTCACTGTGATAGAAGATATTAAAATTCTGGAGGCTGTTGAACGTTACATTTCCGGGGAAATGACTCCTGATGAGCGGGTTTATTTCGAAGGATTGCGTAAGACCAACCCGGAAATCGACCAAATGGTGGTGGAACACACTTTCTTTCTTCAACAAATGAACAGGTTTGATGATATTAAGAATTTCAAGAACCTTTTAAATGAAAATCATATTCATCTGGCTGAAAAAGGACTCATTAAATCCCCTCGTTTAAAAGGAAAGGCCAAGGTTATTTATTTATACAATCGATATAAACGGGTGGCTGCTATTGCCGCATCTATCGCTGGTATTACTGCTTTAACCATGAGCGCTTTGGTTTGGTCCTTCTCACCAGGCAAACCAACACAGGAAGTGCAGGCTCTGAGAAGAGAATTGAAACAAAGCATTTCAAAGCTTGAGAATAAAAACCATGAACTCAACCAAAAGATTGACAATGTAAAAGACCAGGCGCAGGAAGTTATACAGACCCCAGCTATTACCTATAAAAGCGGCGGTACAGGTTTTTTACTGGATTCCAAAGGGTATATCGTTACCAATCAACACGTCATTGAAGATGCAAAACATATTGCTGTGCAGGACAATAATGGTGTGGATCTGAATGCGGTAGTTGTATATAGTGATCCTCAAAGAGACATTGCTATTTTAAAAATCACTGATAAACGCTATAAATCCCCAGGTTCCATTCCTTATTCCATAAAACGTTACGGTGGAGACATTGCTGAGCCAATTTACACACTTGGCTATCCGCGTAATGATATTGTTTATGGTGAAGGTTACCTTTCTGCTAAAACCGGTTACAATGGCGACACTTTAAGCTGCCAGATTACCGTACCGGCTAACAGGGGAAATAGCGGAAGTCCTATCCTCAATAAAAACGGTGAGATTATTGGTATATTAAGTGCCAAACAAAATACGGCTGAGGGTGCTGTTTTTGCTATTCATTCTAAATATATTCTTAATGCCCTTAATGAATTGCAAAAAGACACTTCCTTCAAAAACGTAAAAACCCCATCATCACCTGGCCTGAAAGGAGCTGATAGAATGCAACAGGTGAAGAAGATCTCTAATTTCGTTTTCATGGTGAAAGTTGATTAAGAGATATCATATAAAAGTAAAAGGTCCTGGCAAAAACCAGGACCTTTTACTTTGAAGATTAGTTATAATAAAATTATACACTGGAAGAAACGCTCCAAAGACTTTTTGGATAAGCACCTTTTTCAACCAGTTCACTCAAACTTTTTTGAACTACGGGTGCGTCTTCTTTATAGGTTACACCAAACCATTGTGAAGATGTAGGAATAACTTTTATGACGCCAAGATCCTTTTTAATAAACTGATCGGCAGAAAATGGGATAAGGTATTCTGATTTGGGATTATCTATATTCTCATCAAGAAAAGTTTTGAACCCAGCCTGGAGAAATGAAAATATGGAGGGATGAAAACACCAGAAATTCATTGATGCAATGGAATCTTCAGGTAAAGAATGTTTCTCTCCATTGGGATCCTCATAAACCATACTTCCATTTTCTCTATAGATCTTTAAACGTTCATTTATTGCCACCAGGTTGCTATGCTTATCAATCTCACAGACTCCCCGACTAACAGATCCGTTTTCAGAAAGTGTTTTGGCGAGTTCGTATCCTACGATAGCATATACATCTTCTTTGCACTCATTTTTTAAAAACCCGCAAGCTTTCTGAAATGCATCACTTCCATAAAAATCATCTGCATTTATTACAGCAAAAGGGCCATCAACTGCATCTTTTGCACACATAATGGCATGTGAAGTTCCCCATGGTTTTGTCCTGTTTTCCGGAACTTCATAACCCTCCAGGTATTTGTCCATTTCCTGGTACACATATTCTGTTTCTATCCGGCCATTGAGTTTGGGCTCAAATATTTCCTTGAAATCTTCAGCGAAATCTTCCCTGATAATAAATACAACTTTTTGGAATCCGGCCTTTATAGCGTCATAAATTGAATAATCCATAATGGTTTCACCGCTGGGGCCAAACTGTTGGATCTGTTTCATACTTCCATATCTTGATGCCATTCCGGCGGCCATTATAACTAATGTAGGTTTCATAAATGATTTTTAAATCGGGCCCGAAATTAAATAAATTAGAATTTTGACTGATAATGAGTTTGATCCCCTTCCAAAAAAGTAAAGTCGGTCCGATTTCTATTAACTATAAATTTCATACCACGGTTGATGCTCTAAGGCTGGATGAGATCCACCCGGTTGTTTCCGGGAATAAATGGTTTAAGCTAAAAAATTATCTTCACGATGCAGTAAATCGCAACAAAAAAACGATCCTTACTTTTGGTGGCCCATATTCCAATCACATAGTGGCCACAGCTGCAGCCAGCCAATATTATAATTTAAAAAGTATTGGAATCATAAGAGGTGAAAGGCCAAAAAACCTTTCTCATACGCTTCAACAGGCTCTCGCGTATAATATGGAACTGTATTTTATTTCAAGAAGCGATTATAAAGCTAAAGTCATACCTGGTGAAGCTCTGGTTAACCTTGATCCAGGAGATGTATACATGGTGGATGAAGGAGGATTTGGAAAAATGGGAATGACAGGCGCTATGGAAATATTACAGGAATTAAATTGTAATATTTATACGCATATCCTGGCTGCAGTAGGAACAGGAACCATGCTTAGTGGTTTGATTGCTGCCGCCCTTCCGGGACAAAGCATCATTGGATTCCCGGTATTGCAGGATGACAGCCTGGAACTTAAAATCAATAGTTTGTTGCCAGGAAAAAAGCAAGGTTTCCAATTGATATATGATTACCATTTTGGAGGTTATGCCAAAACTTCTCCGGAATTGATTCAATTCATGAATGACTGGTATCAACAAACCGGTATACCTACAGATTTTGTTTATACAGGGAAATTATTTTATGGGGCAAATGATCTCCTGATGAAAAATTTTTTTCCAAAAGAAAGTAAGGTGCTGATCATTCATAGTGGTGGCTTACAGGGAAACCTGTCCCTCCCGAAGGGAACGTTAATATTTTAAGCTAAAAAGCGCCCTGCAATTATATTTGCATGGATTGTAAGGAAGAAAGCTAAAGTCTTATTATGATGCGTATTATTTGTCTGTATTTTTTACTGATATGTTCTGCTGGTTTTTCAACATTGTCCGCCCAGGATACCTTGCCTGGATTTACAGTGAAAAATGCCGGCAATAACCGGATCATCATAGGTTGGGTGAATAATTACCCTGTCACCAAACAGATTTCTGTTCAGCGATCTTTCGATAGTTTGAAAAATTATAAAACTATTCTAAGTGTGACAGATCCATCTGCCATTCAAAATGGATTTGCTGATACAAAAGCTCCTAATGATCATATGTTTTACCGCCTGTTCATCAACCTTGATAAAGGCGAATTTTTTGTTACAGCTCCAAGAAAACCTTTCATTGATTCTTCTATTGCCGTTGTGTCTCCCGTGGTTGAACCGGCCCGGAATAAAGAAACCATTGTCAACAAATCAATACCCAAAAAACCAGATTTTGTTCCCTCTTTTTATGTCTATACCAATAAGGATGGGTATGTTTTTATAAATCTACCCGATGCAGACCGGAAAAAATACCACATTAAATTCTTTGAGGAGAATGATGAACCGCTTTTTGAAATAAAGAATATTAAACAACCCGCTTTAACCCTGGATAAGACAAATTTCATCCATTCAGGATGGTTCAAATTTGAATTGTATAGTGATGAAAAACTTGTAGAAAAAAACAAATTCTACCTTTCCAAGGAGTTTTGATTAGAAGCCATTTTCACTTTAAATACCTTCTCAAAGTTTTGTAAAATCTTTTCTTTTACAGAGGAAAGCTCTATTGCATGTCCCAATTCTGCTTTCATTGATGTCACTTGTTTATTCTGTATACCACAGGGTATAATATGATCAAAATATCCCAGGTCGGTATTCACATTCAAAGCAAAGCCATGCATAGTAATCCACCTGCTACACCTTACACCCATTGCGCAGATCTTACGTTCTTTACCTTTTATAAAACTATCTATCCAAACCCCCGTTTCGCCCGTTGACCTTTCACCGGTTATACCAAAATCTTTCAGGGTAAGTATGATTACTTCCTCCAGTTCACGTAGGTAACGTCCAATATCTGTATAGAAATTTTCAAGATCCAGAATAGGATACCCAACTATTTGTTCAGGGCCGTGAAAGGTTATATCCCCACCCCTGTTGGTGTGAAAAAACTGTATGCCCCTGGCATTTCGCTCTTCTTCACTGATCAGGATATGATCCATTTTGCCGCTTTTCCCTAAAGTATAGACGGGAGGATGTTCTACCAATAGTAAATAGTTGTTAGTGGGAATAACGGTATCACCATTTTTTTTAGACTTGGCCTCCAGGTTTCTTTTCAATAAATTTTCCTGGTAATCCCAGGCTTCCTTATAATTCATCTTCCCCAGGTCTCTGAATTCCACCATTTGAGTATCCATTACTCAAAAATACCAACTTTACACCCTTTATTTTTGCAGCATATGAGTACAGAGGCAATTGGTCCGGTAAACGACGACCAACAGGAAAGCAATGATGAACTGTATGAAAGGTTCACCTTTACTATTGACAAAGGCCAGGAGCCTTACCGGGTAGATAAATTTCTTATGAACCGGTTGGAAGGTGCTACCCGAAATAAACTACAGAGGGCTATCAATTCGGGGCTGGTGCTGGTGAATAATAAAGAAATCAAACAGAACTATAAAGTAAAACCTTACGATCAAATAGTTATCTATTCAGATCTTTCGCCTGAATCAACTGAAATTGTTCCGGAAAATATTCCGCTGAATATAGTTTTCGAAGATGATGACATTATTATCATCAACAAACCTGCCGGTATGGTGGTACACCCGGGAAGTGGAAACTATAATGGCACCTTGCTGAACGGCATTGCCTGGTACCTCCAACAAAAAATCCCTGATATTTCAGAAGAAGTCTTGCCAAGATTTGGTCTGGTTCACAGGATAGACAAAAATACCAGTGGCCTGTTGGTATTGGCTAAAAATGACAAAGCCATGCGACATTTGGCCAAGCAATTTTATGACCATACGGTCAAAAGAAAATACATGGCACTGGTCTGGGGTGATGTGCAAGATGATTCAGGAACTATTGTGGCTCATGTAGGACGCAACTTAAGACACAGGAAGCTGTTTGAGGCTTACCCTGAAGGAGACCATGGAAAAGAAGCTATTACGCACTATTCAGTATTAGAAAGATTTAATTATGTTACATTGGTACAGTGTATCCTGGAAACTGGACGAACACACCAGATACGTGTTCATATGAAACATATTGGGCACCCATTATTCAACGATGATTTTTATGGGGGCGATAAGATCGTGAAAGGTACCATCTTCAGTAAGTATAAACAATTTGTAGACAATTGTTTTATGATTTGTCAAAGACAGGCTTTACATGCCAAGACTCTTGGGTTTGTACATCCGGGCACAGGAAAAGAGGTCTTTTTTGAAACAGAGCTACCTGATGATATTAGCCAGGTTATAGAAAAATGGAGAAATTATGTGAAAACCATTAAAGATTAGAAAAAGAAATTTATTCTTTTTCAAAATCAAATAATGTGGCAGTGAATATGCCCCTTTCTCTTTTTTTGAATAGCACTTTCCAGTTTCCATTATACCTAAGAACCTGGGGAACCAGCCATTCACCAAATTTTGTCATTTCAACCTCCATGTGGACTTTAAAATCATATAAGGGAGTGTTATAGCTAAGATCATAATTGCGGGCTACGATCTCCATGGTTTTGGCATTGAACCAGGTAGTGATGTCGTCAAAAACGATTTTATCCCTATCCGAAGAACTCAGTTCATCCTTTGCCTTTATACTGAATACATAACAATTCTGGCCACTCATCTCCCCCATGTCGATTAGATAATTATAATATCGGGACATGCCAGGATCAAAAATATCCACTTTATCTCCCATGAATGGTATCCCGGGAATTTTCTTCCCGGGATCAAAAAACAACATCTTTAATTGCTCCTTATGCTTCTCTACTCCGGATTTGTTTTTTACTGACCTTTCAATACCATTTACGATATTGGATTCATTACAAACTTTTCCTTTGGTAAAAAAAAGACTTGAATACAATTCAGCTGTATAAAACGCCTTTATATCGCCATTCAACTTTTCCTGCAAAACTTCCATTTCCCTGCAATTATTAAAACGGCGTTGTTTTGTTTTACTGTACAGGGAAGCACTAACATTACCTGTTTTATCCAGCATCTTAATGTCATTGATAGATGTGTACCCTACAAGATGAAGATTTTTAAAAGCTTTATAAAAGCTGGAGTCATTTTTTACCCTTTGGAGAAAGTTCATCACATCCAGGTCATTACGGATCACCACCTCGCTCATTACAGTGATCTTGCTTAATATCTGGGCGTCAGAGGTATCAGTTTGTCCATAACAACTAGTGGTAAAACAACCGGAACAAATGGTGATACTACATATAATAAGCTTAGCAAAATTTACCATAATAGCAAATTAATGGACTGACCGGTGCGCCAAATGGCACATTATATTCCTATTGGAAATGGTATAGTTGGCCTATTTTGAGAATGACATTTTATAGTCAACCTTTATATTGCCTTTGGAAATATCATCAAGCTTTCTTTTCAAAAGCTTTCTTTTTAAAGGCGACAGGTAATCAATAAATAGTTTCCCGTCTATATGGTCATATTCATGAAGAATGATACGGGCTGTTACACCATTAAAAGTACGGGTATGCTTTTTAAAATTTTGATCCTGGTATTCAAGTGTAACTTCCTCGGCCCGGTAAATATCTTCCCTGATCTTAGGTATGCTTAAACAACCTTCATTATAAGACCAGTCATCACCGTGCTCTTCAATAATATGAGCATTGATGAATACCTGTTTAATGCCGGGAGCATCCGGGTAATTTTCTTCTTCCTTATCTTTTTCATCCATGTTGGAGAATATCTGGGCGCTATCCATGACAAACAACCTGATATCCCTTCCCACCTGTGGAGCAGCAAGTCCTACCCCATTACTGGCATACATGGTTTCCCACATATCCTCGATAAGTTTGTCAAGGTTAGGATAATTCTGATCAATATCATGACCTACTTTTCTTAAAATAGGATTACCATATGCTACAATAGGAAGAATCATTATTAAATATAATTTGGAATTCCTGCCCCGCAAAAATAAAGCAATGTTGTAAAGCTATGGTGGTCGAAAATCTTATTAAATCCTAAAGTTGGCTGGATTGCATGTATTCCTGCAATAGAATAGTTGCAGCTATTTCATCTATCCTACCCTTTTCCTGCCTTTGCTTTTTTCTTAGTCCCATGTCTATCATAGCTTGGGATGCCATTTTTGATGAAAACCTTTCATCAACTTCTTTAATAGGCGTGCCAGGAAAGAATTTTTTAAATGCAGTGATGAATTTTTGGACAAGTGGCGTAGCGTGCGTAGCAGAATCATCCCAATTCACAGGCATTCCAATGATAACCAATTCAACTTCTTCCTTTATAAAATATTCTTTTAAAAAACCAATCAGTTTTGGTGTTTCAACTGTGGTCAGGCCGGTAGCTATAATTTTAAGCGGATCGGAAACCGCCAGGCCACTTCTTTTACCACCATAATCTATTGAAAGTATTCTGCCCATTGAATTTCCTTATTACATCTTATTGAAGCGGAAAATAACCTTGGCTATATTATTTGATAAAAAGGTCACTTATTACAAATACAGCAAAAACTACGCTTGCTATACCATTCAGGGTCATAAAGGCCAGGTTCACCCTTCTAAGGTCATTGGGTTTCACTATTGAATGTTGATAAACCAGGCAAATGCCAAAAACCAAAACGCCCAGCCAGTACAACCATCCAAAGGCAGCCAATTTACCAGCCAGTACAACAGTTGACAGGCTTAAAAAATGCAATACTTCGGAAATTCTTAATCCGTTTTCTTTTCCCACCAGGGCTGGAATTGAATAAAGACTTTGTGATTGATCAAATTCTACGTCCTGTAAAGCATATATGATATCAAAACCACTTACCCAGAATAATACTGCGAAGGAAAATAGAATTGGCAACCAATGAAAACTGCCTGTTACTGCTAAATAGGCGCCTATTGGCGCTAAAGACAAACCCAAACCCAGGATAATATGACATAGTGCTGTAAAACGCTTGGTATAGCTATATCCCAACACCACCGCCAGGGCAACGGGTGAAAGGAAAAAACATACACGGTTTATAAAAAAGGTTGTGGCAATAAATAAAATACAATTGATAATGGTGAAAGCCAGGGCATTATTAGGTGTGATAATTCCTTTAGGAATTTCCCTTACGGCAGTTCTTGGATTCAAGGCATCCCATTTATGGTCAAGAAAACGGTTAAAAGCCATTGCAGCACTCCTGGCAAATACCATACATAGAATTACCAAAACCAATTTTACCAGTATGATTTTCCAGTCAATGAATAATGGAAAGATCCTGGTATGCCAACCCGGGACTATAGAAGTAAATTCAGCTAACCCTAAAAAAAAACCAATCAGGGCAAATGGCATCGCGAAAATGGTATGCGAAAATTTGACTAAAGAAAGATAATTTTTTACTTTATACATAATGAAGTCGCAAAGGTAATTTCAATTTTCACAGGTAAACAGCTGATTTGATTGGGTAGAAGATATGAGTAAAATCATTGTCTTATCCCGGAATTCCAGATTGTACCCTATTACGGACAAGTTCCCAAAGCACAACTCCGGCAGCAACAGAAACATTCAAGGAATGCTTCATTCCAAATTGAGGTATTTCCAGGCAACCGTCGCAGCTTTCAATAGTTGATTGCTCTACACCTGTCACTTCATTTCCAAAGACCACTGCAATCTTACCTTTGAGTTCAATTTCATTCAATTTTAAGCTGTTCACTGCCTGTTCCACGGCATAAATCGTATACCCCTCCTGCTTCAATTCCAATATTGCATCACTTATATGTTTAAAATGTTTCCAGGATACTGTTTCATCAGCACCCAAGGCTGTCTTTTTAATCTCTTTATGAGGTGGATGCGCAGTATAACCGCAGATATAAATAGCTTCCAGTAAAAAAGCATCCGCGGTTCGAAAAATACTTCCAACATTATATGCACTTCTGACATTTTCCAGAATAGCGATGATCGGCATTTTACTGGATTCCCTGAACTCTTCCACTGATTTGCGGTTCAATTCATCCATTGATAGTTTTCTTACCAAATTTTCCTGTTTTGCAGCAAAAGTAACCACCCAACTCTTACGTGGATAAAAAGTCCGTTTATAAAGGGAGATTTCCTTTGGTGCCGCTTATTTTTGCTCCAATCACATGAGCAAGGCACAAACTACCGAAACACCTCTGATGCAGCAGCATAAAGCCATTAAGGCCAAATATCCTGATGCTATCCTTTTATTTCGTGTTGGCGATTTTTATGAAACTTTCGGAGGAGATGCTATAATTGCTTCACAGGTATTGGGCATAACCCTTACAAAAAGAAACAATGGTTCGGCTTCAGAAAATGAATTGGCCGGTTTCCCGCACCATGCCTTGGATACCTACCTCCATAAACTGGTAAAAGCCGGTTACCGGGTAGCTATATGTGACCAGTTGGAAGACCCAAAAACTGTAAAAGGTATTGTTAAGCGGGGAGTTACCGAAATGGTTACGCCTGGCACAGCTACAAACGATAAACTTTTGGATTTAAGCTCCAATAATTTCCTGGCAGCGCTCCATGCAAATGATGAAAAATATGGAATGGCCTTCCTTGACATTTCCACAGGGGAATTTTTCATTGCAGAAGGTGATAAGGAATATGCTGATAAACTATTAAGCGGATTCAAACCCGCGGAGGTAATATTTCAACGCCATCACCAAAAGAAATTTAAGGAAGAATTTGGTTCCCGTTATTATACATATACCCTTGATGAGTGGATATTTCAACAGTCTTATGCAGAGGAAAGCCTGTTAAAGCATTTCGGCACACACTCCCTCAAAGGATTTGGTGTGGAGGGTTTAAGTTTTGGTTTGGTCGCAGCAGGTGCCATACTCCATTATTTGAAAGATACAGAGCATCCCAATTTACAGCATATAACTTCCATCCAGCGACTGGAACAGAATGATTATTTATGGATGGACAAATTCACCATTCGGAACCTGGAATTGTTGTACAGTAATGTAGAGAATGGTAATACGCTTTTGAAAGTCATTGACAATACCTGTACTCCAATGGGAGCAAGATTGTTGAAAAGATGGGTGGTGTTTCCATTGAAAGATATTCGTAAAATCAATGAACGGCTTGACGTAGTGGAGTATCTTATCCTTCAAACAGACCTGCGGAATAAATTCCTTCACGCCATGCGCCAATGCGGGGACATGGAACGACTGGTTTCTAAAATCCCATTGAAAAAAATCAATCCCAGGGAATTGCTGCAGCTGGCACGGGCCCTTCGACAAATTGATGTGGTGAAAGATCTGGCATCGAATACTCCCAACGAATATTTACAACGACTGGCTGATACACTCAACCCATGCCATTATATTGCAGATAAGATTGTCAAAGAGATCATAGAAAATCCACCTGCCCTAGCCAGCAAAGGAGGATTTATCAATATACAGGTTAACAGGGAATTGGATGACCTTAGAAATATCGCTCATCATGGAAAGGAATACTTACTTCAATTGCAACAAAAAGAAGCTGAACGCACAGGTATTTCTTCCCTCAAGATCAGCTATAATAACGTTTTTGGATACTATCTTGAAGTTACTAACTCTCATAAAAGCAAGGTTCCGGCTGAATGGATGCGCAAACAAACCTTGGCCAACGCTGAAAGATATATCACGCCAGAACTGAAAGAATATGAAGAAAAGATCACTGGCGCTGAAGAAAAAATGCTGCAGCTGGAGTTGCAGTTGTTTGAAAGCCTGATCAATGAACTATTTGACTTTCTATCCTGTATCCAGATCAATGCCCAAATGATCGCCACATTGGATTGTCTTACCTGTTTTGCCAACAACTCTTTGCAATACAATTATAAAAAACCTCAATTACATACCGGTGAACAACTACAAATAAAAAATGGCCGCCACCCTGTAATTGAAAGAACACTTCCACCATCAGAAGCCTACATAGGAAACGATGTCAGTTTTGATAAAGCAGATCAACAGATCATCATTCTTACTGGGCCTAATATGAGTGGTAAATCAGCCCTACTCAGGCAAACGGGGTTGATCACGTTGATGGCACATATGGGAAGCTTCGTGCCGGCTGATGAGGCCTTTATTTCACTTACAGATAAAATATTCACCAGGGTTGGAGCTTCAGATAATCTCAGCGCAGGCGAATCGACGTTCATGGTTGAAATGAATGAAACAGCATCAATTATCAACAATATCAGTAGTAGCTGCCTTATCCTGCTTGATGAAATTGGCAGAGGTACGTCAACTTATGATGGCATCTCCATAGCGTGGAGTATTGCAGAATACCTGCATAATGCACCCACTCAACCCAAGACATTTTTTGCTACACACTATCATGAATTGAATGAACTGGAAAATAAACTTCCCAGGGTTAAGAATTACCATGTTACCAATAAAGAAATTGGCAACAGGGTAATTTTCCTCCGAAAATTAGCACCGGGAGGAAGTACCCATAGCTTCGGTATCCATGTAGCAAGGATGGCAGGCATGCCCCCTGATCTTATTGAAAGAGCAAAAGAAGTCCTGGCACAATTGGAGGCTATGCACGCTGATGCAAAAGTGGAAAACATCAAATCCTTATCTGCACCCAGGCTACAGTTAAGCATTTTTGATGCCCATACCCAAACCTTTGATGACATACGAAATATGCTGGGGAATATTGATATCAACAGGCTTACCCCGGTAGAGGCCTTATTAAAACTGAATGAGATCAAAAATCTTTTAAAATAAACGACAGGCGGCATCCCGGCTTGTCAATAAACAGAACTCATACAATCCTGAAAAAGCTTAAAATGGTTGTATTAACTTTTAGGCGCATCAAACCATACTCTTGATTTGTTATTCCAGTCTCCGTTATAATTAATAAATAATTCTTCCCCTGGCTCAATGGCTTTCACTGTTTTGACAGTAATGGTTTGCTTGCTGAAATTCATTTCATATTCACAATTTGACTTATAGGAGTGGTTGTATAAAGGAATATATCCCAAAGCCATGCAACATTCCTGTCTTTTATCTCCCCATTCAAAAATATAATCATGAAGCAGGGTTTGATCAATCAACACCCTATCCCTGGCACTCATAACAATAACTGGTGAAATCTCAATGACAGTATTGGGTTTCAAAAAGCTCCTGGCAAAAACTCCCCTGCCCATATCCTTTGATTTATCTACATATATATCTTCTGAAATAAAATTTTTAGTCACTCCTTTCGAATTTTACACAAATTAATTTCACTAAATCATATTGAGATATAATCCATCCCTAATTTTGAAAATATGTCTGTGGAACTTTTAAAGGAACAATTAGAACAGGTGATCCATTCAGGTGATCCTTTACAGATCCGTGACCTGCTCGACCGCCAGAATATCAGTGATGTGGCCGACCTGGTTTACGAAATGCCTGATTATGAAAGCCAGATCATTGCTGCTATGTCTGTTCACAGGGCTGCAGGCGTTTTCAAAATTCTTGAATTTCCAACACAGCAAACGATCATTCAAACATTACCTCCTATCAAAACCGCAGAGCTCCTCAATGAACTTCCACCAGATGACAGAACGGACTTTTTAGAAGAACTACCCAGTAGCGCAGTGCGGGAGCTGATTAAGTTATTGGATAATGAGGAAAGAAAGATCACCTTATCGCTTCTGGGTTATCCGGAAAACAGCGTGGGCAGGCTAATGACACCTGATTATGTATATGTGTATGAAAATAACACCGTACAACAGGTGCTGGAAACCATTCGCAGGGTGGGAAAAAACAGTGAGACCATCGATGTGATCTATGTGATCAATAATAAAGGGGAGCTTTTGGATGATATCAGGATACGGGAATTCATATTGGCGACACCTGATAAAAAAGTGATGGACCTCATGGACAACAGGGTCGTGGCTTTAAATGCATATGATGACCAGGAACTGGCCAATGAAGCTTTTAAAATGAATAACCGCGTAGCCCTTCCTGTTGTAAGTAACAGCAATAAATTACTAGGGATTGTTACCATTGATGATATTCTTTGGGTTGCCAGTGAAGAATTCAGTGAGGATATTCAAAAGATCGGGGGTACGGCTGCTTTAGATCAGCCTTACCTCGAAATGCCTTTATTTCAACTTTTTAAAAAACGTATCGGGTGGCTGGTGGTCCTTTTTCTCGGAGAAATGCTTACTGCAACCGCTATGGCCTATTTTGAAGATGAAATTGCCCGTGCAACGGTTCTTGCCTTATTTATTCCACTGATCATTTCCAGTGGTGGTAACAGCGGGTCCCAGGCCTCTACCCTCATCATCCAGGCAATGGCAGTGGGTGAGATCAGTCTGCGAGACTGGTGGCGTGTTATGAGAAGAGAGATCCTCTCAGGGCTCTTACTCGGATCGGTCCTGGGGATCATAGGCTTTTTCAGGATTTTTGTATGGAACAGCATCAACCCTAATTTATATGGTGTTCATTGGATGCTTGTAGGTATTACTGTTGGATTTGCACTCCTTGGTGTGGTACTCTGGGGTACTCTTTGTGGTAGTATGTTGCCCATGGCCTTGAAACGCCTGGGCGCTGATCCTGCGGTTAGTTCCGCACCTTTTGTAGCTACCCTTGTTGACGTCACAGGTTTGATCATCTACTTCTCGGTAGCTTTTTTCACTTTAAGTGGTAAATTATTATAACTATCCTTTCTCACACTAATTTTTGGGTTCTCAGTCTTTTTATAGATTTTCGCAAGGCTTATCAAATCGAAATTAAACTCAAACACTTATGTGTGGTATCGTTGCGTACATTGGTCCACGGGAAGCGTATCCTATAATTCTGAAAGGTTTAAAAAGACTGGAATACAGGGGGTATGACAGTGCCGGCGTGGCTTTATTAAATAGCGGATTAAAAGTTTATAAAAAGAAAGGAAGGGTTTCAGAACTAGAAGAAAGCCTGCAGGGCGTTGATCTGCATGCCCACACTGGCATCGGGCATACCCGCTGGGCCACACACGGTGAGCCTAATGACCGTAATGCTCACCCCCATACTTCCGCCAGTGGCAAATTGGCCATGATTCATAACGGTATCATTGAAAATTATGCCCAGTTAAAAAAAGAGCTTTCCAATAAGGGATATACCTTCAAAAGCGATACCGACACTGAGGTCCTGCTCAATTTTATCGAAGAGATCAAAACAAATAATAACTGTTCTTTAGAGGAAGCATTGCGCATTGCTTTGAAAAGGGTGGTTGGGGCTTATGTAATAGTATTGATTGATAAAGAGAATCCTGATACCCTTATTGCTGCACGTAAGGGTAGTCCCCTTGTAATTGGCATTGGCAAGAACGAACATTTCCTGGCTTCAGATGCCTCCCCTATAATCGAGTATACCAAAGAAGTGGTGTATGTAAATGACTATGAAATAGCCATTATAAAAGCAGATGAATTGATCCTGAAGAACCTGGGTAATGAAAGGCAAACTCCTTTTATTACAAAGCTGGATATGGAGTTGGCAGCCATAGAAAAAGGTGGTTACGATCATTTCATGCTGAAAGAAATATTTGAGCAACCGCAAACGATTTATGATTGCCTGAGAGGAAGGCTGGATGCCCATGCAGGGACAATTACCATGAGCGGTATCCAGAAATATGCCGATCAGATCATGAATGCGAACAGGATCATAATGGTTGCCTGCGGAACAAGCTGGCATGCTGGCCTGGTGGCCGAATATATATTCGAAGAATTGTGCCGCATTAATGTGGAAGTAGAATATGCATCGGAATTCAGGTACCGCAACCCCGTCATCAATAAAGGTGATGTTATTATAGCTATATCTCAAAGTGGTGAAACCGCTGATACGCTTGTTGCAATTGAAAATGCCAAGGCTAAGGGTGCGCTCATCCTTGGCGTAGTTAATGTGGTGGGTTCTTCCATTGCCCGCCTTTCCGATGCAGGTGCTTATACACATGCCGGACCTGAAATTGGCGTTGCATCTACCAAGGCTTTCACAGCTCAATTAGCTGTTCTTACCATGATCGCTCTGAAAATTGGCTATGAGAAAGGCACACTCGATCATGACCGGTATATGCAATTATTGCAGGAACTGGACGCTATACCCGATAAGGTATCAGAAGTGCTAAGGTCAAAAGATAATATCAGGACAATCGCTGAAAAATATAAGGGTGCCAAGGATGCCTTATACCTGGGAAGAGGTTATAATTTTCCCGTAGCATTGGAAGGAGCCTTGAAGTTAAAAGAGATCTCCTATATCCATGCAGAAGGATATCCAGCTGCAGAAATGAAACACGGTCCTATAGCTTTAGTTGATGAAGAGCTCCCGGTAGTATTTGTGGCAACCAGGGATTCTTATCATGAAAAAGTAGTGAGCAATATGCAGGAGATCAAAGCCCGTAAGGGAAAAATCATAGCAGTGATCAATGAAGGCGATGAGCAAAGCTCTGCGCTTGCACAGGACGTCATTACGGTTCCAGAGGCTGATGAGATTGTGGCTCCTATGCTCAGTGCCATACCTATGCAATTATTGGCTTATTATATTGGTGTTGCCAGGGGATATGATGTTGATAAACCAAGAAACCTTGCCAAATCCGTGACAGTAGAATAAAAATTACCGTGACATTTTATTAAAGCTTCTAAAGAAAGGTAAGATGAATGAGATCATAAAAAGACCCCTTCGTTCTATTGGATACAACTTCATAAAAAATGAATACCTCCCGCAGGGGACTGATGAATATTACCTGCGCAATAAACAGAATAAAAGTGGTATCAACTATCGCAATCTTACCGCTTATGAAATAGAAGTTCTGGTCCGTAACAATAATACTTCTGACGACTGGAATAAATTACAGGTTTCCGATGCTTTCACCCCTGAGCTGGTAAAGAACTGTAAGTTTTTTGGGCTGGTGCGCATCGGCAAGCTGGAAGCCATTTCGCTTGAGTATCATAATGTCTGCATGCCGGTTGGATTATACAACAGCACGATCATCAGTTGTGATTTTGGAGACAATGTAGTGATCAATAATGTCAATTATATCTCGCACTATATTGTTGGTAACGAAGTAATGATTTCCAATGTACATGAACTGCATGTTACCGACCATGCTAAATTCGGGAATGGCATATTAAAAGAAGGAGAACAGGAAAACATACGTGTCTGGGTGGAAGTATGCAATGAAAATGCTGGCCGCAAGATCCTTCCTTTCAATGGAATGCTCCCGGGGGATGCGTATCTCTGGTCAAAGTACAGAGACGATGATGAGTTGATGGAAAAACTCAAACAACTCACGGAAAAACAATTTGATAAACTTCGTGGCTATTATGGTAAGATCGGTGACAGGTCTGTGATCAAGAATACCAGCATTATAAAAGATGTTTGGATTGGTAGTGATGCCTATATAAAGGGGGCCAACAAACTGAAAAACCTTACCATAAATTCAAATCCCAAGGCACAATCGCAAATTGGTGAAGGATGTGAGCTGGTAAATGGTATCATCGATTATGGATGCCGTATATTTTATGGAGTAAAAGCTGTCAGGTTTGTCATGGGTTCCAACTCCCAGTTAAAATATGGAGCAAGATTGATCAATTCATTCCTGGGTAATAACTCAACGATCTCCTGTTGCGAAGTACTTAATTCATTGATCTTCCCTGCCCATGAACAACACCACAATAATTCTTTCCTTTGTGCAGCGCTTGTTATGGGCCAGAGCAATATTGCGGCCGGAGCTACCATCGGTTCCAACCACAATAGCAGGGCAGCTGATGGTGAATTTGTAAGTTCCAGGGGATTTTGGCCAGGGTTGTGTGTTAGTCTTAAGCACAATTCAAAATTCGCAACATTCACCCTGCTGGCAAAAGGAGATTATCCAAACGAATTGAATATTCCTTTACCTTTTAGCCTGGTAAGCAATGATGAAAGTAATGACCGTTTAATTGTCATGCCTGCTTACTGGTTTATGTATAATTTGTATGCCCTTGCCAGGAATGAATCAAAGTACCAGGACAGGGACAAAAGACCAGAAAAAATACAACTCATTGAATACGATTGCCTCGCTCCTGACAGTATTAATGAAATATTTTCAGCAATAAGCTTATTGAAAAAGCTGGTTGCGCGCGCATATGACCCTTCCTTGTCCGGTGATACTGTTTCTGAAACTACCCTTGAACACAAAGGCGAAGCCATTTTAAATGACCCGGCCATTGATTTTAGCAAGCTGGAAATAATAGCACCAGGTTTTGAGAACAATAACCGCCCGGTGATTATAATAAAAACAAGGGAAGCGTATTTGATATATAAAAGGCTTATTATTTACTATGCAGCTGTTAATCTGCTGAGATATATTGAAGACAACAAGATCCTGACATTCAAATCCCTTATTGATTCATTGCCCGATGAACCAATACGTTTAAGCTGGATCAATATTGGAGGACAACTCATGCCTGAACCTGCGGTGGCTACTTTAATGACTGGTATAAAAACAGACAGCATTCAAAGCTGGGAGGAAGTTCATGAATTTTACCGCACAAATGGAGCATTATATAAGGATCAAAAATTACAACACGCTTATGCCTCACTGATGGAACTGGCAAAACCATCATCAAAGCAATTATCTCCAGCATTCTTTAAACAAATCCTGAACGAGGCCCTGGAAACAAAAGAATGGATGACAGAAAATATCTATACCTCAAGGGCCAAGGACTACCAGAATTACTTCAAAAAAATGGTTTATGACTCGGAAAAAGAAATGGAGGCCGTAGTAGGCAAATTGGAAGACAATTCCTTTATTAACCAGCAGAATGAAGAATTAACTGCTTTCAGGGAACGTATTAAAACCTTGTTATCAAATTTCTCCCTATAAAAAAAGCCCCTTAAAAAGGGGCCTTTTAATATCTATTTTACAGCTTATTTTTTAGTGCTGTCTACAGTAGTAGTAGTGGTTGTTGTTTTCTTAGTAGTATCAACTGTAGTAGTAGCTGTAGAATCAGTTACTGTTGGTGTAACTACAGTAGAATCAGTAGTGGTAGTTTTTGTTGTGGAATCAGCAGTAGTTGTGTTTTCGCTGCTGTTGCCGCAAGCAACTAATCCGCCTGCGATAGCGATGATGGCAAGAAACTTTTTCATTGTACTTTTTAAATATTTAGTTAACTAATGGGCGCAAAGGTAACGGCTGAAACGAATTATCCAAATTTTGAGTGATAATTTCCCTCTTTTATTTCTTTCTGAAGAAAATGCGTACAGGCACCCCGGTGAAATTGAAATTTTCTCTTAATTTATTTTCCAGGTAATTCTTATAAGGGGTCTTAATATCATCTGGAAAATTGGAAAAGAATGCAAATGATGGAACCACAGTTGGTAATTGCGTTATGTATTTGATCTTAACCGGGTTGCCACGAACCACAGGGGGATGATATGATTCGATTGCTTTCAGCATGATATCATTCAATTGAGCAGTAGGTATTTTACGTTTCCGGTTTTCATACACTTCCAAACCCACTTCAATGCCCTTGAATATCCTGGTCTTTTCTTTTGCGGATATAAAAAGGATGGGCACATCATTAAACGGTGCCATACGCTGTTTTAACTCTTTTTCATATTCCTTTGCGGTGTTTGTTTCTTTCGCCACAAGATCCCACTTATTGACAAGAACCACTAAACCCTTTCCCTTTTTAGCTGCAAGGCTATAAATAGTCAGATCCTGGGCGGTGATTCCTTTTTCCGCATCCAGTATCAACAAACAAACATCTGCTTCATCCAATGCCTTAATAGCACGTATCACTGAATAAAACTCGAGGTCTTCATGCACCTTGGCTTTTCTTCGGATACCTGCAGTATCTATCAATACGAAGTCTTTCTGAAATAACTTGTATCGTGTGTGGATGGTATCCCTTGTAGTACCGGCAATATCACTTACAATAGTCCTTTCTTCTCCTATCAATGCATTGAGAAGGGATGATTTTCCTACATTGGGCTGACCAATGATCGCAAATTTTGGCAAACCCTGTTCCTCTTGAAACTCTGAGTCATCTTTTATCAACCCGGTCACTGCATCCAAAAGGTCTCCTGTTCCACTGCCACTGATAGCTGAAAGAAAAAAAACATTTTCAAATCCTAGGCTATAAAATTCAGACGCTTCCAACAACCGTTCATTATTATCAACTTTATTCACTACCAGGTAAACCGGTTTGGTAGAACGCCTTAAAACATCAGCCATGGCATCGTCAAGATCTGTCATACCTGTAGCTGCATCAACTACAAATAAAATAGCACTGGCTTCATTTACGGCCACCTGCACCTGTTTACGGATCTCTGTTTCAAATACATCTTCACTATCAGGTACAAAGCCTCCCGTATCGATCACATAAAAGTTCTTACCATTCCAATCAGCAATGCCATACTGGCGATCACGGGTCACGCCTGGTGTATCTTCCACTATAGCTTTGCGTTGCTCTAAAAGACGGTTGAAAAATGTACTCTTCCCAACATTGGGTCTTCCTACTATTGCTACTGTAAATGCCATGCTTGCAAACCCCAAAGGGTATTTTCTGTTTTAAAAATTATGCTGAACAACACCTCTATATCTAAAGGCCCGTTTTATTATTACTTTTTTAATATTGAATTTAGCTCTGAAGCTTGCATCAATAACCATATTCCCTAAGGAATAATTCATTCTCCCTCCACTTGGGTCTCACTTTCACAAACAATTCCAGGAAGATCTTTTGATCCAAAAAATGTTCAATCTCTTTACGCGCCTGGAATCCTATCTCCCGGATCATTTTCCCTCCTTCTCCTATGATAATTGCCTTCTGTGATTCCCTTTGCACAATGATCTCAGCCCTTATTTTAATCAGGGTGGATTTTTGTTTGAATTCATTGACGGTTACCGTGGTATGGTAAGGTATTTCATCTTCAAACAGACTATAAATTTTTTCCCTGATGATCTCAGCAACAAAAAACTTTGTTGGGAGATCAGAGATCTCGTCCTCATTATAAAATGCCTGTCCCTCAGGTAATAACTGGACTATCTTGTCAAGAAGCTCAGGCACATTGCCAGATGTTAAAGCAGAAATGGCTACGGCTTCCTTGCAATATTTTTTGTCCTTAAAAAAACTGATAGCTTCTTTTATTTTTTCAGGATTGGTTTTGTCCGTTTTATTGATAACCACTAAGGCCGCAGCTTTCAATCGCAAAGAGGTAAACAAGCTATCTACTTCACCCCAGTTATCATTGATATCAACCAGTAATAGGGCAAGGTCCGCATCTTCCAAAGCGCTTTTTACGGCCATCATCATCTTTTCGTGCAACTTGTATTTTGGATCGATGATGCCCGGCGTATCCGAAAAAATAATCTGATAGGCTTCCGTGGTCAATATTCCCTTGATCCGGTGTCGGGTTGTTTGAACTTTTGACGAAACAATGGCAAGCTTCTCTCCCATCAATGCATTAAGCAAAGTGCTTTTCCCCGCATTAGGCTTTCCAAATATGTTAACAAACCCTGATTTCACCCTATTAAATTATTGACCGGCAAAAATAGACTATTAAAATTGTTTGGTAGTAAAGATGTACGCTTGTATATTTGCAACCCACATCGCGAAGTAGAGCAGCGGTAGCTCGTCGGGCTCATAACCCGAAGGTCGGAGGTTCGATCCCTCCCTTCGCAACAAGATCCCCCTTTTTGGGGGATTTTTTATGGACTTTCAAGTACATTTCGGAATTTCTACAGGAAATGTTAATTGATCTGAATTGCATTAGTTTCATCTGTCATTCCACCTTTTAAGGATCCTAATAACACCTTTCTGGTATTTATTAATCACCGGTAAGCTACATGCTGGATTTCTTCGATTTTCAAATACCTTCTCTTATCCCTTATCGTCCTATTCTAATATCCATTTTTAAAAATTCCACTTCCCGCTATTTACTTTCCATAAAAAAATGGTTAGCCTAAAGAGACAAGATTTGACCCATACAAAAGCCCGGCTATGAACCGGGCTTGCTGTTATTGTATCTGCTTTGACTGACTTTTAAGACTTTTTTGAAATTGAACTGGCTCCACTGGTTTTAATATCTCTTATCATGGCTGATCCTTTATAGTTGACACTACTGGCACCGCTTAATTTTGCTGATAATTCCTTATCTACAGTTATTTTAATACTGCTGGCTCCACTGGCGTCCACCGTGCAGTTCGTGGTAGTAAAATCATAGGCCTTAACATCACTGGCCCCACTAGCATCAATTTTAACTTCATCAGCTGTTCCATTGATCTCAACATCTGACGCTCCACTAATATGTATATCCAATGAACCATTCACATTCAATTTGCCTTTCAGGTCACTAGCCCCTGAAAAATCCAGTTTTAAACCTGTAGATGAAATAGAACCATCTATCCTGATATTAGAAGCACCTCCTGCTTTAATTTCATCTACATTCCTGATAGCTATATAGGCTTTCAGCTTCCTGTTCTTTGGCCACCAGCCTTTCTGGTCAAACCAAATTTTGAGCACACCATTTTCAACCGATGTTTTGATTCCGGCAATATCTTCTTTATTATTAGCACTCACAGCCAGGCCTTCCCTGGCATCCTGTGAAAGAATCACTTCAAAAGCATTGGAAATATGAATGGCGTGAAAAGAATTGACTGTTCTGGGTTCTGCATTGGCATCATTCACCACTTTTTGGGCATGAGCTATAACGCCAAAGCAGACTAAAGTAAAAGCAATTAGCAATGACCTCATAAAATGTTTTTTTTATGAAACGGCAGAATGATGAAAAGGTTACAGCGCATCAGAAAAAAATCTTTATTAATTTTACAGGGTTAATTTCAGATTCCCGGGGTGCTAATTCGCCATGAGGCAGAAAAGGCTGAGATCATACCCGCAGAACCTGATCAGGGTAATGCCTGCGCAGGGAGGCTTTGTTCATTTCAAAGTCGGGTTTCAGGGTATACATGAAACCTATAAACTTTGAATAAGGCACGTAACCTTCTCTTTCAACAGCATTTCCCTTTCATTTTAAAAAATCATGAAAATGAATAGGATTGTTTTTTCAGTTTGTCTTCTATCTTCTTTAAGCCTGGCAGCCCAGCAGAAAGACACTATTGACCTCTTACCTGTGGAGGTAAGGGCTGTAAGGGCGGGCTCCACTGCTCCATTTGCCAAAACAAACATCAGCAAGTCAGAGATTCAAAAGCAAAACCTGGGACAGGATCTGCCATTCTTACTATCACAGACACCATCTGTAATAGTAAATTCCGATGCAGGGAATGGTATTGGTTATACAGGTATAAGAATAAGAGGAACTGACGCCACCCGTATCAATGTGACGCTCAATGGAATTCCCTATAATGACGCAGAAAGCCAGGGAACTTTTTTTGTCGATCTTCCTGATTTTGCATCTTCCATCAGTAGCATCCAGGTGCAAAGGGGCGTAGGAACTTCAACAAACGGAGCCGGTGCCTTTGGTGCCACCCTCAACTTCGGCACCAATGAAGTAAATAAAAAACAGTACCTGGAATTGAATAATAGTTTTGGATCATTCAACACCTGGAAAAACACTATAAAGGCAGGTACAGGGTTGGTTGGCGATCATTTCACTGCGGATTTACGCGTATCCAGGTTAGTAAGTGATGGTTATATCGACAGAGCCAGCAGTAATTTAAAATCATTGTATTTCTCCACTGCGTATTTATCTCAAAAATCAGATCTAAGGCTAAATATATTTACCGGAAAAGAAAAAACATACCAGGCCTGGTATGGCGTTTCCGAAAATGACCTTACCACTAATCGCACCATAAATTATGCAGGGATGGAGAAGCCCGGTACTCCTTATGATAATGAGACGGATAATTACCAGCAAACCCATTATCAATTATTTTTCACCTATCGGTTTACACCTTTATTTGATTTCAACAGCGCGGTTTTTCTTACAAAGGGTAAAGGATATTACGAAGAATACAGAGCGGCGCAGGCATATGCAGATTATGGGCTAACCTCTCCTGCTCCAGGAATAGATACTACTGATCTTGTTCGCCAGTTATGGCTTGATAACAGTTTCTATGGGACTATTTTTTCTCTGCAGCACCATTCAGATAGATCATCCATCATATTCGGAGGTGCCATAACCCGGTACGATGGAAACCATTATGGAAAGGTCACCTGGGCAGAAAAAGGATTGATCAACCCTAAAAATTGGTATGATCTGGATGCAAATAAAAATGACCTTACATTATATGGGAAGTGGCAGCAGAACCTGACCAACCATCTCCAGGTATTTACTGACCTGCAATACCGGAAAGCAGGTTATGATATTAATGGATTTAAAGATAACCCTGGCCTGTTGATCAATAAAAACTATAATTTTTTTAATCCAAAACTGGGGCTTAGCTATCACTCCAATGATTGGTTAGCCTATGCCTCGTACAGTGTTGCCAATAAAGAGCCAAACAGGGATGATTTTGAAGCAAATATCAACGAACTACCCCGACCCGAAAAACTTAATGATATAGAAGCAGGTATTGAAAACAAGACCAGCAGGAGCAGCTTTGGAGCCAACCTGTATTATATGAAATATAAGGATCAACTTATCCTGACAGGTAAAATCAATGATGTAGGAGCTTATACCCGTACAAATATTAAGGACAGCTATCGTCTTGGCCTGGAATTACAGGGATCTGTAATTGCAAGTAACTGGTTTAAGGCTGCTGCCAATGTAACTCTCAGCCGTAATAAGATCAGGAACTTTGATGAATTTATTGATGATTATGATAATGGAGGCCAAAAAGTCAACTTTTATCCCGAAACAGATATTGCATTATCTCCTTCAATCATTGGTTCAGCTACATTGACCCTAACACCTGTACACTTTTTGTCTATTGACTTACTTAGCAAATATGTAGGTAAACAATACCTTGATAATACAAAAAATGAAGATCGCAGGTTAAATGCTTATTTTCTGCAGGATGCCAGGGCCTCCTATTCATTTGGTTATAAATGGTTGAAAAACGTGAGCCTTATTTTACAGGTAAATAACCTGCTGAATAAAAAATATGAACCAAATGGCTATACTTTCAGCTATTATTACAATAATAACCTGTCAACAGAGAATTATTATTTTCCTATGGCGGGCACCAATTGGATGGCAGGATTGAATATCAAACTATAAGTTCATCATAACAAATCCCGCCAGCAGCGGGATTTGTTTTATTAAGTTGTACACCAAAAAGAACAAATAATCTTTGCCCTTTTCTTGCATTATTCACTAAATTTCTCTCTCCATGCAAGAATGCCACCTTCAACATTATACGTATTTGTAAAACCCATTTGGTCCAGCACCATACAAGCCATCATGCTACGTTTGCCGCTGCGGCAATGAACGATTACTTCCTCATCTTTCAGGTCTTCGAGATCATCGATCTGCATGGTTTGAATTTTACCCAGGGGTACCAGTTTGCCACCCAGGTTAAATTCTTCATATTCATGTGGTTCACGGCAATCTATAAGGTTGATCTTTTCGCCGCTATCCATTTTCTGCTTCAATTCTTCTACGGTAATATTTTTCATTGTTAAAGTTCTTATTCTTAAGGTTGTTGTTTTGCCGGCAAAGAATCAGTTACAGGCTTTTCAAGGCTTAGCCAGATGTCGATCATTTGCCCGGCCCTGATACGCAACCTGGCTCCGTCGGTTGTCCTGGGCATAGGGTTTTGTTTGTAAACAAAGGCACTGGCAGTGTCTTTTACGTTAGGATCAACAATCACCAGCCCTGATAAACCCTGTGCATCCAGTAAGGCCCTTGCCTCATCGTAGCTTCTACCAACCAGGTCGGGCACATTTACATCCTCACTTCCCAGGCCACTTCCCAATACCAAAGATATTGTACTTCCCATTTTCAGCTTCGTGCCTGCTTTTATAGAACTGCCATTATACAATTGTTCCAGTACAGAATTTTTAGCGAAATCGAACCTGTAACTGGTATCTCCCATTCGCAAACCTAAATTTCGCAATACCATTTCTGCATTGCGATAGCTGGATCCTAAGAGATTAGGCATTTCAACATCGGGCGGTACAAACCGGTTGATGGTCACGTACACCGTGCGATTTATTTTAACCACTTCGTCTGCTTCAGGAACCTGCCTTAATACAAATCCGGGAGGCAAAGAATCATAATAGGCCGAATCCTGGACTACCACCTCAAAACCCTTTGTGTCAAGGAACTTTTCTACCTCGTTAATATTTTTCCCAACAACGGCGGGAACAGTTCGTGATTCACCATGCCTGGTGATCCAGTTAAGTGATAACAGGAATACCAGGATCAAAACAATGACAGCAACTATGGCAATTGCGATATGAAACCATAATGGCCGGGAAGGTTGAGTCTTTATTTTCTGTTTTTGTTGGGTTTTGATCATTCAGGTTTTTCTGTTTGGTGTGCAATATATAAAATTGATGCTAAGTCAGCCTGTCACTATGAATATCCCTGGCACCTGGTCTGTTGTTACCACCATCAGTAGGTCTGGCCAGGAAGGATATTATTATTACATGTTAATGATTTTGCAAAGCCTCTTCCAGCAGTTTGGAGTAAAAATCTTCCAGTTTTTCACCTTTAGCCCTTACCTGTTGGGGAATTACACTGGCATCACTTTGACCCGGTATGGTGTTGATCTCAAGCATGTAAGGGCGGTTTTCAACGGCATTGTAGATAAAATCTATTCTTACCACCCCACGGCAATTAAATACCTGGTAGATATTTGCCGCTGTACTTTCCAGCTGCTCTTTCCAATCATTTGTAATTTCGGCCGGGGTAACTTCAGTTGATTTGCCACCATACTTGGCTTCAAAATCAAAGAAATCTTTTTCTTTATGTGCAATCACTTCGGTGATTGGCAAAACTGTTATAGCACCCTGGGTTTTAAAAACCCCTACTGTAAATTCCCTGCCTTCAATCATTTGTTCCACCAATACCTGGTCATCTTCCCGGAAAGCCTTTTCCAGGGCCTCTTCTAACTGCGAGGGTTCATTCACCTTGCTCATACCAATACTCGAACCACCATTATTGGGTTTTACAAATAGGGGGGGTACAAGCTGCGAAAGAATTTCATCGAGATTATAAGCGGTATGCCTGAACAGGTGCACTGATTTTGCAACAGGAATGCCTGCCATATGCGCAACAGCAACAGTATATCTTTTATTAAAGGTGAGCGCAGATGTTGCAGCATTGCATGATGTATAAGGCAGGTCCAGCATATCAAAATAACCCTGCAATTTTCCATCTTCGCCTGGTGTGCCATGCATGCCAATAAAAACAGCGTCAAATTGAATTTTGCTGCCGCCGGGAGCTATTGTAAAATCATTCTTATCAACTTCGGTTCTGACACCGTTTACATCCTCATAAAACCATCCTGAAGGGCTGATATCAATTTTGTAAACCTCGTATTTTTCCTTTTCCAGGTGGTTATAAATTGTTGTGGCAGATTTGTAAGAAATGATAGCCTCGCCAGAGTAACCGCCAGTAACTAACGCAATTTTTTTCTTCATGTATATTGGTAATTAAAATGGGAAAGTAGAAAATAATTTGATAAAAACAGGAGCACCTTAGCACTTACCTGGTAATTGAAACGGATTTAAGACATGAACATTTGATCTAAGGTAATCTGGGCATGTTTGACGACAAATAATAAAGGTGAAGAAATTATACTCCTTCACCTTTTTACACAGGACATATCACCTGTTTAATTAGCAGCAAAGCTGCACCCTTACGGATAATGTTAAGGTACAACAATTATATATGAAGCCGCTCTTTTTTACTTAATAATTCTTCTACCGTCTCCCTGTACATTTCATCAGGAATACAGCAATCCACAGGACAAACCGCTGCGCACTGCGGTTCTTCGTGAAAGCCCTGGCATTCTGTGCACTTGCTGGGTACGATATAATAAGTGTCAACCGCTATAGGTGCATTTCGCTGGTCAACGCTGACAACGGTTCCATCAACAAGGGTATACTCACCTTTGACAGTTGTTCCGTCTGCAATAGCCCACTCTACACCACCTTCGTATATTGCATTATTGGGGCACTCTGGTTCGCAAGCTCCGCAATTGATACATTCTTCTGTAATCTTTATAGCCATAATCTATGTTTAATTAGATGGGAATTAATTTTGCTGACAAATTTAAAGTTCGGAAATGAAATTACAACAAAGAAAAGAGTTACTGGCCCAATTGGGAGCCTATATGAAGGGAAATGATGAGGAATGGGCAATTGTAAAACAAAGAGCCTACCAGGAAAACAATTGGTTCATTCCGGAATTTATAAACCTCGCGGTAAATAATATGGCAACAGGATTTTTACAACCTGGCCTACTGGATAAGCTTGCAGTTACCTACTCTATTCCCCAGGAAAACCCTTCTCCTCAAATGATTGGGATTGTCATGGCTGGAAATATTCCATTGGTTGGGTTTCATGACCTTCTCTGTGTTTTCCTTTCAGGGCATCGGGCTAAAATAAAAGCTTCTTCAAAAGATGAGGTATTGATAACGCACCTGGTTGATAAAATGATCAGCTGGCAACCTGAAACAGAATATTATTTTGCCTTCAGTGCAATGCTGAAGGAATGTGATGCCTATATAGCCACCGGAAGTAATAATTCATCTCGCTATTTTGAATACTATTTCAGCAAATACCCACATGTCATCAGGAAAAACAGGTCTTCAGTTGGTATTTTGAATGGACAAGAATCTGCAGCGGAGCTGGAAGCATTGGCAGATGATGTTTACCAGTACTTTGGACTTGGATGTCGTAATGTCACTAAGATCTTTGTCCCCCGGAATTATGATTTTCGGCCGCTTCTTGAAGCCTTTCGTAAATATGATCACCTGTCAGACTACCACAAGTATAAGAACAACTACGATTATAACCTTGCAGTGTATATGTTGAACAACAGGTATTATATGACTAATGGAAGTATTCTGCTGGTTGAAGACAGTTCCATCACATCCCCTATCAGCCAGCTAAACTATGAGTACTACAACAATGAAGATGATGTACGGGCCAGGCTTTTGAACAATGATTCTGTGCAATGCGTTGTAGGAAAAAATAATATACCTTTTGGTGAGGCACAGTGCCCGGGTATTATGGAATTTGCCGATGGAATTGACACTTTGGAGTTTCTATTGCATCTGCCGGACAATAAACAGGTACCAACTGTTAATGAAGTACGAAGACCTTAGTAAATTAATTGTTAAACTGCTTTAATGGTTTTAAAATAGCCTGACAGAATAGTTATTTTGTTATGCGAAGGCACACAATTTGAAACATTAGATTAATAAATTCAAACTGAATAACCATGAAATTTAAACAGCTTCTTTTAATTGTTGCTATCAGCGCAGGTTCTGCAGTGGGCAGTGTTGCGTTGTATAATAAATACCTTAATTCTGATAATATAACTGTGGGTTCGGCTGAAAAAGGATTACCTGCCAACTATGCAGGTTTTTTTGATGGTAAGCCTGGCGCCCCTGCCGAAGGTCTTGATTTTGTAAAAGCTGCGAATTCCGCAGTGCCGGCTGTGGTTCACATTAAAACCAAGATCCCTGCAAAAAAGGTTTCCAACAACCTTCCCCGCAACAGGAGCTTTGATGATTTTTTCGACCAGTTCTTTGGAGAAGGATTTGGACCTAATATCATTCCTGAACAAAGAGCTTCAGGTAGTGGTGTGATCATTAGCGAAGATGGATACATTGTTACCAACAACCACGTAATTTCCGACCAGGGAGGTGGAGTTGCAGCTGAGATCAATGTAACACTCTCCAATCGTAAGACCTATAAAGCCCGGGTTATCGGCCGTGACCCAAGCAGTGATCTTGCTGTGCTCAAGATCGATGCAAGCAAGCTACCTTTTATGGTATATGGCAACTCAGATAATATCCAGTTGGGCCAGTGGGTATTAGCCATCGGTTATCCTCTTACATTGGATGCTACAGTAACAGCAGGTATCGTTTCTGCTACAGGCCGTAGCATCGGCATCAATAGCCGTCAGACACAAAAGGGTGACACACCAGTAGAATCCTTTATTCAAACAGATGCTGCTGTAAACCAGGGTAATAGTGGTGGGGCATTGATCAATACAAATGGTGAGCTTATAGGCGTTAACTCTGCAATACTGGCCCCTTCAGGCACATATGCGGGTTATTCCTTTGCCATACCTGTCAATATTATCAAAAAGATCGTTAACGACATCATCCAGTATGGCGATGTTCAAAGAGGTTACCTGGGTGTAAGCTATTATCCTACCGATGATGTCTCAGATGAACAATTGAAATCTTTAGGCATACCCACCAATGTGGAAGGTGTATATGTATCATCAGTAAGTACAGATGGTGGTGCTTCAGCTGCCGGCATTCGCAAGGGTGATGTCATTACCAAGGTCAATAACAACCGGGTTGTTTCCGGCTTACAAATGAGTGCTCAGATTGCAGGTTTTCATCCTGGCGATAAGGTACCAGTTACCTACATACGTGCGGGTAAGGAATATACTGTAACCGTTGCCTTAAAGAAAAAAACAGATGTGATCAGCGCCAATATTTCCACCAGGTTAAAAGCCGACCTGTCAACCCTAAGCAGTGATAAAGCTGCCAAATACGGGATTGATGGAGGAGTGGTAATTAATAAGATTTACGAAGACAGTCCTTTTGGACGTGCCAGGATCCAACCAGGCTTCATTATCACCGGTGTGGCTGGCCAGCAGGTTACCAGCGTTGAAGACCTTACAGAATTGTTATCCAACATAGCAGGCACTGTGAAGGTGGAAGGTGTTTACCCGGGTAACGATATGCCTTATTCTTACCCCGTTAATCTTGACCAGTAATTCATCAATGTAAATAATATCAGAAGCCTTCTCTAATCGGAAGGCTTCTTTTTTTATATCACCTATACTTTATAAACTCCTTTCCCTCAACTCCCGGGTCCGTACATACGATTCAGTTGCCGGACCTAATTCTTCTTGCAACTGTCTTAAACTGAATACTTATATTTATTCCAAAAAATTACATGCGCATTTTTTTTCTTAGTGTAGCTATGGTATCACTGGCCACAGGTTGTAATAATAACAGCAGGGACAGTGAAGCATCTTTGAACGCAGATTCTGTGAAAAATAAACCTGACGTTCTAAGGGTGGACATGGACACTTCTGTAAATCCATCCAATGATTTCTTCATGTATGCGAACGGTGGCTGGATCAAATCAAATCCAATTCCAGCAGACCAGGGAAGCTGGAGTATCGGAAACCTGGTTATAGAAGAAAACCTGAAGCGATTGAGGTCAATCAGTGAAAAAGCCGCTGCTACAAAAGCTGCCCATGGATCTGCTGAACAAAAGATCGGTGACTACTGGTCAACAGCCATGGATAGTGCAAGGATCGAATCACAGGGATTACAACCATTGAAGCCTTACCTTGATATGATCAATGCCATTACTGATACCAAATCACTGGTGGCAACTGTGGCTGAATTAAAAAAAATCGGGTCCTCTACCCTCTTCAGCGATTATGTTGCACAGGATGACAAGAACAGTGATGTTATGAGTTATAAACTGGTACAGGGAGGCATAGGATTACCGGAAAGAGAATACTATTTTAAAACAGATTCTGCTACTTCTGATATACGGGCAAAATATGTGAATTATATCACAAGGACGCTTATCATGTCGGGAGAAGACAGCACTAAAGCTATAGCAGATGCAAAAAATATTCTTTCCCTTGAAACCAAACTGGCCAGGGCATCAAGAAAGATCGAAGACCTAAGAGACCCTTATGCCAATTACAATAAAATGGCCTTGACTGATCTTCCTAAAATGTCTCCCAACATTGACTGGAGCGTGTTTTTAAACAACACAGGCGTTAAAAGCCTTGACTCTGTAATAGTAGGACAACCGGAGTTTTTTAAGGCCTTGAATCTCATCCTGAAGACAACACCAATGGATGTCTGGAAAAGCGATCTGAAATTCAACCTCA
Organism: Flavisolibacter ginsengiterrae DSM 18136; assembly: GCF_059568575.1. Lineage (NCBI taxonomy): Bacteria > Pseudomonadati > Bacteroidota > Chitinophagia > Chitinophagales > Chitinophagaceae > Flavisolibacter > Flavisolibacter ginsengiterrae. The sequence continues at coordinate 155,741 of NZ_JCANTR010000001.1, forward strand.
TCTCAGATTTCTCAGGAGCATTGCCTGATCAATATGGTTTGGAGTCATTCAACTTCACCAAATTATTTACAGGAGCCAAAGAAAGAAGACCCAGGTGGAAAAGGGTTATTCAGAGTGAAGAATCTTCCATGGGTGAAATGTTGGGTCAGCTATATGTAAAGGAATTTTTTAGCGAAACAGCTAAAAAGCGTTATTCAGATATGGTGGAAGCCATTCGGGAAGCACTAAAGGACCGTATAGGAAAACTTACCTGGATGACAGACAGTACCAAACAAAAAGCCTATGTAAAACTGTCCGCCATGAAGAAAAAAGTAGGTTATCCGGATAAATGGAAAGATTTTTCTTCCATGGATATAGGTAAAGAAAGTTATGTGCAAAACCTGGTAAACGCACGTACCTGGTGGCATAACTATAACATGAACAAATTGGGCAAACCTGTAGATCGTGATGAGTGGGACATGACACCCCAAACCTATAATGCCTATTACAATCCATCCAATAATGAGATCGTGTTGCCAGCCGGTATATTTACTGTTCCGGGTTATAGAGATGAACAACTGGATGACGCAACCGTGTATGGTTATGCAGGTGCCAGTACCATTGGCCATGAGATTACCCATGGATTTGATGATGAAGGACGCCAATTTGATGAAAAAGGAAACCTTAAAAGCTGGTGGACAAAAAAAGATGAGGAAGAATTTAAAAAGCGGGCAGAAGTGATGGTGAAGCAGTTCAATGAATACGAGCCTGTGAAAGGTTATCACATCAATGGAAAAGCCACGCTTGGAGAGAACATCGCGGATCTTGGTGGTATTTTGCTGGGTATTGAAGCCTTTAAAAAGACGGAACAATTCAAAAAAGGCGAAAAGATCCAGGGATTGAACCCCATGCAACGCTATTTCCTGGGATATGCCCTGGGATGGCTTGGACAGATCAGGGATGAACAACTACGCAATCGCTTGCTCACTGATGTTCACTCCCCTGCAAAATACCGTGTCAATGGCCCGTTTGTAGATGTGGATGAATTTTATACAACTTTTCCCATAACACCTAATACTGCTATGTTCAGACCCGACAGCCTTAGAGTACGGATATGGTAAGATATCAAACACTGTAAACAGAAAAGCATCCTGAGACAGGATGCTTTTCTGTTTTTATAAAGCGTCAAAAAATGGTCGCATTGATCTTATCCGAGGCAAACACATGACCTTTATAATTTATTCCAAGGCCTGGCAGATTAGAAGTTTGTATTTCCCCATTAGTATCATAATTAAGACCCGTTGCAAGGTCTTCTTCTAATAACAGTGGACCATCCGCGTCAATATAATCAGCTTGTGGCATCAGGTGCGCGATAGCAGCAGAACCAACAGAGGATTCATTCATACTTCCGATCATTACCTTCATATATAGTTCACGGGCTCTTTTTATCATGCGAAGCGCGGGAGTGATCCCGCTACACTTTGTAAGTTTAATGTTAATACCATGAAAATGACCGTGGCATTTTTCGACATCTCCCTCAGCCACACAACTTTCATCAGCAATTAATGGCAAGGGTGATTGGTCAAAAAGGTATTTCATTCCTTCCCAATCATCTTTAGCTAGTGGTTGTTCAATAAATTCCACTCCCAGGTCTTTAAATGCTTTTATTTTTTCCAGTGCCTCTCCCGCTTTCCAGGCTGCATTGGCATCTATACGAAATATGGAGTCGGTATGTTTCCGTAATTGTTCCAATATCTCAATATCCCTTTCTGTACCTAATTTGATCTTATAGATTGGCCATGGTTTTTCCTTTAGTTTTTCCACCATTTTATCAATGGTATCAATTCCAATGGTGTAATCTGTCCTGGGGTGAAGTACAGTTTCTACCGGCCAGAGATCTTTTAAAGGCTTACCTTTTATTTTACCATAGAGATCCCAACCTGCAATATCGAGTGCACAAACAAGGAATGAATTTGCAGGAAACAAATGATGCAGGTAATGCCAATAGCGCTCTGGTTCAGTAAAGGCAAACTTCTCCGTAAATATTTTTTTCCGTTCCAGGTCTTCGATCATTTTTTCCACGGGAATGTGGTAATAACTGATGGCAGGCGCCTCGCCAAATCCTGTATGTCCTAAATGCTGCAACTCAACTACCAGTGTGGGCTGATGCGTTTTGGTGCCTCTTGAAATTCCAAAAGGATATTTGAACTTAAGATTGTAAGATTGGTAAGATACTTTCATAGTATTAGATCTATTGATTTTACGAAGCTTCCACTCAATTTGTTGAACAGGAAACTGTTGCCAACCTAATAAAATTGACTGTTTTCCTATCTCCCGCTGTTACTGATATAGTCCTTCAACTCCTTATTAAAATCTTTTTCTTTAATTAATTGTTCCAGCGGAATATGCATCCTGTAATTCCAGTAGTGGTTAGGATTTGCCGGGTTGTTGATCCTTTCTTCACTGGGATCTTCCCTGCGTAGTTTTTCATTCATCCCCAATATGTCCTGCAACTGGAATACAGCCCACATGGCAGGTGAATACAAATGCTGCAGGATGATGGCCCTGTTGACCCATGGTTCGCAGAAATAAGGAGCAGTGCCATGTTCCCCAAGTATCATATTATAAAAGCGCTGGGTCTTTTCCCTGTTTTCTTCCCACCAGCCCCTGATGGTGCTCATATCGTGGGAAGAAGGTGTGATCACGGAGAGAAAGGGAGCATCTTTTGGATGGAAAAATTCTGTCTGTGGATTCTTTGGCATCCGCTGAATTTCCAGGCTTAAAATGCCCAGTTGCTGCATCACTTCAGGAACGGAATGAGGAACCATACCCAGGTCCTCACCACATATAAGCATATTGGTGGCATCCTTAAGTGCAGGAAGTTTTTTTAATGCTTCCTTTTTCCAGAACTCATCCTGCCTGCGATAAAAATAATCGACATAGAGTTCCTTCAATTTATGCCGGTCAGTTTCATTGAGGTGCTGGAATGAATAGGTGGAATCAACAAGTATGCGGAAATGAAAACGCTGCTGGCTGCTACCCGGCTCTTCGAAAAGAATCACATTGGTGATCAGGTCAAACAAACCCTGCCTGAGAAAGGCATTGGATTCAGAGGCTTCTTCAAGGGCGAAATACTCTTCCACTTTTTGCTGGGTGGCAAAATCCTCTTTCAGATCATACCCGTTTCTATTATTGGCAATTAAAAAATGATCTTTTACAAAAGGTGCATGTTCGAAAAATACCGACTGCAGAACAGTATCAGTTATGTAGGGTTTACAAAAGCGGTCAAAATCAAACCAGATACCCCTTTCACCAAATTCATGAACATGTACCGGCAAAGCAGGAATAAATCTTCCCAGTATGCCTTCTACTGAATGAACAGGGATGCTCCATATCCTGAAAAATCCAAGTATATGATCGATACGGAATGCATCAAAATAGTTGCTCATCTGGTGAAAGCGCTGGCGCCACCACTCAAACTGGTCTTCCTCCATTTTTTTCCAGTTATAAGTTGGAAACCCCCAATTCTGACCCTTAATAGTAAAGTCGTCCGGCGGTGCTCCTGCCTGCATATCCATATTATACAATTCAGGCGCCGTCCATGCATCACAACCATACCGGTAAATACCTATTGGAATATCACCTTTTACAGCTATGCCTTTTTTATGTGCATAATCAGTAGCTTCTTTTAACTGCAGGTGAAGGTGGTACTGAACAAAATAATAAAAAGCTATAGAGCGGAATTGCTTGGATTTTGTAGCTGTAAGCCTTTCTATTTCTTCTTTATTATAGACGGAATATGTTTTCCATTTGGAAAAGTCAGAGGTGCTGTATTTATCCCTGAGAAAACAAAATGCCGCATAGGGAATGAGCCATGATTTGTTATCCCCGTAGAACGATTCATATTCTTTATCCTTAATAAAGGACATGCCATCCATTTCGAATAATTCCCTGAGCACATTGATCTTAAACTGGATCACCTGTTCGTAATCGATCTCTGTCAATGCATTTAATTGCTTTTGTTTCTTAGCCAAAGACTTTATGATCTGGCTATGCTTTTTACCCGCAACTTTCTGCAGGTTGATATAAATGGGATGTAAAGCGAAAGCCGAGATGGCGGCATATGGGTAAGAATCTTTCCAGCTGTAAGTGGCAGAAGTATCATTAACCGGCAAGATCTGAACCATCTTCAAACCGGTCTCCCTTGCCCAATCTACGAGCAGTTTCATGTCTGCAAACTCTCCTACACCAAAGCTGTTATTGCTGCGCAGGCTAAAAACAGGAATAGCTATACCTGAGCCTTTCCATGTATTATTAGGCACCCTCAAAAATCCATCATGCACCAATATTCTTTTGTCAGCAGGAATATCATAGTGCAATACCCGGTTGTCACCTTCTTCAAATCGCACAAAGGTTTCTTTTTTCACATCATATATACCATACTTATATGCCACCGGGAAGATGGTTCCTGAAAGGTCTGCTTCAAATACCCACCAGTTCCCTTTCTTCTGCAATAACAATGGTTTTTCAATATCCCAGTTATTGAAAGCAGCTGAGTTTCCAGTAATAAAAACAGCTTCATGGTCACCCAATAGTGGTGCCTTTATTTTAATAGTATGGGTTGCAGCATCTGCCTTCTTTTGCCTGCTTTTAGCCCCGGAAGATGCTAAGAAGACATCGGTGAACGGAGCTGTAAAAAAAGCATTTTCATAAAAACTTTCATCATTCCATGTATCAAAAGCTACAAGGTCTTTGTGGTTTTTTTTAAGCTCAATGACCCTTTCTTTTTCAGCTTCCTTTTTTCTTTCACCCAGTTCATTCGTAAATACATACCTGTAGTGCAGGGAATGATAATCCGAAGGGTCTATTTCTATAGATGTGTGCCAGAACTCCTCGTTAAAAAAGGTAAGAGGCAGGGCCTTATTCGCATCATTTAAGCCTAACGAAGGAATATTTCCAACAAGCGAAATCGTTTGACCGAATTGCGTATGAAAACGCAAATAAAAATCTATTCTCATCAATAATATTTAGCAGATGTTAACGGTCGTGTGTAAAATACACATTACGGCGAAAATAATAAACCTTTACAAGATTAGTAAAACCTTCCTGTGTTTTAAATGCGATTATTTGATTCTGTGCCCTATTTTTGCGCAAAATTTTTATCATGGAAGTGAAAAGAAGTTCAAAAGGATTATACTGGATCTTATTCTTTATTTCAGTTATTGCTCTTGTTGTTGCCATTGCCACTCATTGGCCTTGGTTAACCCTTATCCTTCCATTTGTAACTACTTTCTTTGTATTGGCCATGGATATCATTTGATAATTCTTTTACCTTTTTATCTATAATGCCGGCTAAAAACCGGCAATTTTATTATTTGCCATTCATGATCCCGTACAGGTATGACCTGCTTGTTTTCTGGATCAGGCGCAGGGAATCCCTCCCCATTGACTTCATGCCTGGTAAATACTGTCCATATTGATACGAAGCGCTATCCATCTTTTGAAGGGCAGCAAGATCATTTACATATTTCCTGTGGTTGTCCAAAAGCCTGCCATTTTGGTCGTACACTTTTGCTGCCCCGGCAAAATTGTCTTTATCCACTTCAGTCATCACAGCCTCCAAATTCTCTCCCATTGCATAAACCAGCACTTTGCCGATAACCTCCCTGTTATAAAAGGCCAGGTACTGATTATATGGTGCAGGTTCAAGCTTATTATGGTTTTCCAGCAGCTTTTTTTGGCCTGTCCTGACCTCGGTATAAGAAAGAACTGACCTGAATGCCAGTGGAGACCTTGTACTATCAGCAATTTTCAAATTCAATAAAACTGGTTTCACTTCGCCATCTTTCAGGTTTCTGAATTTGATAATTATTTCCTTACCATTTACAAATGATGTGTATGGATATAATTTTTCAACTTTTACCCCTTCAGGCAATTGCAGGGTAAGTACAGCTTCGCGAATTGTAATATGCATCAAGCTATTGAGTTCCGTTTGAAGCATACCTGTTATTTTTCCCGGTTCATCAATAAAGTAATAATTACCGGATCCTGCCTCCGCCATGTCATTCAGTAATACTTCATTGAAATCCAGGCCAACTCCAAAGCCGGATAGGGTGATCCCCTCATCGTCCTTAAATCGTTGTACATTGGCTTTGATGCCTTTAGCACTGGTTAATCCTACATTTGCCAATCCATCAGTTATCAGGAATACGTGGTTGATATACCCCGGCTTACTATTTTTGAGCACCTGGTAATAACCGGTTTCGCATCCGCCCCAGAGGTTAGTTCCTCCCCGGGGCATTATAAGGTTGATCTTCTCTTTGATTCTTTCCTTCTCTTTGTCTGCAGCTGCAATGGCGGGTTGAACAATATCCACCTCATCTCCATAAGCAATGATGCTGACTATATCAGTTTCTCCTAATTGATCAACTATATTTTTGGCAGCTTCTATGGCACGATCCATTTTTTCTCCCTTCATAGAACCACTGCGGTCGATCACGATGGACAGGTTCAGGGGCAGTCTTTTTACACTGTCGACCTTATTTGTTTTAATTGCCGTTTCCAGGTAAAAGTAGCAATGCCTTGAGGTTTTATCCCTGGGGTACAAATCATTGTCTGTGCCGGATGAAAACAGGGTTATCCCGTTGGTTGAAATAATGGTCTTTCCCCTGTAATCCAGTGCATTTATAAAAGAAGGAAAACTGGTATCTGCACGCCCTAATATGCTGTGTGGAACTCGTCCAGGTAAATAAGAAAATGAAGCAAGGAATACGGATAATCCAACAATAGCAAGTAAGTGTAAAAACTTCATTCTCATTAATACAGTTGGTAACAGTTAGCGGCTTAAAAAAAGAAAGATAAGAAATCAACATTAAGAAAATGCAGCAAAAGAAATATACAGCATTTCTTTCAATAAACGCCTGTTTTACGACTGTACTTTATCTGGAATTAATAAGTAACTTAGGGAAAGCCTATTTTTATGAATCCAGAATTAAAACAGAAATTACACCTTTTGGTGGACAACTGTACTGACGAATTTTTGCTAGAAGAAGCCAAGGCCGTTTTGGAATCAGATCAATCAGGAAAAGAATTTTGGGATGAACTCGACGAAGAGGACAAGGAATCATTTCTTGGTGGTGAAGAGGAACATGAGCAGGGCCATTCCATTACCCACAACAGGTTGATGCATCAGTTTGGTGAATGGAAAAAGAAGTAAGCCACATGGCTTAATGAATAGTGCAACCGGCACAACAACCGGCTTAATGCACTATTTTGCTAAGAAGATAACAAATTATAAATAAAAAGATCCCACAGATAGCTGCGGGATCTTTTATTTTATTAAGGCCTGTTCTTCCAGGCATTATTATTTATTTCACTTCTTCGTATTCTGCATCTGTAACATTCTCGCCCTGTCCGCCCTGGTTGTGCTGTTCGCCACCAGCAGCGCTGGCTCCATCTCCTGCACCAGGTTGTCCAGCCCCTTGGGTAGCCTTGTACATTTCTTCACTGGCTGCTGTCCATGCATTGTTCAATTCAGTTACAGCAGGATCTATTTGAGCAATATCCTGTGATTTATGCGCCTCTTTCAATTTAGTAAGCGCGCCTTCGATAACAGATTTCTTATCCCCAGGTATCTTGTCACCATATTCTTTCAACTGTTTTTCAGTTTGGAAGATAAGGCTGTCAGCCTGGTTTAATTTTTCAACCTTTTCACGTTCTGCTTTATCTGTAGCTTCATTGGCCTTTGCCTCTGCCTTCATTTTTTCCACTTCCTCTTTGCTCAATCCACTTCCTGCTTCAATACGAATCTTTTGTTCTTTTCCAGTGCCTTTGTCCTTTGCCGTTACATGCAGGATACCATTGGCATCTATATCAAATATCACTTCTATTTGTGGAACACCTCTTGGAGCAGGAGGGATACCATCAAGATTGAAGATACCAAGGCTCTTGTTTTGGTTAGACATAGGGCGTTCACCCTGCAAAACATGTATCTGCACACCTGGCTGGTTGTCAGATGCCGTTGAAAATGTCTCGGATTTTTTAGTTGGGATCGTAGTATTAGATGGGATCATCGCAGTCATAACACCACCATAGGTTTCTATACCAAGGGTCAGTGGCGTTACGTCAAGCAGCAATACATCCTTTACTTCTCCTGTTAAAACTGCACCCTGGATGGCGGCTCCCACAGCCACTACTTCATCAGGATTTACACCTTTATTAGGCTTTTTACCAAAGAATTTTTCCACGATCTCCTGCACCTTTGGAATACGGGTAGAACCACCCACCAGGATCACTTCATCTATTTGCGAAGTGCTCAATCCGGCATCTTTCAGTGCTTGTGTGCAAGGCTTCAGGCAACGCTCAAATAAGCTATCTGCCAGTTGCTCAAATTTGGCGCGGCTTAATTTCTTGACCAGGTGTTTGGGCACACCGTCGATAGCAGTAATATAGGGTAAATTAATTTCTGTCTCAGAAGAAGAAGATAATTCCACCTTAGCTTTTTCAGAAGCTTCTTTCAGGCGCTGAAGTGCCATTGGGTCCTTTCGCAGGTCAACATTCTCTTCTTTTTTGAATTCCTCTGCCAGCCAATCCATGATCACTTTATCAAAATCATCACCACCCAGGTGCGTATCTCCGTTGGTAGATTTTACTTCAAATACACCATCACCTAATTCCAGCACAGAGATATCAAAAGTACCACCACCAAGGTCAAATACAGCAATATGATGATCCTTGCCACCTTTATCCAGCCCATAGGCCAGGGCGGCAGCTGTAGGTTCATTCACTATGCGTCGAACATTCAATCCGGCGATCTCACCAGCTTCTTTGGTAGCCTGGCGCTGCGCATCATTAAAATAGGCCGGAACAGTGATCACTGCATCGGTAACTTCCTGCCCCAGGTAATCTTCTGCAGTTTTCTTCATTTTCTGCAATATCATGGCTGAAATCTCCTGTGGAGTATATAATCTGCCATCTATATCTATACGAACGGTATTATTGTCACCTTTTGCCACTTTATAGCTCCAATGGCTGATCTCTTCAGTAACCTCGTCATAGCGGCGGCCCATAAAACGCTTCACACTCATGATGGTGTTTTGCGGATTGGTTATGGCCTGGCGTTTAGCAGGATCTCCCACCTTGCGCTCACCATTTTTCAAAAAAGCCACTACCGAAGGTGTTGTGCGCCTGCCTTCATCATTGGCTATCACCACGGGCTCATTTCCTTCCATTACAGCCACGCAACTATTAGTTGTACCTAAGTCAATACCAATTATTTTTCCCATTTGATTAATGAATTTAATAGTTCACTATTGTTTATCAATGATTATGCCGTGGGATAAATGAATGCAATTTTGGCAGTAAGGCCCCAGCTTATGCCATTTAAAATACCTTCTCCTATTTAATAAGGTTTATCTGCCAGGCCATTATGCATATTTACCTTTTCCGGGATATGGATAACTATTTTACAATGATTATAGGTTGAAAATTTCTATTTAATGGAAATCAGTGGATTTATGTATGGTTTGGTATCCTATTTTAGATGAAAGATTCTTTATGGCTGGCACATCCACAGCACAAAAAATGCGCATAAAAGAAGGTTATACCCTCTTGCCTATCCATGCACCCTCCACTTTTCAAAAAGAAATGGAACCCCTCCCTGCTGGTGTAACAATAAATGACAGGGCAAAAAAATATAACCAGGTGCACTGGTTTGTAAAGGATAAGGCTCAACTGGATGAAGAAATGGATGCTGTGATCCGCATGGTAAAAGATGATGTAGTTTGTTGGATCTATTACCCCAAAGGAAGCTCAGGAATACAAACAGATCTCACCCGGGATAAAGGATGGGAAGCATTGTTGAACCGCAAGGAAATGCAGTGGATCAGCCTGATATCATTCAATGATACCTGGTCTTCCTTTGGCATGCGTTTGAAAACCGACAAAGACAGGAAAAAAGAAGGAACTCCAAAAGAAAGAGAGATCTTTAAATACATCGACCCGGTTAAGAAATTAACTTTTCTGCCAGATGACTTTTCCAATGCACTTAAAAGGGTCCCTAAGGAAGAAGCATTCTTTTATTCCCTATCTTTTACCAATCGTAAAGAATACCTGGAGTGGATAGTCACGGCAAAAAGAGAAGACACCCGGGCTACCAGGATCAGAGAATCTATTGACAGGTTGTCAAAAGGGTGGAAAAACCCCGCCAACAGGTAATAAAAAATAATTTTTGAAACTTTTCCAGATAACTTTAATCAACCATTACATCAAAATGAAGACTGCTTTACACATTGAGGATGATAACCTGAAAAAAGCCGCCTTAAGACTCAGGGCTATTAACAACAAACTAAGGGTCATAATTCTCCAGTTGATCCATAAAAAAGGCTCTTTAATAGTCCAGGATATTTATCGAAAGCTCAAAATTGAACAATCCGTTGCTTCCCAACACCTGGCTATTTTAAGAAATGCAAATCTGGTAATTACAAAAAGAGAAGGAAAATGTATCTACTATTCTGTAAACTATCAACAATTGGATTTTTTGCATAAAACAGCTCAAAAGTTTTTAGAAATACGAAATACCAGCCCTGAAAAACTGGAGAAAAACTAAATGCAGATCATCACAAAGTCCGATAAAAAGAATTGAAATTCCTGTAGATCAAGTGGTAGTTGATCGTTTCTTTTAAACAAATTCCTAAATAGTTGTACCTGATAAGTAAATGTTGTCAGGAGATCTTGTGCAGTTTAAAATAATTCCTATTCGTACTGGCACGAAAATTTAATCTTTATCAGTATGAGATACAGGAATAAAATACCATAATACTGTAAATCAAATCCATAATCTTGTAACCCTGGATTAATGAGGCCTGATATCTTTGTAAAATAAATTATGTCGACACAACAAAAAAATAGTATTAAGGCGCTTTTCCTTCTGGTGGTATTCTCCATGAATACCCTGGCAGGGTTCGCTTGTTCTATTGGCGTTGACATGGGTTATAATAACCATCACCATGATCAGGAACATTCGCATAAGCATAAACATGAAGTAGCACATCATAATCATACGCACCCACATGTTCATCTGTCACCAGCTTCTTCGTTTAAAGACATAGACAAAGATGATTGTTGCTCTAATGCCGTCACAAAATTGAATCTTTCAGATAAATTAATTGTACATAACATTCAATTACAAGCCTCATTATTCGCAATTACCTATTTACCAGCTTTTACAGTTATTATTGAAAATCCAGTAGGTATCAATGTAAACTCCCTGTTTCAGTTTGTCCGACGAAGTTGTTCCCTCGACGATACCGATATTCGAATTGCTATTCAGTCCTTCCAGATCTGATTTAATGTAATGCTATGCTATGGTTACGCATGGAATACCATGCACGTATATATTCAATTACATAAATCAGGATAAAATGAAAAAAATACTTTTATTAGCAGTCCTTATAATAGGAGCATTTGTACACAACAGCTATTCACAGGATTCTACATCCCAACAACAACTCTCCCTATTACTAACAAACTATTATTCCATAAAAGATGCCCTGGTGGCCGGAAATTCAGGTACCGTTGCAATAAAGGCCGAAGAGTTTTTAAAAACTGCCAATAGCATTGATTATAAGATCATTTCAGAAGGAAATATCAATGCCCTCGTAAAAGATGCCACAGTCATCTCAGGATTAAAAGATATCAATAAGCAGCGGGCACGTTTTGCTAACCTTTCTGACAACATGTCTTCTTTGGCCAAACTGGTAAAACTTTCTTCAGAGCCTATCTACCAGGTTTACTGCCCGATGAAGAAAGCAAATTGGCTGAGCAGCGAAAAGGATATTAAAAATCCTTACTATGGTAGCGCTATGCTCACCTGCGGCAAGGTTGTAGACACCATACAATAAATTATCTTAACCATCATATTATAGGGAGTACTCGCTTTATCCCTTTTATCAATAACACATAAAACAAACTAATATGAAAACAATCCTATTCACAGGCTTCCTGGCAATAACAATGCTCTTTAGTGCCTGTGCTGATAATAGCGGTAAAACAAATGAATCGGCAGCTAATAATAAAGATTCTCTCACTCCTTCTGTTTCAGTCAATAAAGGATCCACAAGTTCATTAACAACCAAGGAAATAGTCTCTGCCTATTTAAATCTGAAGAATGCATTAACAAATGACAATGGAAAAGAAGCGGCTGATGCAGCTAATGGTATTAAGGCATCTTTGGAAAAAATGAATACAGGTTCTTTTACAACGGATCAAAAGAAAACTTATGAAGATGTAAAGGACGATCTGAAAGAACATGCCGAACATATCGCATCCAATAGTACCAATATTTCACACCAGCGGGAGCATTTCGATATGATGAGCCAGGACATGATCGACCTGGTAAAATCCACCGGATCAACTCAAACCCTTTTTAAAGACTTTTGCCCGATGTATAATAATAACAAAGGTGCATCCTGGCTAAGCGAAACGAAGGAGATTAAAAATCCATACCTCGGCAAAAAAATGCCGACTTGCGGCGAAATAAAAGAGGAGATCAAAGCAAAAGAATGAAATGGAGTAAAAAAATAGCCATTGTAATTATAGTTGGATTATTGATTATACAATTTTTTCGACCTGCCCGCAATAGGAGTAATAAAATATTAGAAACAGATATTTCTAAGACGTATGTTATTCCTGCGACTGTGGAACAGGTTTTAAAGACCTCCTGCTATGATTGTCACAGTAACAATACAAACTATCCCTGGTATGCTAATATTCAGCCGTTTGGTTGGTTATTAGCCAATCATATCAGGGAAGGTAAAGCAGAACTCAATTTCAGTGAATTCGGGTCGTACACGTCAAGAAGGAAAAAAAGCAAATTGAAAGGCATAGAAAATAGCATTAAGGATGGTTCCATGCCTCTGGAGTCATATACACTGATGCACAGGGAAGCTTTGCTCTCTAATAAGGAAAAAAAATTACTGATAGACTGGTCGGTTAAACTAAAGGACAGTTTATCCTTTAATGATCAAAGAAGATAAAATGATAAAGATTTTAGTAATAATGGTATTACTGTTTGCATGGTCATATGCCGGAGCACAAACCAAGGTCATTTATACCTGTCCAATGCATTCGCAAATAAAAATGGAGAAACCCGGAAATTGCCCTATCTGCGGAATGACCCTGGTAAAAAAAACCATTAAGGCTGCTCCACCAAAAGCTGTTCCCAAAAAACAAGTAGCTTCTAAAGAAGTTCAGCAGCCTGTTAAAAGAGACATGGAAGCAAAGAATATGGACATGGGAAAGGACACCGTAAAAAAAATGGATCTATCACAGCATGACCACCTTATGGAAATGGATACAGCTGAAACAGATTTGGCAAACCAGATCCAATCTAAAGTAAACCTACTACCAGGAAAAACGGTACGCTACGATCTATATGTAACGGATACCCTTGTAAACTTTACAGGTAAGCAAAAACATGCTTATGCAATCAATGGATCTATCCCCGCCCTTGTTCTGGAATTTACAGAAGGAGATACAGCAGAAATTTACCTGCACAATAAGCTGAAAAATGAAGAAACATCATTACACTGGCACGGGGTTATCCTGCCCAATCGGTTTGATGGCGTTCCCTATCTTACCAGTGCCCGCATTGGACCGGGAGAGACCCATTTATATAAATTCAAGGTAGTACAGTATGGAACCTATTGGTACCACTCCCATTCCAAATTGCAGGAGCAGGCAGGAATCTATGGCGCATTGGTATTCAAAAAAAGAGATGAAGCACCATTAGTCGCCAAAGAATTTCATGGAGGAATGCCTGGTGTCAATAAAATACTATCGGAATATACGCTGGTGCTAAGCGAATGGACAGATGAAAAGCCTGGACAGGTACAAAGAAGACTGCGTTCCGCCAATGACTGGTACGCCATTAAAAAAGGTAGTGTGCAGAGCTATTCTGAAGCCATCAGGGAAGGACATTTCGCAACAAAGCTAACTAATGAATGGAAGCGGATGAAAGCAATGGATGTAAGTGATGTGTATTATGATCGTTTCCTTTCCAACGGGAAACCCGAAAACACAATCCCACAATACAAAGCAGGTGACAAAATAAAAATACGGGTAGTCAATGGTGGAGCATCCAGTTATTTCTGGTTGCAATACGCTGGTGGTAAAATGACCGTAGTAGCCAATGATGGCAATGATGTTGAACCTGTTAAAGTCGACCGCCTGATCATAGGTGTTTCCGAAACCTATGATGTAGTGGTAACAATTCCGGAAAATATGAGCTATGAATTCCGGTCAACCCCGGAAGACCGCACAAAGGCAACTTCGCTCTGGCTCGGCTCAGGTATGAAAATGAAAGCACCGGTTTTGCCCCGATTGAAATACTTTGAAGGCATGAAGATGATGAATGATATGATGAAGATGAATGGAGACATGAAAGAAATGGGTATGAAGATGAGCCTTCAAAAAATGGACATGAATTCAGTAATGTATCCGGAACTAATGGATGCAGACGACAGCCAGGACACTATGCAAATGGATCATTCACAACATATGAAAATGGATGACCAAAAAAAGGATACAATGCCTTCAGACCATGACAATATGAAGGAAATGGATATGAACAGTAGCAGTTCAGGTATAGTAACCCTCAATTATGATATGCTTCGGGCTCCGGTTAAAACCACCCTGGCTGATGTGCCCTTTAAGGAACTACATTTTACGCTTACAGGCAATATGAACCGATATGTCTGGTCTATCAATAACAAAACAGTCAGTGAGTGGGACAAGATCATGATTGAAAAAGGAAAAAATGTGCGTATCATTCTTTTCAATAATTCCATGATGCGTCATCCCATGCATCTTCATGGCCATGACTTCAGGCTTGTCAATGGCCAGGGTGAATACGCTCCTCTTAAAAATGTAGTGGATATAATGCCTATGGAAACAGACACCCTGGAATTTGCGGCTAATCAAAGTGGCAATTGGTTTTTCCATTGCCACATCCTTTATCACATGATGGCGGGCATGGGAAACGTATTTTCTTATATCAACTCACCTGTTAACCCTGAATTACCGGATAGTAATAAAGCTTACAGGAATTTTTTGAAAGACAATCGCATGTTACATTTTATGGGCAGGGCTGGCATTGAAAGTAATGGCAGTGATGGTGAAATTATGCTGAATGGCAACAGGTATGCCTTACAGGGCCTATGGCACTTAGGCTATCATCCCGAACATGGTTATGAAGCCGAATTGAACTTCGGAAGATACCTGGGCAAAATGCAATGGTTGTTCCCCTATATAGGGCTTGACTATCATTACAAGAAGGTTGATGGCATTAAATCAGGTCAACCTGGCTACAAAAACATGTTTGGTCAGGTAAGTAACAAAAATGACCGGAAAACATTTGTTGCAGGTTTGCAATACACATTGCCTCTTTTATTGGTAGCAGATGCCCGTATTGACGGTGATGGAAAATTCAGGTTCCAGGTAAGCCGGGAAGATATACCTGTTACTCCGAGGTTAAGATTTAGTTTAATGGGCAATTCCGATAAAGAATATATGGCTGGTTTCAGGTATATAATTTCTAAATGGTTTGCACTTTCCACTCACTACGATAGTGATATGGGTTGGGGTGCTGGGATAACACTAACTTATTAATAAAATCACAAAACAAAAGCTTTGCAAAAAAGTGAACGTAAGATTACGCAAACCAACTGGTACGTCATTACCGGTGGCCCCGGCTCAGGTAAAACCACAACTGTAAACCTGCTGAAAGGCATGGGTTATACAACAACCATTGAACATGCCAGGCATTACATTGACACCATGCGTGTGAGAGGGAAAACTGTGGAAGAGATCAGGAAGAATCAAATTGAATTTCAATTAAAAATCCTGGACATGCAGATCGAAGAAGAACGATCACATGCTCCGGAAGAAATCATATTTTTAGACAGGGCAATTCCGGACGCCCGTGCGTATTACCGGTTCCTGAACATTCCTGAAGATCCAAAACTTGCCGATGTTCTGGAAAATGTCTGTTATAAAAAGATTTTTATACTGGATCCATTACCCCTGGTAAATGATTATGCGCGAACCGAAAATGCCACAGCGCAGAAACAAATTCACTTTTTCATTACAGAGGTGTATGAATCGCTTGGCTTCCCGGTAATTCATGTTCCGAAACTTCCCCCTGAAGCCCGCGTCCAATATATTTTGAATAAAATGTAACTAATAGCTATTCATTTAGACCTGGAATAATCATAACAGTTATGGAACACAACCATTCACAACATCAGCAGTATACCTGTCCCATGCATCCCGAAGTAATAAAACCATTGCCAGGAAACTGTCCGAAATGCGGAATGGATTTGGTTCCTGTTCAACAATCAGGAAATATAAAGCCACATGATCAATCGCTCCATCATGGTCATTCTAATGATGAACACACAGGTCATGATAAACATGCTGGTCACCATACGGAAGATTTTTTAAAACGCTTCTGGGTTTGCCTGGTATTGACAGTGCCCGTACTACTTCTCTCCCAAATGATCCAGCATTGGTTGGGATTTCATATTAGTTTTCCAGGTGATCAATATGTGCTGTTACTACTGGGAACTATCATTTATGTCTATGGTGGAAAGCCTTTTTTAAAGGGTATGGTCGGTGAGATCAGGGATAAGGCCATCGGTATGATGACGCTGGTAGCCTTAGCCATCAGTGTAGCTTTTCTATACAGTGTGGCGGTAATATTTGGATTAAAAGGCATGGACTTTTTCTGGGAACTGGCCACACTTATAGATATAATGCTCTTAGGCCACTGGCTGGAAATGCGTTCCACTATGGCAGCCTCTAAAGCTTTGGAATCGCTGGTAGCATTACTTCCTTCTACAGTCCATGTTGAAAAAGAAGGAGATGTGGTAGATATTCCATTGCAGGATTTAAAAAACGGGGATACAGCACTCATTAAACCGGGTGAGAAAATACCTGCAGATGGAATGGTGATCGATGGCAGTTCCTATGTAAATGAAAGTATGCTCACCGGGGAGAGCGTGCCGGTAAGAAAAGGGAAGGATGAGAAAGTGATCGCAGGTGCAATAAATGGTGATGGTGCACTTAGGATAAAAACCACGGGTGCAGGAAAAGATAGTTATTTGAATAAGGTCATAACAATGGTTCAGGCAGCCCAAAATGCCAAATCAAAAACCCAGAACCTGGCAGATAAGGTTGCTAAATGGCTGACCATTGTTTCTATAACCGTTGGAGTAGTCACTTTCATCTATTGGTTTAGTGTTCAGAAAGACATAGCCTTTGCCCTGGAAAGAATGGTTACAGTAATGGTTACTTCCTGCCCTCATGCCTTAGGTGTAGCCATACCGTTGGTAATTGCCATATCAACCACCTTATCAGCTACCCATGGTTTATTGATCAGGAACAGGACAGCTTTTGAAAGTGCGCGAAAACTTACCACGATCATTTTTGATAAAACCGGCACTTTGACAAAAGGATCTCATGAAGTTCAGAACATCATTTCAATCAATAATGAATACAGTCAAAAAGAAATTTTGCAATGGGCAGCCGCCGTACAGCAAAACTCTGAACACCATATTGCACATGGCATAGTGAATAAACTTAAAGATCAATCCCTGCAATTGTGGCCCGTAAATGATTTTATTTACACCCAGGGAATTGGCGTACAAGGTAAAGTGAATGGCAAGCAGGTTATATCAGCAGGTCCCAACTATTTTACTCAAAACAATATTATCCCCCCGGCCATACCCGAGACAATTGATCAAAATATCGAGACCATTAGCTTTCTTATAATTGACAATGAACCTGCAGGGATTATAACATTGGCTGATTCAATAAGAGAAACATCTAACGAAGCCATTCAGCAATTAAAAGAGATGAACATAAAATCATTCCTGCTCACCGGTGACAATGAAAAGATTGCCAGAGCTGTTTCCAGCAAATTAGGAATGGATGGCTATTTGGCTAATGTCCTTCCCCATGATAAACAAAATAAAGTAAAGGATTTCCAGGCTAAAGGTGAGATTGTAGCGATGACGGGTGATGGCGTAAACGATGCACCTGCATTGGCCCAGGCAGATGTCGGTATCGCTGTAGGTTCTGGTACAGATGTAGCAGCTGAAACAGCTGATATAATTTTAGTAAACAGCGATCCTAAAGATGTGGTTCAAATGATTTCCTTTGGAAAAGCCACTTACCGCAAAATGATTCAAAACCTCGCCTGGGCCGTTGGATACAATATCATTGCTATTCCATTGGCTGCAGGTGTTCTCTATCCTTATTTTACTTTAAGTCCTGCAATGGGCGCAGTGCTGATGAGTTTAAGTACCATTATAGTGGCTTTAAATGCACAGTTATTAAAAAACCAATTTAAATCGTAATGGTTAAATATCCTTTCATAGGCAAATTGGTAAATTTGATCAACCTCTAATTCTTATGTTATGAACAGAAGAACTGTTTACTTCATATGCTTTATTTTCTTTTTTCCCATAGTTATAATTACTGCGGCAGCTGCACAGCAAAAAGTAAAGGAAGAAAAAATGAACATGGAGGGGAATTCTGCTCCACTGGATACGGTAGCTATTGAAAAAATAATGGGCTTGAAAGGAAAGTTCAATAATGGAGAATATAAGATAACCGTTCCTCAAAATGACCTGAATATTGAAGTAGATGGTTTTAAGATTATCCCTGCCATGGGATTAGGCACCTGGATTGATTTTGCTCCTTCATCTGATGGGGCCATGATTATGGGCGACATTGTTGTTACCGAATCAGATCTAAAGCCTGTCCAACAGGAGATCATTCACCAGGGATTAACCATAAGCGCCATACACAATCATTTTGTCCGAAATCATCCCAATATTCTGTTCATGCACCTGGGTGGTTCAGGTCCCCTGGAACAACTGGCTCAAAAGGCAAAAGCGGTTTTGGATAAAATAAAAGAATTAAGAGCTGGCGATCCGTCAAAGGGTTTGGCTTCCAACGGAACAGTTGCAAATAGCCTTGATACAAAAAAACTGGATGAAATGATCGGCTTCAAGGGTGAAATGAGCAAGGGCGTTTATAAATATACCATTGGCCGGCCGGATGTACACCTCAAAGAGCATGGCATTACCATAACTACATTTATGGGCTTTAATACCTGGGCCGCTTTCCAGGGCACACCCGAAAAAGCTGCAGTGGCAGGAGATTTTACAATGTTGGAAAATGAAGTTGCGCCTGTTATCAAATCGCTGGTTGAAAATGGAATTGAAGTTGTGGCAGTACACAACCACATGGTACGCGAGCAGCCCCGGATTTTCTTTTTGCATTATTGGGGAATAGGCAATGCTGAAAGCCTGGCAAAGGGTTTAAAAGCAGCATTGGATCAAACAGGGAAATTGAGATCACCCATGAAGGCAATGAATAAGCATAACCAGGGCTAAAAAAATGTAAATGAGTTTATAAATGATTTAAAAACCCTTTCTAAGCATTTCGGCATATGCATCCGGCAACGGGCTATCCTCTACAGCTTTTGCAGCTTTTTCCACATCATATTCGAAACGAATAAATTCTACCTGAACTGAATCTTTTTTTATGATCGAACTTTCTGCATCTATGGTTAACATTACATAACAACCTTTCGGTGTACCATCCTTGGGTTTTCCTACCGAACCAATATTTATGGCATGGCGGTAATGAGTATTTTCAACCGGTTCCGTTGGCAATATCCTGTGATAAGGTTTGTGAGTATGTCCAAAACACATAATATCAGCATCCGCCTGCTCCATGATCCTTAACAAGCTCTTTTCTTCCCTGTCTTCAAATAAATATTCATTGATCTTCCTGGGACTGCCGTGTACTAAAAGCAGATTCAGCTTATCATTATTTAATTGAAACTCCACTTTTATATGAGCTGGCAAGGTCCTCAGATAATTTCTTTCTTCTGGCTTTACAATGGAGTTTGTATATGAAATGGATATTTTTCCCATATCCTTCTCAGTATCTGTTTTATAAGCACAACCACATTCATCACTCATCAGGCCAATCCCCTGGTCATAGTTGCCTGCAATAGTGGGAATGCCACGTTTCCTGATCTCATTGATCACTTCATTGGGCCAGATATTATAACCCACCAGGTCACCAAGACAGTAAACAGCATAAGGCTTCTGCTCTTCCATGCTTTTTAAACAAGCCTCTAAAGCCGGGAGGTTGGCATGAATATCACTGAATAATGCGATCCGCATAATGTAAACTTTAAGCGTTTTGTATTTGTTGCTTTGTATAGTATTTACGTCTTAACCAGAATGCTACATTCACCAGGGCTATCAGAGCCGGCACTTCTACCAGCGGACCAATCACCCCGGCAAAAGCTTGCCCGCTGTTGATGCCAAATACACCAATGGCTACAGCAATGGCTAATTCAAAATTGTTTCCAGCAGCGGTAAAGGCGATGGATGCATTGGTGGAATAATCCGCACCCATTTTCTTACCAATAAAGAAACTGACCATAAACATGATAGCAAAATAGATCACCAATGGAATGGCTATTCGTATTACATCAAAGGGTATCTGAACAATCAGCTCCCCTTTAAGACTGAACATGATAATAATGGTAAATAGCAAAGCCACCAATGTAATGGGTGAAATAATAGGAATGAATTTGTTTTGATACCAGTCCTCTCCCATTGACCTTCTTAATAACAGCCTGGTAAGTACGCCGGCAGCAAAAGGTATTCCCAGGTAAATAACAACGCTTTTAGCTATTTGCCCCATGGTAATATTAACTACTGAACCGGAAATGCCAAATAGAGGTGGCAGTACTGTTATGAACACATAAGCGTACACACTGTACAGCAACACCTGGAAAATGCTGTTCAACGCTACCAACCCAGCCGCATATTCCCGGCTGCCTTCTGCCAGTTCATTCCATACTATGACCATGGCAATACACCTGGCAAGACCAATAAGAATCAAACCAATCATATATTCTGGATAGCCGTGAAGAAAAATAATTGCCAGCATGAACATTAATATTGGTCCGATCACCCAGTTCAGCAGCAGGGACATGCCCAGCACTTTAGTATGGGTAAATACTTCCCTTAGCTTTTCATACCGAACCTTGGCAAAAGGGGGATACATCATAAGGATTAATCCCACAGCTAAAGGAATATTGGTGGTACCAGAGGAGAACGAGTTGATAAATACAGAGGAATTGGGAAAAAAGTAACCAATACCTACACCAATACCCATGGCCAAAAAGATCCACAATGTTAAATACCTGTCTAAAAAACTTAGTTGCTTTAGTTCATTTGCCGGCGCACAATTGCTTGTTGACATTGTATTGCTATAATTTTTTATTCTTTCAATCTTTAATAATTGCAATATTGCGATGAATCTAATTAAAAAAAATCAACAACAACCGTTCTTAACCTCGTAAGCGACAAAGAATTGCTGCATTTGCTGTTGATACTTTTTCCAAACCTTTTCGTCTATACAGTAGCATACACTAGCTCCTTCAATCGTTCCCTTAATAATCCCCGCAGTTTTCAATTCTTTTAAATGTTGCGAAATGGTTGCCTGGGCTAGTCCCAATTCTTCCACCAGGTCGCCACAAATACAGGATTTGGATTTGATCAGGTATTCAATAATGGCAATGCGTGCCGGGTGGGCCAAAGCTTTGAGCATAGTGGCCATCCTGTTCTGCTTTTCTGTAAATATTTCTGATTTGGTGGTACCCATCCATTGCAATATTACGATAAGCAATTTAAACCCATTATTTTTGACAATTAAATTATTTACCCGCGTGAATTGTAATGTACCTGAGTTATGGATCGAGCATAAAGATGCCTTGAGAGCATTTATTCTCAAACGTGTTCAAAATAAGGACGATACAGAGGATATATTACAGGATGTGCTATTAAAGGTCTATAACTTTTGCATGGCTAAGTCCGGGGTTGGCAATGTCCGAAGCTGGCTATTTCAAATAGCTCATAATACCATTGTGGATAGAACAAGGAAAAAAACGTTTGTAACGGCATCAGAAGAATTGCCAGAGATTTCTGATGATATTCATAATGATGCTTATAAGGAGGCTGTTGAATATATCCTGCCCATGATTGGCCTTCTTCCAAAAGAGTATGCTATCCCTTTGCGACTATCTGATATTGAAGGACTGAAACAATCTGAAATTGCTGAACAATTGAATGTAGGCCTCTCTGCAACCAAATCAAGGATCCAGAGAGCCAGGCAAATGCTCAAAGAAATATTCGTTGAATGTTGTGTCATGGAAACTACTGCGGATGGGAAATTAGTTTCATTTGATATTAAGACCGGGTGTAAGCCCTTACAGGCTCATAAAAGAAATTTGAAAAAACTTTAAAAAATCTGCGTCTTTTGAAACCTCCCTACGTCTTGGTGTTGTAAATAAAAATTTAAACATTAAAAAGATCAAAAATGAAAAGGTTTCATGTTCATGTAAGGGTAAAAGACCTAACAGATAGCATCAATTTTTACAATGCGTTATTTAATACAAAGCCTGCAGTTAAAAAAGAAGATTATGCAAAATGGATGCTGGAAGACCCCCGCGTAAATTTTGCCATTTCGACTGGCCATGCAGAAACTGGCATTGAGCATTTGGGGTTGCAGGTTGACAGCACCAATGAACTGAACCAGGTATATAGCAATATGCAAAATGCAAAAGGGACCATCAGGGAAGAAGGTGAATGTACCTGTTGTTATTCAAAATCGCAAAAAAGCTGGATCACAGATCCCCAGGGTGTTGACTGGGAAGCATTCTTTACGCATGGCACAGCTACTGTTTATGGTGAAGGTATCAATGCAAGACCAGCGCCTGAAGTAATGGAAAAATGGATAGGCAATGATGGTAAGGATGCATCATTAAATGCTGAGACTGTTGAAGAAAATAATTCCGAGGCAATTTGTAAGGTTTGTTCAAATTAACACAGGTTACTACCAAAGAAAGTATAAGAATTGGTATTGCACTGCCAATGCCAGTTCTTATGTAAATAATGAACCCATACAGAATCATTCTAAACATAACTTTCATCTGTTAGATAAGGTTATAGGCTTATTACCATAACCTTTGCAATACCAGTTCCCATCATCAGCTTCCGAAACCAGAACCCGGAAGATTTTATAATCCTTTTTTGAGTGGCATAGTCAACATATACAAGCCCAAACCTTGGCCTGTAACCTTCTGCCCATTCAAAATTATCGGTAAAGCTCCAGGCAAAATAACCATCTACTTTTACGCCTTCTTTCTTCGCCCTTAACACCTGTTCCAGGTATAGCTGATAAAAATGAATGCGTTGTTGGTCATCAACCTTCCCATCACGCAATTCATCATCTATGGCTACCCCATTTTCAGTGATGATGATCTTTTTGATCTTGCCATACCCGTCAAATTGTTTCAGCACTTTATATATCCCTTCAGGATATACTTCCCATCCCATGGCAGTATGCGCAACGCCACGGGCGCTTGCTTTCACCAATTTGGCATTTACATATGGCATCACAGCACTATACCGCACCACTTCACGCGTATAATTTTGCAATCCGATAAAATCCATGTCAAACTGTAATAATGCTTCATCACCGGCTTCCATATAATTTTGTAACTGCTGCAATATTTTAAGATCATACCATGGATACCCCATGCCTAATAATGGTTCAATAAACAACCGGTTGGTGAGCGCATCAACCCTTTGCGCAGCTTCTATTGTCAAAATGGAATCATCTTCTGGTTCCACTGGTGAACAGGACAAAGTAGTACCTGCCCATAAATTGGATTTGTGTGATTTGATGATCCTTCCCCCCAAAGCCTGGCATAAAGCAGCATGGTGAACGGCAGGTAAGAAATTATTTAAGCCTTTTTTCCCTGGCGCATGAATGCCTAAAAAATAACCCGCCCCGGTAAAAACGATCGGCTCATTTAATACCATCCATTTTTGAACCCTATCCCCAAACTTTTTGAGACAAAAGGATACATAGTTTTCAAACCAACCAACAATGTCCCTGTTTACCCATCCACCCTTATTTTGTAATGCCTGCGGAAGGTCCCAATGGTAAAGGGTTATCCAGGGTTCAATTCCACATTCCAGGCAAAAATCAATTATCCGGTTATAATATTCCACTCCCTTTTCATTGGGCAATCCTGTCCCTTCAGGAAATAACCGGGACCATGATAACGAGAACCGGAAATTGGGAATGTTCAGGTATTGCATTAAAATGATGTCCTGTATATACCGCTCGTGAAAATGGCAGGCATCATTGCCGGTATGCCCTTTATATATTTTCCCCTGTTGTGTAAACACATCCCAGATGGAAGCGCCCTTTCCGTCCTCATTATACGCACCTTCTGTTTGATAGGCAGAACTGGAAACACCCCAGCTAAATTCAGATCCAAAATCCTCCGCACTAATATTCATATCAGGCCTTTAATTGATAAAATATTTTCCTGATCATCAGGTGCCTGAATTTAGAAGCTGAAATACCTGGTTCAGGGCTTTTGAGTTTCTTCCTGTTTTCAGCAACGCTGTTTTCAAGGATCTCATCCAGGATATATTCTGTCTCATTCGGAAAACTCAATGTCACCTGGCAATCATCTTCCATCCATTTTTTTATAACCTGTAATTGTTTTGTTTTGATGTTTTTCAATACGGGTACACCCAGCAATTTTAGAGCTGCAGCATTACATTGCTGCTCATACTGACCTTTCATCGGTATGACCATCAACTTCTTTTTCAGAAACAGCACTTCTGAAGGTGTTTGAAATCCAGCCCCACAAAGAACACCTTCTGATGAGACCATACTTTGTATAAATTCTTCATTATTTACCGGGCGGATATGGATGTTATTATGCACATACGCCACATCGCTGTGCTTTGAAAATACTTCCCACCTGGTTTCAGGAAACAATTCCAGCAGGCGAAGGATCTTTTTGTCACTGAATGCTGGCAGGTACACTGTGAAATGTCCATTATTTGTTACCGGCAGTTCCCTGATTTCCTTGCGAATAATAGGTGTAAAAATGTTTTTATCATAAGGCAGAAAGTGAAAACCATACTTTGGGGAAGCAGGTGCATAATTTTTCAATACAGCTTTACCTATGATGTCCTTCTTATTAGGCTTTGGTGAACCCTTTTTGACAACGGCGGCCTGGTGGCTAGAGCCTATGCACATTTTATTTCTCAAATAACAAGCCCAGGCACTTACAGGTTCAAAATCCGAGATAACAAGATCATAATCTTCCACGGGTAGGTGCTGTATCTCCCTGAAAAACTTTTTGATCCTGCTCTTTTTATAAGTCTCCAGGTAATCAATGCCTCCATTCTTTCCAAAAACAAGCAAAGTCCATGCAACCTGTATTTAATCTCAAAGGGAAGTCCCACATCCACCTGCGTTCCACTTAAAAGGATATCAACTTCCGCTCTTCTCTTCAGGATGGGGATCACTTCCCTGGCCACCGTTATATGGCCATTACCTGTTCCCTGGATGGCATACAATATCTTCATATTTTTAAACTGCTTTTAACTGGTCAAATTCCTTTACCATATTTTCAAACAACTGGTTGCAGGAAAGTTCTTCTTCCTCTGATTCTATATCGCTCCAACTTTCTTCACTATAGAAATAGATCTCCCATTTACCCTTGGAATATTCCAATGCTGAAAGATTTTCTATCCAATCCCCTGAATTGAGATACACTGTAATTCCTTTCGGTGTTTTTACTTCCCTCATTTGAGGATGGTGAATATGGTCACAGATCACATAATGATACCCATTAATGATCCCTATATCTGCAGCTGTTTGTTCAAAATCATCGATATAGGAAACAGCTTTCTTAACACTGTTCTTAATTTTTTTGGATAACGACAACTTGCCCTTTTTAAATACCTTTTCCGATAAGTAGTTTACAAACCGGTTTAATAGAATTAGCGCATCGTATCCAACTGCCCCTGTCCTGGCCAGCCATTTGGAATGTCTCATGGTAACATCAAAAACATCACCGTGAAAGATCCAGGCCTTTTCCTTATTATCCAGGTCCAAAACCAGTTTGTTGACGATGGTAAATGACCCCATTTTAAACCCTTCGAACCTTCGCAATACCTCATCATGATTACCGGTCACATACCACACCTTAACGCCTTTTGATATCCATTTCATGATATGCCTGATCACCTTCATATGCGCTTTGGGCCAGTACCGTTTATTAAATTGCCACATAT
The DNA here is from genome assembly GCF_059568575.1 of Flavisolibacter ginsengiterrae DSM 18136. Taxonomy (NCBI): domain Bacteria; kingdom Pseudomonadati; phylum Bacteroidota; class Chitinophagia; order Chitinophagales; family Chitinophagaceae; genus Flavisolibacter; species Flavisolibacter ginsengiterrae. Next base: position 181,981 of record NZ_JCANTR010000001.1, read on the forward strand.
CAATAAAGTCGCCATTCAGAATGACTGTTTTCGGTTTGATGGAGCGCAGGTAATGAACCAGTTCTTTGGCATGACATCCATAAGTACCAAGATGCACATCAGAAATAACAACAATATCAACCTTACGAAGATTTTGCTTTTTCATATTTGATTGGTTGACCATTCATAAAGGGATGGTTATGAATAAACAGCTTTATGGATACAATTTAGCTCGCGGGTTTAAACGGAATGTTACCCTTACATTATGTAATTATGAACGGGCTCTAACCTGGAATGCAAATATTTCCTTTGTTGCATGGAACCTCAGTTTCTATTCGAAACACTGTTGATTTACAATAGCACGCCTTGTTACTATAAGATTTTTCGTTGCGCAGACTTATTCATTGGAGAACCTGTGAAGCACCATTACTTCAATAAAATAAAATTTCCCTACTTCATCATTAAAAAGAAAAATGAGGAATGGATCACAGAAGGATTTGAAGATGATAGTAAGCTATCCTTCTTATATAGTCAATTGGAAAATCACATAACTTCTCCGTAACAATTATGTAACAATATGGATAAATGGAATTGACAGTATTGAAAGAATATAAGCGTTTCTTTGCCTTAGTTCAAAGCAGCAATTTTCGTCCAGTTTGTCAGAAGCCAGGCCTCTCAAGCCTGGTTTTTTTATTCAGGGCTTTTCACCAGCTCTAACTATAGGCATAAGGACGTGGCTCTTTTGTTAACCAGAAGTCCAGTTGGGTAGCTTCATGAATAAACTGTAATATATTATCCTTGATCTGATCCCTTAATCTTCTTGTCTTTTCAAGTATTTCTTCTGGTGCTCCTGTAAATTGGGAAGGATCCGGAAACGACCAGTCGATTCTTTTACTTAACCCTGGAAATATAGGTGCCTGCTCAGAGGCTGATGCATCACAAAGGCTGATTACTGCCTGGTAATGTTTTCCCTTTTTAAATAAATCGAAAATATCCCTGGTTTCATTGCGCTTCACATCAATCCCTTCTTCTTCCATCACCTGTACTACATAAGGATTTAGCTCCCCTTTTTCCAGGCCGGCACTTTCCGCCCTAAACAATCCTTTACCATATTTCTGGAGAAATGATTCAGCCATTTGGCTTCTTGCAGCACTATGCTTGCAGACAAACAAAATGTTCCACATAAACTAATTTTAAAAGGCAAGGCTCAACTAACATCATATTTACATTAGTTGCCCGGTCAAGGGCCTGGTTTCTTCAATCACTATGAAATTATGATAAAAATTAGCTGGCCAATATTAAATCGAAGCTGATCATTAAGATTAATAAAACTGGTAAAAAAATGAAAATGATGTACAAAATCAGAATTTCCTTTTGTTTAATTTAATTCGTTACGTGAAGGTAACCTAGCTAGTAAGTATAGGATGTGAAGTATTTATACGTTTAACGAAAAGACAGTCAAACTCAAGTTTGCGCGAACCATTTGCCCTACTGATTGTTGATTATTAGTAAAACCCTTATCGTGTCCCGGAAATCTTCCCCAACATTAATATTTCCTTAATGAATCGAAGCCATGGAACCAGCATTACCGGCGTAACTTCACAACTCTCCGGCACTTTAGTGTCCTGCTTTCTGGGGCAAACTACATGTTGCCAGCCAGAATTACGTGCAACCTGCTTCTGCTTTCAAAAACGTTAAACAAATAGCATATTTATGAAAAAAGGAAAGAAACCAGATAAACAGGACATAATCAGCAAATATGTTGATCAACTTCTTACCGATGGTGAGCGGCCGGCCAATGTTTACAATTTCGCTAAAAAGCATGGTATGGATGAACAGGATTTTTACGAAAACTTTGCTTCCTTTGAAAGTATTGAGCAATCCATATTCACCAATTTATTCCAATCCACGCTTGATCTGTTGGAAAAAACAGAAGAATATGACCAGTACGATGCTAAAACAAAGCTGGTAAGTCTTTACTTCACTTTTTTTGAGCAGTTAACCGCCAACAGGAGCCTAATATTGACACTACTGGGCAAACAAAGGAATCAGTTGGAAAAGCTGAAGATCCTATCCGGTTTCCGAACCCTTTTCCTGGAATACATTAAAGGTCTTGAACTGGATACCCTGGAAATTCCGGTTAATAAGCTGAAAAAGCTTAAAAACAAAAGTATCGCGGAAGCTTCCTGGATGCAAATGTTACTCGTACTGAAGTTCTGGATGGATGACAATTCACCTGCTTTTGAAAAAACAGATCTGTTTATTGAAAAATCCCTTAATGCTGGCTTCGATGTGATCAGGTTGTTTGACCAGCAGAATATTATTGACCTTGGCAAGTTTATCTGGAAAGAAAAACTAAGCTTTAATTAATAACGCCCATGAAAACCATTGATAAAATACCAACCTCTAAAATCCATCGTGCTTCCAGGCTAATTCAAACAGGTGCTAAAGTTGGCATGAATTATATCAAGTATTATGGTGACAAAATGGTGAGCACCAAAGAGGAAGCTAAAGAAACCCTGGATGAATCGAATGCAAGGGATATTTATGATGGCTTGAAACAATTGAAAGGTAGTGCACTGAAGGTGGCGCAAATGCTTAGTATGGAAAAAAACCTGCTGCCGCAGGCTTACGTGGAGAAGTTTAGCCTGGCCCAGTTCTCTGTACCTCCTTTATCGCCCCCCCTTGTTATCAAAACTTTCAGGAAATATTTTGGAAAAGCTCCTTCCGAGATCTTCGAACGTTTTGATCCCGTAGCGATAAATGCAGCCAGTATCGGCCAGGTGCATAAAGCTTTTAAGAATGAGAAGGAGTTAGCCATCAAGATACAATACCCGGGTGTTGCGGAAAGCATCTCCTCCGACCTTGCAATGGTCAAGCCGGTGGCCATGAAAATGTTTAACATCAAAGGCAAAGATTCTGATCAATATTTTAAAGAAGTAGAAGGCAAACTCCTTGAGGAAACTGATTATTTAAACGAGATCAGGCAAAGCATGGCTATTGCCAGTGCCTGCAGCATCCTGCCCCACATTTCTTTCCCTACATATTATCCTGAACTTTCCACTGAACGCATCATCACCATGGATTGGATGCATGGAAAACATTTTTCAGATTTTACAAAGCAAAACAAGGATCCGGAACTGGCTAACCTCATAGGACAAACGCTTTGGGATTTTTATATGTTCCAGGTGCATAAACTTAGGAAAGTGCATGCCGACCCTCACCCGGGGAACTTCCTTGTGTCGGCCGATAAGAAATTGATCGTTATAGATTTTGGTTGTGTGAAAGCGATACCCGATGATTTTTATATTCCTTATTTCGAATTAGCCAGGGCAGAAAGCCTGGCAAACAAATCTCTTTTTGAAGCAAAATTGTATGAACTGGAGATCTTAAAACCTTCTGATTCAAAAGCAGAAAAAAAGTATTTCCTGCAATTATTTCATGAGCTGTTGTCGCTGTTCACCAAGCCATTCAACAGTGAAAGTTTTGACTTCTCCGATGAAGGTTTTTTTGAGCAGATTGCCGGCCTTGCACAGAAATATGCAAAAAGCTCAGAGCTTAGAAATATGAATGGCAACCGGGGCTCAAGGCATTTTATTTATATCAACCGAACCTTTTTCGGATTATTCAGCCTTATGCACGATTTAAAATGCAGCAATACCATAATTAATAATTATCGCGGTTATAACGTATAAATAGCTGACCAGCGGGATTTGTTGTTACATCTAAAGCCCTGCACCGCGGGTCTCATTTGCTTAAAGCAAACTGATTAGCGGTTATGGAATAATAATACAGCTGAAATTCAATGAAGGAATTTCCATAATAATTATCCTAACTAATCATAGTTTTACGTTCTACGTAAAATTTGCATCGCTGTATGCTTAAAATTAAATCCCCGGCCTCACTCACCAGCGCAGGTCTGCTATCGGCCATGGCAGCTTCACTCTGTTGCATAACACCTGTAGTTGCCCTGGTGGCAGGCAGTAGCCTGGCAGCCAACTTTTCCTGGCTGGAGCCGGCAAGGCCTTTCCTGGTGGGTTTATCTATTGGAGTTCTTGCACTAGCCTGGTACATCCAACTAAGGCCTCTCACGAAAACCAATAAAGATTGCTGCGAAACCACAAAAAACTCATCCTTCCTTCAATCAAAAACATTCCTGGGCATTGTAACATTCTTTGCTCTCCTCATGATGACGTTTCCCCTATATGCCAATTTGTTTTATCCAAAAGCTAAGACCCAGGTATCAACAATAATACATACCAATACCACGCAACAGGTCAAATTCAACATACAGGGTATGACCTGCGCGGGTTGTGAGGAGCATGTAAATAAGGAACTTTCGAAAGAAAACGGTGTCCTGGCCTACACAACATCATATACCAGTCGCAGCAGCCTGGTAAGTTTTGATTATTCAAAAACGGGTGTAAAAGCCATAGAAGCTGCCATCAACAGGTCAGGTTATAAAGTAAAAAGCTATGAACCTTTCCCCGCTTCCCATTCAGCAGGTTCATCCTCTACATCGACCGGGTCCTCTTCTGAAGCAAAGTAAAATCCTGTTGCGAAAAAGTCCAATAGCCATGGAGAAAACACTAACCTTTCAATCAACTATTACCTGTCCGGCCTGTGGTTTTCAAAAAGAAGAAACAATGCCCACAGACGCCTGCCAGTATTTTTATACATGCACCAATTGCCAGACCGTACTCAAACCAAAGAAAGGAGATTGCTGTGTATTTTGCAGTTATGGCACCGTAAAATGCCCGCCCATCCAGGCAGGATCTTCCTGCTGTTCCTGATATCATTTAGTCTTGAACCTAACAGTATAAGGTTTCAGCACATAACCTTCAGCTGACGTAAAACTTTTTTCAGTAAGGATAAATTCATATTCATGACCAGGTTTCAAATCTACCCCTACTGTAAAAGAATAACCATCTTTTGAATACCCGATAACACTGGCAATGGGTGAAAATTCTTTTCCCTTTTCTCCGTAGTTGATAGAATACCCTTCTTTATTCATAGGTACAGAAAAAACAATTTTTATTTCTTTAGTTGCTGCATCTACATCGGTATCTCCATTCATAAAAGGTTCTATTCGCAATACGTAAGGTCTTCTTGCTTCAAATCTTTGTACCAGTTCTTGTTTGTTTAATGGTTCTGTGTAGTAATTGGACCTGTTGAGGAAGGTTTCCACAGCGGCAGTATCAGAATAATTTAATTCGATGATCTCTTTGATAGCTCTCTTCTTGTTTGAGGAATGATTATAGTAGGCTTTGCAAATGGCATATCCCATAAAATAACCCAGGTCGGCTACCGATTTAGCCCTCGAGCCATTGTATAGCCAATTGGTGTAAACCTCACTAAACATTTCTAATTTGAATTGCTCTTTTAATTCAGTTTCATGAGCTCGTCCATAAACCAGGTAGTTATTCAGTAAAGGTTGACCCATTACCAGTTCCGTAATAAAGTCGCAAGCTCCTTCCCTTATGGATTGGTCCAGTAGCCTCCGCGATTCGCCCTTTTGCTGGGTATGAACATATTCATGTACGTTTAATGAAACTATATTCCCTGGCAGCTGTCTTTTAAATACTCCTTCCAGCCATTTGCCGGGCAATTCAGATACATCAGTAGTGGCATCGCCTGTGGCAATTTCCGATCCTACCAAAACCATATGGTTCATGGTGGTACCGCCAGAACGCAATCCACCAATAGTAAAATACATTTTTAATTTTTTAAGGCCTGGATACATCTTTTTCAGCTTTTGAATTCCAAGTTCAATTTACTTTGCCTTTTGTTTTACAGTAAGGGTGTTCGGCCTGATAGACCTCCAGAACCTGGGGTAACTACGAATGAGACTTACCCAGCGTTCCGTTGTATAATCCCTGGCTTCCATAAAGGCTTTTAGCCCTATTGTTCCTTTATCAACATACAATATTTGCATGTACTCCAGCTGCTTCAAACTGTCTGATGTAGTTAAACAACTATCATAGGCTATCCAGAAATTGTCTATATCAGATGTAATTACATTTTTTGAATTGTTTTGTCCAGATGCTTGAATATAAACGGCAAGAAAAGAAAGTATGGCTACTACTATCCGCTTCATAAATAGATATAGGTATGTACTTTTTTGAATACTAATGTATGTTATAATCCTAACCCATGAATAAAAGTATCACGGAACATTTACCGGGAAAAAACATAAAAATTTGCGTAGATTAACAGTAAGATTATTACCTCCTGTATCCTGCCGGAATTTCACTTCTTATAACTTTCAAACTGCAGATTATGTATAAGATTAATGAAATCGCTCCAGACGTTTATCGTATCTCGGTTTTTGTACCTGAAATTCAATTACAGTTCAATCACTTCCTGGTAAGGGATGACGAGCCATTGTTGTACCATGCAGGATTAAAACAAATGTTCCCTGTTTTGCTGGAAGCCGTTACTACTTTACTTGATCCTAAACTGATCCGCTGGATTGGCTTTAGCCATTTTGAAGTAGACGAATGCGGCGCCTTGAACGAATGGCTCCAGGTTGCTCCAAATGCCAAAGCAATTTGTAGTGAAGTAGGCGCCATTGTTAATATGTCTGATTTTGCCATGCGGCCTGTGCTCGCTATGAAAACAGGGGAAATACTGCAAACCGGAAGGCGGAAATACCGCTTTATTAGCACTCCACATTTGCCACATGGCTGGGATGCAGGCGTAATGTTTGAAGAAACAGACAAGACCTTGCTTTGCTCAGATCTGTTCCATCAGAATGGCGATGTGGTTGCACTCACTGATAAAGATATCCTGGGAGCTCACAAATCATCCATGCAATTCCTGGAGGCCGGGCCTTTAATGGAGTATACTCCATATAACCATAAAACAAAAGGATTGCTTTACGGGTTGGCCGATCTGAAACCAAAAACACTGGCAACCATGCATGGTTCTTCCTTTTTTGGTGATTGCTCCAAAGCACTGATGGACCTGGATGAAGTAATGAAAGAAATATGGGGGGAAAAATTGGAACAGCCAGTAGTACCTGCTTTTAAACCCTAAACTGGTTCAACCTCGCTTGAATGCGGTAAGTTCAGGTTTAAGCTCTCTGAACTGCTATCACTATTCCCTATTCCTTATTTGATCTTATATTGTTAAGAAGGGTTTTGTTGGGAACAGTTTAAATGGTCATGTAGAAAGGAGTCGGCGGGCCCATATAATTTAACAGTAACAGGTAAATAATCTATTAAGCTTAGGAAAGTTCAGTATATTCATAGTCTTCCGCACTTATCAAAGCAACTGCCACGCTCCTTTCTGGAAAACGTCATATTTCCTAATTAAACAATTAAACATTTATGAAATCGGTCAATCACCTGCAGGGAATCCTTGTCCTTGCCTTAAGCATTTTAACCATCACTTCATGCCAGAAACAGGTTCAGAAAGACGTAGTTGCCGCCAATGAAACATTGTCAGCAACTGAAAAGATTATGATGCCCAATCCCGGTAACAACTTAACTTCTTCTGTTGCAAGGGCTAATGCGGAGGATTACAACACATTTTACGGTCCTGCCGTGCAAGTGGGTAACGGCCACGCACGTTCGTGGATTAATATCAGTCGCGCTGATAATAAACCCCTCGCAATAGGTATGGAACTGACTGGCAAAACCATGGATGGTTTGACGCAAGACCCTATGGACATGGCTGCCAGTACCTTTGTTTTGCCTTTGCATCAGAAAGCGGAAGCTGTCACGCCATTTGATCACATCACCATCAACTGGAATCCCCATGGCCATGAACCTGAACACATTTATGATGTGCCCCATTTTGATTTGCATTTTTATAAAATAAGTCTGGAAGAGCAAATGAGCATTACCGGCGTGCCCACAGCAGCTCCACCTGCTGGTTACCTCCCTGCTTCATACGTGATCCAGGGTGCTACGGTTCCTCAAATGGGCACCCATTGGCTGGATCCACATTCACCCGAATTGCCTCCAACTATGGCCCCTTTTACCTATACTATGATCTATGGTTCCAATAATGGACAAGTTATCTTTATTGAACCAATGATCACAAGGGCATTTTTGCTGTCAGGTACTACTGTATCAAAGGATATCCCGCAACCCATCCATTTTTCTCCTTCAAATACCTATTATCCAAGCTCCTATTCTATATGGACGAATCCTGCTAATGACAGGATATACGTTAGTTTGAATGACTTTGTTTGGAGATAAACAACCAAGTTTTTAAAGAGCTCCAGTTACCTTAATACGACAAAGGGTCCCTTCCATCTGGAAGCGACCCTTTGTTATTGTAAAATTATTTTCCAAACTACCAATTATCAGTTTACAGAAACAAAATTAGTGCATTTAATTGCTGAATTACAGACAACGCTGTCTTGCAATTTAAATTTCTAACCGTGTATCTCAGTGTCATTGTGCCGCAGTGGTTCCTTCCTCTACTCCTGACTCATGACTTTCGACTTCCCACTGACCTAGGGTTCCAGAAATCCAAATTTTCCCATATTAAAATCATTAATGGCCTGCAACAATTCGGCTTTGGTATTCATTACAAACGGGCCCTGTGCGGCTATGGGTTCATTGATGGGTTCACCACTGAGCACCAGTACAATAGTATCTTCAATGGCTTTAATTGAGAAAGTTTCCCCTTCATTTTCAAACAATACAAAATGGTCAGCAGCCACTTCCTCCGAGGTATTCACTTCAATACTTCCTTCAATCACCAGTAGGGCGGTATTATAATGAGCAGGAAAGGAAAATTCTGCGCTTCCACCTTTTTTCAATTTTGCATTAAAAAGGTGCAGGGGTGTAAAACTGGTTGCCGATCCTTTTACATCCTGGTATTGACCAGCGATCACTTCTATAAAGCCTGCTTCGCCGGGCAATTGAAATTTATTGATATCATCATTAATGATGCTTTGATATCCCGGTTCACTCATCTTATCTTTAGCCGGAAGATTTACCCACAACTGCACCATTTGAAAATCCCCTCCTTCCCTGCTAAAGTTTTCTTCATGGTATTCTTTGTGTAAAACACCCGAAGCAGCCGTCATCCATTGAACGTCTCCCTCCGCTATCACGCCACCGCCCCCACTGCTGTCATGATGTGCCACTTTCCCTTTATAGGCAATGGTCACTGTTTCAAAGCCCCGGTGAGGATGTACACCCACACCTTTGGGCTTATCTGAGGGTGGGAAATAAAATTTCGAATTGTAGTCCAGCATGATAAAAGGGTCCATCCTTTTCATATCCAGCCTGTATCCACCGGGAATGAAATTATGCACCCTGAAACCATCACCTACGAAATGGGGTTCTCTTGGCGGAACAACCACTTCTATATTTTTTGTTGCCATAATATTTATTTATTACACAAATTTACTATCCTGGGCAGCCTTTGACATTGATGTATGGTAAGAAATGATAGCGATTAAGTGCGGGCTGAATGTCATCCGTATACGAAATGCGGTTGTTTATAGACCACCAATTACCTACCTTATAATAATTACATACCCTTGCAGAAGATGAAAGAAAATATAAACTACACTTTGCTTCGCAATGCTGCTCTCAGTGCCGGGATAAGCTTACTGGTTATGGTGATTGCTGCGCCTTTTGTTGAGCTTTTTGCATATCCAAAACTGGTAATTCCTGGCAGGGCAGCAGAAACTATACAAAACATCAAAGACAACAAGGGACTTTTTACTTATGTGATATTTGGATACCTGCTTAAATTTATTGCTGATATTGTTGTAGCCTGGGTATTGTACATTTTATTAAAACCCGTAAATGAACATCTTTCTTTACTAACTGCCATATTCAGGTGGATCTATACTGTCATTGCCCTGGTTGCACTCCTTAATCTTGTAACTGTTTACCGGATAGTAAATACTTCCGACTATCTAAATGTTTTCCAACCTGGCCAGTTGAATGCTGAAATAATGATATTACTCAAAACTTTTAAAAGCAGCTGGTATTTCGGGCTCATCTTTTTTAGCATTCACCTGTTTTTACTTGGATATTTAGTAATAAGGTCCGGCTATATCCCTTTTATACTAGGTATATTATTGATTATTACTGGCTTCGGTTACCTGTTAACCAATGTAAGACCTTATTTGTTTCCAACCATTACTATCGATTTTGCCACCTACACATTTTATGGGGAACTGATTTTTATGCTATGGTTACTAATAAAAGGCTGGCGAATAAAAGCACTGAATTAAAATAAACCCCGGGAACTTCTGCCTTCTGGTGAAATAGTCATAACTTTTTTTGATGTCAAGCCTTTACATTACTGCTATTACCTTCATAGCTTTTGCTTACATGTGATAATAATCAGGCCGGGTAGGTATTTTGAAATTATTGCCCACCATAAGTATGCAATAATTCCATGTATTTGAAAGGTCTACTTAAACTTACTTGAAAATTTAGATGTATGAACCAGCTGTAAAAAATACAGGTTGGCAACAAAGGCTGAATGCCCCAAACAAAAATAAAATCATTTATTTTTCAGGCTGCCTGCCAGTTCCTTTCTACCAACTCCCAATCTACGCCCTACTTACTTTATAGTTACAGTATAGATACTGCGTGATCATCACGCACTAAGTATATCGTAGGTAGGGGGTTGATAGGCTTTTGCTATATGGTAGATAGGAAGGGAGAACTAAGATTTATAAGATTAATAAGGATTATTGAGGAGAAAGGGAGTCATCTATTGCCTTTCCCCTATCAACTTTTCAACTTGTTAACCTGTTCATTTCAACCTTCCTTAGCGGCCAAAAGCGGACAAAACCGGTCAAATCGGCCAAAAACGGCCAAAACGGACAGGGTGGTTTTGAACTGCCGTGGATTTTCAAAAACTTGCAGCTATAAAACCAATATCACATGGCTAAGCAAGTAGGCTACATCAAGGCAATTGGAACAGTGGATGATAACGTGAACTTTTATTATGACCTCGAATGGGGTTACCTGGTACGACTGCTGCCCGGAGTGGACTCCAGACGCTACTGGAGTGATCCTGCCTTTGAAGGAAGCCGCAGAAGCGCCCAAAGGTTTGGTACAGGTAATATCATGTCTTCGATCATCTACCGCTTTGTACCGGTTAAAAGAAGGTACAGGCATTTGTTTAAACAGGTAAGGACCATAGCCATTGTTTGTTTGAAGACGGGAATGGCTAAAGTGGATGTATTTACTGCCCTTTACCATTTCCTAGAAGAGCAAAAGCGTATCTCCCTTACCCAGGAGCAGTTTTCTTTACTTCTCTCTTCCTTCGAAGCGGAACTGGAAGGCAGGCTGAAAGAACCAAAGCCCGAAAAGGTAAAGAAGCTAAAAAACAAGCTGGATATTAAAGTTCAGGCACCCTTAAGTGATGATGACAAGGAATTCATGGAACTATACATGAATGACTATGATTGGAAGGTGAGGTTTGAAGGGGATTTTCCACCGGGATATATGATTCCACTGTTTTTGCTTAAGCATGTAGCATAGTAGTGTAGATTGCAAAAGCCTCAAAAAGCTGCAGTCCATTCGTTAATGTTCTGATGGATAGTTTTGGTAATGCCCAATGGGAAGAGTACTGCAGAGTAAGACAATGAAATGCTTTGGTACTATCTTAATCCTGAAATAGTTATTGTAAATAAATTATGCAAAGAACCTTGTCGTAATGCTACCTTTTACGTTCAGTTAAAATTTGTAAACTTTGTACAATAAGATCTGCTATAATAATCCCATAAATTACAACCCGGGAAAGGCAATTAAATAACAGATTATGAATGTAACCGAACAGCTGGCAAAGCAATTCAGGGAGCTTTATTTCGGGGGCAGCTGGACATCAGTAAGCATGAAAGACAGTCTTAGCAATGTAAATTTGGAACAAGCCACAAAGAAGCTGGGTTCCTTGAATACCATTGCAGCACTGGTTTTTCATACCAATTATTATGTGAGTGCAGTACTCAAAGTTTTACAGGGTGGAACATTGGATGCTAAGGATAAGTTCAGTTTTGACCTGCCTCCTATCCGGTCTGAAGAGGATTGGCAGCAATTATTAGAAAAGACCTGGAATGATGCCCATAACTTTTCAGACATGGTTGAGCAATTACCTGAAAGAAAGCTGGATGAAATCTTTGCAGATGAAAAATATGGCACTTACTTCAGGAACATCCTGGGCATTATAGAACATACCTATTATCACCTGGGCCAGATCGTTATTTTAAAGAAATTATTGTATGATAAAAACAATTCAATGGCAAGTGATTCCCGCATGTGATCCTGGTGAAAGCCCTTGAGAGATACGCGGACTAAGACGATCGGGAAACGAGTGGCAGAAAAAGCAAACACCAGCTATAGCTATAGAAAATAAAGTAAGGTGCTAAGTGGCTGAATTTAGAAACTGTAATCCAACTTCACATACATTAACTATTACAAGGCTAATCGATTTTTAATTAGGATATGAGATTCAATAAACTGACACCGGTAATTTACACCCGGGACATACATGGAACTGTGAACTTTTATATGCAAACACTCGGATTTACATGCCCATCTTGTGATTATAAATCAGGCTGGGCTTTTGTAGCATTTGATCTTGTTGAACTGATGATTTGTACCCCCAATGATCACAGACCCTTTGACAAACCAGTATTTACAGGTTCATTTTATTTCAATACAGATAATGTAGAAGATGTTTGGAATAAGGTTAAAGACCTGGCAGTGGTCTGTTACCCTCCAGAAAATTTTGAATATGGAATGAAAGAATTTGCAGTTTATGACAATAATGGATATTTACTTCAGTTTGGACAGGAAATGGCTGAATCAGCAATTGATTAAAAAAAGCCTGACCCCATGTAACAGATTGTTATTTAATGGGAAAATAATCTGTCGATTTCAAAAATCTTTGCAACGGCTTACATCCTGTTGTTGTCATTAATTAAACAAATTATCATGATAGCCAGGGTTTTACCAATAATGATACTTTTTGTACTGGCTTTATTCAATTGTAAAAAAGAAACTGCAAAACAACAGGTCATTCCCATTCCCAATGGTGACTTTGAACAATGGGATAATATGCCCAATTTGTATAATTGGGAAACCAATAGTTGCCCTGCTTGTGTTCCCCCTTATGAAACGTATATTGTACAGAAAGTAACAGAGGCAGCTAGCGGACAGTTCGCTGCTAAATTTATTTACAATAATGTTTACAGGAGTTATGCTGATAATAAATTTCCTGTTTCTTCCCACCCGGATTTATTGACAGGTTATATAAAATCTACTATTACTGGTGGAGATACAGCTATAATTCACATTGATTTGTTATCAGGAAATACTATTGTTGACCATGGCGAATATTTCGAAACTTCATCCAATAAGATGTACAGAAAAATTGTTATCCCGGTTTCACAAAATGCTACACATGTTGACTCCGCGCTGATCAAAATTACAGGCGGGAATAAACAAGGCACGGAACTCTTTGTTGACAATTTAATGCTACTTAAGACCAACTAATGAATAAGTTATTTCAATAGCAAAAGAATGATAGCTGCAACAATACCTGCAATAGTGAGGTAAACACCTGAACTGAAAAGCTTTGTTCCGGGCTTGAACATCCAGAATGCTGATACAGACATGAAGAGCAAGGCTATGCCAAAGAGTGTGGTAAAATAATGCGCCAGGCTTTTACTTGAAGATTTGTGCAACCCTGTAAACGGAAGTATCCAGGCATACCATTCTTTAGTGACATATTTGGCCATACCCGTATTGGCATTGTAGGTACCTTCTTTATAATAAACAATATCTCCTTCTGTTTTTAATGGTTTAAGATCCCTGATCTTTAGTTTAGAGCCCAACTCTGAAACAGGAAGGTTTGGCACCAATTGCACTTCATGCACCACATCATGCTTTAGCAACTCCGTATCCCTGTAAGTCTGTATGATGCCGCTCAGCCCATAAATGAGCACCAGGCCCACAATAAAAAAACCGATCTTGTTATGAAGAAAGCGCATATACCAGCGTATATTTCTTTTAGGCCTTGATGTTTCGTTTACCATTTTAATGAAATTAATCAGATTGTAAAATTTCCTGCTATGGCTCCAATCACTGGTGCGCAACAGTAACTATTGCAATATAAAACCCGCCTTATTAAAATGAACACTGCATTTGTTAAGTTGGGTTAAAGAATTGAATTTTGGATCAGTTGAGTTTTTGATTGGTTGAATTTTTATTACGATATTCTAAAATGTAATCAGAGCCATTTCTCGCCTGATCAACCACACATTCAGTTAAACTTTATCTTTGAATGGAAAAAAGCAATTGGGTCCAACAGCCCATTTAAAACCTTAAAACCGAAACCATGGCCAGCGTAAGTACTTACCTGAATTTTGTTCGTAACACGGAGGAGGCATTCAATTTTTACAAGTCTGTATTTGGAGGAGAATTCATAGGCAACAGGATTGCGCGATTTGGAGATATCCCAGCTTCACCTGATCAACCACCTATGAAGGAAGAAGATAAAAACCTGGTGATGCATATTGAATTGCGGATTCTGGACAGCCATACATTGATGGGTACAGATGCCCCAGAATCAATGGGCTTCCACGTAAACTTTGGCAATAACAGCCATATCAATCTTCAACCTGACACAAGAAAGGAAACCAGGGAATTGTTCGACAAGCTATCTGCCGGCGGAAAAGTAACCATGGACCTGCAGGATATGTTCTGGGGCGATTATTATGGCAGTTGTACTGATAAATTTGGAGTTCAATGGATGTTTAATTGCAGTGAGAAGTAGAACCAGGAATAGAGAACCAGGATTAGATGGATTGAAAAGGATTTTTGAGGAGCAATGGAACTTCAAAATAAGGTTAATCGTAGAAAAGAATTCTGTCCAATTGTAGTTCATGAATTCTAATTGATATTTGGATGAAATTACCCCTGCCTAATTTTTACTTTTGACTTTTGATTTTTGAATTATCCTCTCCATTCAAATTCATAAGGTATTCAAACAAATTAACCTCAGTAGGGATACCCAGTTTTTTGCGCAGGCGGTAGCGGCTGATCTCCACTCCTCTTACGGAAATATTCATCAGTTGGGCGATCTCCTTGGTGGATAGGTTCATGCGCAGGTAAGCAGAGAGTTTCATTTCGTTGCCCGTTATAGCAGGATGCTTTTCTTTCAGCTTTACTACAAAATCACTGTGCACCTTATCGAAATGCTTGGCAAAATTCTCCCATTCCTTATCAACCTGGTCATCTTCACTGAGCGTTTTGATCATCTTTTTCAATTCGCTGATGGCTTGCTCATTGTCCAGTCTTTTCATTACCTGTGTCAACTCACCTTTCACTTTTGTCAGCAACTCTCCTTTCTTCACCAGGTGCATGGCTGAAGAGGCTAGCTCAGAATTTTTGAAATGTATATCTGATTCCAGCTTCTGGTTGCGCAGAGAAACTAGTTCACTTTCTGTTTTGTTGCGCTCCAGCTCATGGATATATAAAAGCTTCTGCTGCTCTTCTTCAAACTTTTTATGCTGGAGCCGAAACTTCTTATGTTGCCAACGGTACACCCCATAAATGATAGCCACCAATATAAGCAGGTATACCAGTTTGGCTATGGTGGATAGGTACCAGGGTGGCAAAATAGTAAAAGCATAGCCTGAAACCGGAGACTCATTCCCCAGGTTATTGCGCACCTTTACCTCAAAACGGTAATTGCCTGCAGGAAGATTGGTATATTCTTTTTCAGTGCGGCGAGTCCATTCAGACCAGTTTTCTTCAAATCCATCCAGGCGGTAACTATATTCCAGGTTAGCCTGGTATCCAAATAAGGAAGAAGCAAATTCAAAATGAAGTGTTTTCCAACTGTAGGACAAATCAGGTATATCCTTTTTATCCTGCTCCTGCCTGTCATTGACATTATGAAAATAACCGCCAAATAAGAGGCTGTCATTTTTACCACTGATGCGTACTGTTCTCACCTGGACCCTGAGTTCTGGTATCGTTTTTTTATATTTGGCCAGGTTAATATGATAAAAACCTTTCTCCCCGCCCAGGAATACATTGGCTTCGTCAACCGGGTAAATGCATTCAAACCCACTCAGCATCTTATTATTCAATTCGGGCAGGTATATGATATTGGGCTTCTCGCCTGAAAGATCTACCACCCCCAGGTTCTTTTCGTGGATAAACCAGAGATTCCCGCCAGCATCTTCTTTTAAGTAGCGCAGGCTTTGGTTACCCAGGATCTTCTGATAATAAGGTGAAGGTTCAAAAGCATCTTTTTGCGTATTGTATTGGTAAATCCCTTTTTCAGTTGCAACCAGAACGCTGTTCTTTATTTTATAGGCATGGTTGTTTAACAGGGATGGCAGACCGTCTTTATCGGTGTAAATATGTTCAGTATAGGTGCCATCTGTTTTTTTACTAATCCTGAAAACTCCATGGTAAGGATGTGAAACCCAAATATTGTCATCCTGGTCAAGGGCAACAAATCTTGATGATTCAGTAAACCAGGGAAGATCATTGGCGGGAATAAAACTGCCCCCTTTATAATCAAAGAACTGCAGCCCCTTGTAATGACCAGCCACGATTTGTGCGCTGGGGTAAGTGGAAGATAACGGGATAAAATTCCAGAACCCGGGCTTATGCGAAATAGGTACGGCCCTGTTACCACTAACAAGGAAAGCGCCTTCATGGTGCCCGAGCAACAATTGGTCATTGATCTCTCCAAGGCTCCAGGTCTGACCCTTTGTGCCTTCCACCAGTGAAAAATTTCCTTTACTGAAGCTAAGATCTTTAACAGGCTGCAGCGGAACCTGGTATAATCCATTGGAAGTGCCCATGTATAAATTCCGGTCATGGATCATGACAGTATAGCCCGATCCTTCACCCATAAGAGGGCTAATATGTTTTATAGCGCTGTTATAGGTTATAAAATCGATACCGTTATCCAGTCCAAGCCAAAGGTTTCCCTGGTTGTCCAAAAAGAGACTTAGTACATTATTGTTCTGGATCTGTTCTTTCCTGGAAAATCCCTGGATAATATTTCCTTTATGATCTATAATATAAATGCCACTGCTGTTAGTTGCCAGCCCCACCCAATCTGTATTGATAGTTACCGCAGAATAGATCCTGTCATTTTTAAAAACCTGGTTACTGGCTGCATTCAAGCCTGAGATCCCAGAATTGCTCAAATAGAAGATCCCATTTTTTAAAGTAGTGATAAGTGCACTGTCGCTACCCACGGGTAGTATGGCTGTTATGGGGTCATTGGCCGGCAATTGGCTATGAATGCCAAGGGGTTTCCATGTATTGGCAATAAACTGCAGGAGTCCTGCCTTATAATCCTGTGCATACAACTGGCCACGGCACTGGCCCATAAAAGCCCATTCCAGCGGTGCATTAAAACTGGCAATCGTTTCATCCGTTAGCCGGAATATTTTATTGGAGGAACGGAAAAATACGTCTTTTTTTAAGGCAATAATATCCCATACATCTCCGAAAGAACGGTCTTTGGCCGGAATCTGCCTGACCAGGGAATGGTACTGCAACCTGCCACCGGCATCTGGAAGAAAATAACCCATTTCATCCTGTCCGCCTACATAGATACGGCTGTCAGGACCTATCTCCAGGGACCTTACTATGGTCTTATTAGGCAAAGGATATAATTTCCAGTACCTGCCATCAAAACTGAGCAAGCCTTCATTATTGGCCACATAAATGACCCCATTCCGATCCTGTTTAATATCCCAGTTTTGCAAACCAGCGCTATAAGAAGCTTTGGAATAATTGATCACATCGGGGAAGCCGATGGTATTCTGGGAGTACAGGGATAGGGGTATCAGGAGCAGTAAAAGCAATTTTCTCATCTGGTGGCAAGCTAATAGGGTTGTGAAAGTATAAAAAATTAGATGATGTAGTAATGATGTAGCTCATTTCCCTTTAAAATCAATGATTACGTCAGGATGATGTAGTAATGAAGGGGCGCTTTATTTTAAAGTTGTAGGGTGGCTGATTATTTTTATTCCTTCTTCAATTAAACTAAAACGATTTGCTTTATGAGAGTAAAGAGACTACTTCTGTGCCTGGTATTGTTATCAGGAAGTTTTATGCACCAGGTGATGGGTCAAAACCTGGCTGTTTCAGGCACAGTGAAAAGCAAGACCTCCGGTGATCCCCTGGTTGGGGCTACTGTCACCGTTGAAGGTTCTACCAATTCCACCCTAACAGATCCTGGTGGAAGATTTAGCATCACGGCTTCCAAAGGGGCTGTTCTCCAGATCACCCATACAGGCATGGTGCCTTATATGCACGTGGTTTCCAAAACAGAGGATATCATTATCAGTATGGAAGAAAGTTCCGCCTCTACGCTCAGTGATGTGATAGTGGTGGGATACGGCACCCAGAAAGTTACAAAGGTGTCTGGATCCATTTCAACCATCAAAAGCGCTGATATTGAAAAGCTGCGGCCTGTAAGGACCGAAGAAGCACTCCAGGGTAAGGCAGCCGGTGTCAGTGTCATCCAAAGCGGATCGCCTGGTTCAAAGCCAACAGTCCTGATAAGAGGTATTCCCTCTTTTTCCGGTACCGATCCAATGGTGATCATTGACGGAGTACCGCAAACACTTACCGATTTTAATTCTATCAATCCTGCTGATATTGAATCGATCAACGTGTTAAAAGATGCAGCTACTACCGCCATTTATGGCGTTAAAGGTGGCAATGGTGTAATTGTCGTAACCACCCGCACGGGTAGAAAGAACCAGAAAACGGAGATCTCCATTAATAGTAACTATGGTGTGCAGGAAGTGATGAAAACTATAGGCGTATTGAATGCTACGGAATATGCCGCCATGATCAATGAGGGAAGCGTAACGGCAGGAGGAAATATTATTTTCCCAGACCTTTCTTCCATAGGTGTTGGAACCAATTGGCAAAATGAAGTATTCCATAGAGCTCCTTTACAAACACATACTATCAGCGCCAGGGGTGGCGGGGATAAAATGGCATTTTTCCTTTCTGCAGGCTACCTCGGCCAGGGTGGCATCGTTGGTGGCATTGATAAATCAAGGTTTGACAGGGGTAACTTCACTGCCAACCTAAATTTCGATATCTCTTCACGTTTAAAGTTCATTTTAAACGCAACAGGAGTTATCCTGAATGGCAAAGGAATCCAGGAAAACTCTTTCAACAGCGTGTTGGGAAGCGCCCTGAATTTTGACCCTACTGTTCCTTTATATAACACCAATACAGCCATGGCTGGCAAGTATGGTTACAGTAACCTGTTATTATCAGAGATCTTTAACCCGCTTACCAAGCTGGATAATACCTATAATAAAAATGTAGGGAATAAACTCTATGGCAAGTTTGAATTGCAATACGATGTATTGAAAAACCTGAAGTTGACCTCCCGATTAGGATATACAAAATATGATGGCAATTCAAAATCCTTTAGCCCCCTGGTATTCTACGGACCACTAAATGTGGAGAATTCCATGAATGCCGATGGTTCTACTGTAACGGGTAAGCATAACAGCGTATCTCATGACAAGACAAGTAATTTCAACTATACCTGGGAAACATTTGGTAACTATAATTTCAATGTATTTACAGACCATCATTTTGAAACAGTATTGGGCTTTTCTTTAGCCAAGACCTCCGGCAATGCTGCAGGTGCTACACGCCAGGACGTGCCCTTCAATTCCTGGGAGTTTGCAGACTTTACAGCCGCCACTGGAAATAATTCAGCTACCAATACCAATGCTATGAGCGGCTACTATTACCAGTATTTCAGGAGAAACCTCTCCTATTTTGGACGTATGAACTATGATTTCAGGGAGAAATACCTGGCATCTTTCACAGCTCGCCGCGACGGTTCCTATGCATTTGGTAAGGATAATAAATATGCCAATTTCTATTCCGGGTCTTTAGGCTGGGTAGTAAGCCGTGAGGATTTCTTTCACAGCAACTTCATTGACCTTTTTAAGATCAGGGGTAGCTATGGCTCTATTGGTAATGAAAATGTGAATCCGCAATATGTAGGCATAATCACAGGTGGTCCAAGCTATGACGCGATGGCGAACAGCAATGGCTATACTTTTGGAGATGTCTTTTATCCAGGATCAACAGTTGGCTCGGCTGCCAACGATGCATTGAGATGGGAAAAACAGTTGCAGGCCAATATTGGGTTTGACCTGAACTTCTCTCATAATCGTTTCTATTTATCAGCAGATTATTTCCAGAAAAAAGTGGACGGCTTGTTATTCACGCCTTCTGCATCGCTTTACCTGGGAACAGTACCAATCCCTACTGCTAATATCGGCTCTACCGAAAGCAAGGGCGTTGACCTTACCTTAGGCTATAATGACAGGTTTGGAAAGGATGTGCGTTTATCCACTTCCCTGACTTTTACAACGGCAAAGAATAAAGTTACCGCTACCAACAGTGATGGAACAGCGAAGATCTTTGGTGGTGGATATTTTAATGGCCAGTCGCAAACGGTAACCGTATTTGAAAAAGGCTATACACCTGGATATTTTTATGGCTATAAAACCAATGGCCTGTTCCAGACTGCTGAAGACATCAGTGCTTCTGCCGCACAGAATGGTGCACAACCAGGAGATATTCGTTTTGTGGATGTCAATGGTGATAAAGTGATCACTGCTGCAGACCAAACCAAGATTGGTGATCCCTTCCCTGACTTCACTATGGGATGGAGCCTGAATTTCGAGGTCAAAAATTTTGATTTCAATGCCTTCACTTATGCATCTGTAGGCAATGATATTTACAGGGCTTATGAAAGAAATGCCAACTACTCCAACAAGTTCAGGGGTGTGCTGGCAAGATGGACAGCCCCGGGTACAACCAACGAGGCAACTAATCCAAGGTATTCATTCACAGATGCCAACAGCAACATTCGTGTTTCTGACAGGTATGTGGAAGATGGTTCATTTGTAAAGATCAAAAACCTTCAACTGGGTTATACATTCCCACAGGGTGTGACTAAAAATATATTCAGTAAGCTGCGTATATACGTGCAGGTGAAAAATGCATACACTTTTACAAAATACCAGGGGTATGATCCTGAGATATCAGGTGGCATATTGGACACTGGAGTGGATCGTGGCGCCTACCCCCAGCCAAGGGTGTACTCATTTGGTGTTGATATCAAATTATAAATCTTCCAAAACAACTACAATGAAGAACAATCATATAATAATACTCAGCATGGTGCTGGTGATGGCCCTGCTGACGTCCTGTAAAAAATGGGTGGATTACAACCCACATGAGGATTACAAGATCACGGAACTGGATTACCTCAAATCCGAAAGTGATTACCGTACCATGGTGATCAGCGTTTACACGCCTTTGCAATGGATCAACCAGGTGGTGCCTATAGGAGAAATAGCATCGGACAACGCGGTGAGTGGTGGAGAAAATGCTTCAGATGTATTGTCATTGCAACAAATAGATGATTATACCATGACCCCTGTCAACTCAACTTTGACAGAGATCTGGAGATCCGCTTATGAAGGAATCAACAGGGCCAACTACATGCACCAATACAAGGCGGCCAATCTTGCCGGGCAGGCAGTTGATTTTGCCGGTAAGGAAGCATTGTATGGCGAAGTGTATTTTTTAAGAGCCTATTACTATTTCACACTGGTGAAAATGTTTGGGGATGTACCTCTTTTCACTGAAAAAAGGTTAAGTCTCTCCGATTCCAAAACACTTCAGCGCGCTTCAAAAGCGGAAGTGTACAAACAGATTGAAGCTGACCTCACCCAGGCGGTTTCCGTATTACCTGCGATACAAACGCAAAAAGGCAGGATCACGAAATATGCGGCACAGGCCATGCTTGGCAAGGTGTACCTGTACCAGAACAAATTTGATGCTGCAGCAGCCATGCTGGAGAATGTGATTTCGGCCAACGCATTTACGCTGGTAGATAATTTCGGATCTATATTTTTGGCAAGCGGTGAGAATGGACCAGAGTCCGTTTTCGAGATCCAATATTCCAACACCTCACCTTACTACAATTGGGGTGGTGCAACCCGGGGACAAGGCAACTATGCTGTTCAGCAAACGGGCATCAGGGGATTGAACGGATCGGCACAAATGCCCTATGCAGCCGGATGGAGTACCAACCTGCCCACCCAGGACCTGGCGAATGCTTACCAACCAGGGGACCAGCGCAAGGATGTTACGGTTCTGGATATAGAAGCCTACAAGGCAGCACATCCGGATTACAATATCACCTACCAGGTAGCACCCTATAAGAACACAGGATTGTATAACCAGAAATACCTGCCACGCAAGGGTGAGACCTCCGGACAACTGGAGTTGAACTATACCAATAACTTCAGGATCATCCGTTATGCAGATGTGTTATTAATGGCTGCAGAAGCATATAACCGCGCCACTACACCCAATGATGCCAAAGCACAGGGATACCTGAATAAGGTTCGTCGCCGTGCCTTTGGAGACAACCAGCATGATATAACAGCTACTGGCAGTGCGCTTACACAGGCCATCTGGGATGAAAGAAGAATGGAACTGGGCATGGAAGGTGATCGTTTTTTTGACCTGGTAAGAACAGGACAGGCAAAGGTAAAACTGCCCAAGTTCGTTGTTGGTAAAAATGAAGTGTTCCCTATCCCTCAGCAGGAAGTTGATATTTCAGGTCTTACTCAAAATACAGGGTACTAATCACTAACTATTTAAACATTCAACATGAACGCATCAAAATATATAATAGGAATAGCGATGGCGGCCCTGGCTGTTATGCCGGGATGTAAGAAGGAAGAGTACAATGATGTTTCCTTTGTACAAACTGCCAGTTCACCTGACAAGCTTTCGGCATTTTTCGATATTACACAGGACAATACAGGCCTGGTAACCATAACTCCCAACGGGGAAGGTGCCAGCTCCTACCAGATCTTTTTTGGAGATAATACTACCACTCCTGTAAGCATTGCACCTGGAAAAAATACCCAGCACGTATATGCTGAAGGTGTGTACAATGTAAAGATCGTTGGTCATGGTCTGAACGGCAAAACAACTGAAGCTACAAAGCAACTGACTGTTTCCTTCAGGGCTCCGGAAAACCTGGAAGTAACGGCAGCAGCAGATGCATCGAATCAATTTAAATATACAGTATCAGCCAAGGCCAGTTATGAAACGGTTTTTAAAGTATACTTTGGCGATGTGGCCAATGAAGTACCACAATCATTTTTGGAAGGAGAATCCATTACACATACTTATACCAGTGTAGGTACGTATACCATAAAAGTTGTAGCCTTGAGTGGCGGTGCCGCTACAGCAGAATTTACAAAGACCATCACCATTGTTGACCCGGTTCTGTTACCACTCACCTTTGAGTCAGCCACTCTGAATTATGCCTTTTCTAATTTTGACGGAGGTAACACAACCCTCATTGCCAATCCACATATTGGCGGCATCAACACCAGTGCAAAAGTGGGTAAAATGGTCAAAAATCCAGGCCAAATATGGGGCGGAAGTGTTATTAAGCTGGGAGAACC
Organism: Flavisolibacter ginsengiterrae DSM 18136; assembly: GCF_059568575.1. Classification (NCBI taxonomy): domain Bacteria; kingdom Pseudomonadati; phylum Bacteroidota; class Chitinophagia; order Chitinophagales; family Chitinophagaceae; genus Flavisolibacter; species Flavisolibacter ginsengiterrae. The sequence goes on from NZ_JCANTR010000001.1 coordinate 205,475, forward strand.
CATTAATTTCTCTACCAACAAGATCTTCCGGATGAAAGTGTATTCACCAAGGGTGGGTGCTAAGGTGCTGTTGAAAGTGGAAAATCCTTCTGACGGTACTATAAGCTATGAAAAAGAAGTTACGACTACCGTGGCCAATGCCTGGGAAGAGCTGGGCTTTGATTATAACGCCATCAATACCAGTAAGGTTTACCAGAATATTGTATTGATATTTGAGTTGGGCACAGTGGGTGATGGTTCAGACAATTTTACCTTCTTTTTTGATGATATCAGGTTAACTAACAGCATGCCGGTGCCTCCTAGTGCTGCTCAAATTTCTTTGCCTGTAACATTTGATGATGCGGGTATCAATTACACAGTAACAGATTTTGGAAATAACCTGACTGTGGATGCAGTAGACCCGGTGGACGCATCCAATAAAGTGAAAAAAACAACGAAACAAAATGGTGCTGAAACCTGGGCAGGAACAACTATAGGAACACCTTTAGGATTTGCTACTGCCATACCGATATCAGCTACATCATCCAAAATGAGCATGAGGGTATATTCTCCTGCTGCCGGAATACATGTCAGACTGAAAATAGAGGATCATAATGATAATACAAGATCTGTAGAAACAGAAGCGATAACCACCGTTGCCAACGCCTGGGAGACCTTGGTTTTTGATTTTAGCAACCCGGCAGCTGGCACTGCAGCCTTTAATAGTTCCTATACTTATGACAAGGCATCAGTTTTCTTTGATTTTAATACTTCCGGAAATGGTAAGGTATTCTATTGGGATGATGTGAAGATGGCGGCTGCTGCACCTCCTTCCACGACATTGGGATTACCCTTAGACTTTCAATCAACCACACTGAATTATGCCTTCACCAATTTTGATGGAGGTAATGTAACAGTGGTTAATAACCCGGATGCTTCAGGTATCAATACCAGCACGAAGGTGGCCAAAATGGTGAAGAACGCAGGACAACCATGGGCAGGCAGTTATATCACGCTGGACAATCCCATTGATTTCTCTACCCAGAAAACTTTTAAAGTGAAAGTGTATTCCCCGCGTGTGGGTGCTAAGGTGTTGCTGAAAGTGGAAAACCTTACAAATGGTGGCATCAGCTATGAAAAAGAAGTAACCACGACTACGGCAAACGCCTGGGAAGAATTAACCTTTGACTACAGTGGTATCAATACTGCCAATTCTTACCAGAAGGTTGTATTAATATTTGACAATGGCACCATGGGTGACGGTTCTGCGAACTTTACTTATTTATTTGACGATATCAGGCTTAATTAATTTCAAAACAAAACTGTATGAATAGTACGATAAAAACATTTGCAATGCTTATTCTGGCAGTTATTGCCGGTATCTGCGGTTGTAAAAAAACGGAATATCAATTCGGCGATCTGAAAACGCCTTCAGGCCTGGCACTGGCAACAGTTATAGCCGGTGTTGATGCCAATAATCCAGATGGCAATGGAACAGGGGCTGTTACCATAACCACAAGTGCATCGAATGCCATCACTTACAATATAGATTTTGGAGATGGAACGAAACAGATCGTTCCTACCGGCACGATACATTATAAGTACACAACTCCTGGCACACATGAATACACCATTACTGCCAATGCCATTGGAACAGGCGGCAATACTTCTACGATCAGTAAAAAGGTCAAGGTTTTTGTAGCATTCGAAATACCTGCCAACATTATCCAGTTCCTGACAGGTGGGTCTTCAAAAACCTGGAAGACAGCCAACGAAGAACCCGGGCATGTGGGAGTTGGCCCGGCAGACCAGTTCTCTCCTATCTGGTATGCCGCTACACCTAACCAACGGGCTCAATGCCTCTATGATGATGAGATCACCTTTACAAAAGATGCAAATAATAACATATCCATGTCGATAGATAATAAAGGGCAATCTTTTTCTATTGGAGCAGCTAGTGGATATTATGGTGCGAGTGGTGGCGATGATTGTTATACGATTGATGTTGCTGCCTCAAGGAAACTTGCGTTCATGGGGGCCACGTCAGCTTCCACGACTGCCAATTCCACCCGAATACAGTTTGTAGTTCCAGGTAATGGATTGATCAACTTCGGAACAGGTGGAAACACCTACGAGATCCTGTCCATTTCTGAAACGCTTGTCCAGTTACGCAATATTGGAATCGACGGCAATGCCTGGTATCAAATATTAAAAGCCAAATAATGAAATACGGATAAGGCCTTATGGGTCTTATCCGATTTCCCTGTTAGTGCAATAAAATCAATAAAATGAGATCTATGCCCTTTTATATACTGGCCATCTTATTGGGATTGTTTTCGTGTAGCAAGAAGAGTGATCCGGCTCCACAAAACCCTGCGCCATCAAACCTGGTAGTGAATGCAATAGCCAGCACTGATAATAGTGGCAATGTCAGTTTTACCGCCACTGCCACCAACGCTGTAAGCTATGAATATGATTTTGGCAATGGTATTTTTCAAACCGTACCTACAGGCATTGTAACCTATCAATACCCAAACGGTGGCACTTATACTGTTAATGTAACAGCTAAAGGTAGTGGTGGACAAACCATTTCCAAATCATTACAGGTAACGGTAGCTACAGCACTTGGACTGGTATGGTCAGATGAATTTAATACCAACGGCGCACCGGATCCTGCCAAATGGGGCTATGACCTTGGCGGAGGTGGCTATGGTAATAATGAATTGGAATATTATACCAACAGGCCAGAAAATGTGATTGTTGAAAATGGCGTATTGAAGATCAAGGCCATCAAAGAGAACTACAATGGCAGCGCATATACTTCTGCACGCCTGCTTTCAAAAGGCAAATTTGCATTCAAATATGGCAAGGTGGAAGTGAGTGCCAAATTACCTGCAGGGGTTGGTACCTGGCCTGCCATCTGGATGCTGGGTAATAATATTTCCACAGCAGGTTGGCCTGACTGCGGGGAAATAGATATCATGGAACACAGAGGCAGCGAACTGAATAAGATCTTTGGAACACTGCACTATCCTGGTCACTCCGGGGGTAACGCTGATGGTAATTCGAAGATGATCAGTAATGCCACGACTGCCTTTCATAAATATTCTTTGGACTGGTCAGCATCATACATAAAGATTTATGTTGATGACCAGTTGATTCATACTGTTGCCAATACAGCAAGCCTTCCGTTTAACCAGGATTTCTTCCTGATTCTCAATGTAGCAATGGGAGGAAGTTTTGGCGGAACAGTTGATCCAAATTTTTCCAATGCCACAATGGAGGTGGATTATGTAAGGGTGTATAAATAAAGGAATTTCATTACTACTTACAAAATTTTCTGACGCTGCCCGGTCAACGTATGCCGGAAGTATGCCCTTTCAATAGTGGTAATGTTATTGGTCGCAGATTATTATTCATTTATAAATCACAAAACATGTCTCAACATAAATACAAAACATTTTCCGCCTGCCTGCTCATTGTTTCACTGGTCTGCAGCATGAACAGCTATGGGCAGGAGTTTAAAAAACTGGTATGGGCAGACGAATTCAACTATTCTGGCTTACCGGATAGTACAAAATGGAGTTATGATATAGGAAGGGGCTGCCCGGACAACTGTGGATGGGGCAATAAGGAATTGCAATATTACACAGTGAAGCGGCCGGAAAACGCAAGGGTGGAAAATGGTCAACTGGTGATTGAAGCAAGGAAAGAAATATTTGCAGATGCCGGCTACACTTCAGCAAGGCTGGTGTCGAAAAATAAGGGTGACTGGAAGTATGGACGTTTTGAAATAAAAGCAAAGATTCCCGAAGGAAAAGGTATGTGGTCTGCCATCTGGATGTTGCCCACTAAATGGGAATATGGGGGCTGGCCTCATAGTGGTGAAATAGATATCATGGAAAACGTGGGTTATCTCCCCGACTCATTATTTGGTACAGTCCATACCGGAGCCTACAATGGAATGATCGGAACCCAGAAGACAGGCGGAGTAATTCGGAATGATCTGTCAAAAGCTTTTCACATTTATGCCATGGAATGGACAGCAACAACCATCTCCTTTTTTATTGATGGTCAGAAATACCATGTTTTCCATAACGAGAATAATGGCAGCGAGGCCTGGCCTTTTGACAAGGAATTTCATGTATTGCTGAATATTGCTATCGGTGGCAACTGGGGAGGAAAGATGGGTGTTGATGACAGCTATTTCCCACAAAAAATGGAAATAGATTATGTAAGGATCTATCAATAAGCAGTGGAATACAATAAAGCGCGTTTTCAGTGTTCAGTTAGGGAGGTGGAACGAAAGTTTCACCTTTCCTTTTTTAAAATGTTCTAATTAACGTTTTATGCCATTAAATCAAATAGTGCATTTATATATTTGATAAAAGCATCGTTACAGAATGAGAATTGTTTTCCTTTCCCTGGTGTTATTATTTTCCATTGGTTCAATAGCCCAAAAAACAGGCAGTAATGCAACAATTGACTCCCTGCCTGTTTCGCAAATTGATATACCTATTCACGTGAGCCTGTTATCCATATTTAAACTGGCAGAAAGAAATGTAGACACAGTATTTACATCACCCAACTATCCCAACGACTGGGTGCAGTCTGATTGCGCTACCCGGTATAAATATCATTTTCGGCGGTCGCCATTGAAAATGAAAATGAGTGGCACTACCATGGACCTGGGTTTTACCGGTTATTACCGCATTATAGGGTCTACAAGGGCCTGTGCAGGCAATACTGTTTTTTCACCCTGGACACCAGCCTGCCGCTGCGGTTTTGATGAACCAGAACGGCGGGTGAACATTGGTTTCACCAGTAAATTTGAATTACTGCCTAATCATCTATTAAAGACAAAGATCACCCGTACAGAGCCCCAACCTTTAGATAAATGCGCTGTATGTTTCTGGGGACAGGATGTTACCAATAGTGTCATGGATGGATTGAAAGCGGAACTGGACCTTTCTAAAAAAACCATGGAAGATTCTTTCGGTACTTATAATTTAAGACCATACCTGCAACAGGCCTGGAATAAGATGAATGATGTATATTCCATTCCCGGAATTGGTTTCTTTAGTTTACACCCTAAAAGCCTGCGCATGGAAAAAATAAACGCTCAAAATGATTTCCTGAATATTAATATAGGCATCTCTGCAACTCCGGTCATTAGCTTTTTAAAACCAGCACCAGCAACATCGGCAGTACCCGACCTTTCCAACAGTAACAACCCCGGCGGCTTTAATATTTACCTGGAAGCTGCCCTTCAATATGATTCGTTAAGTAAAGTATTGAATGGCTACCTTGTCAATAAAAGGTTTGATGTTTCTGAAGGTTTGTTCAAAAAACATATCATAATTGAAAACACATTGGTTTCCGGCAACGAAGATGGCAATATGCTGATCCGGCTGGATTTTAGCGGATCCTTTGAGGGAACAGTTTATTTTACTGGCAAACCTGTATACAATGCCGACATCAAAACAATCGAAGTGCATGAAATGGATTATGATCTGCGCACAAAGAACCTGTTATTAAAAACTGCCAAATGGTTATTCAATAACAAGATCATTTCGGAGTTGAAAAAGTACACATCCTTTAGAATGGATAATTATTATGCAACGGCTGCAACTAATTTGAATGCATGGCTGAATAAAGAATGGACAAAAGGGATAAAAGGTACAGGGTCTGTTAAAGATCTTACCCTGACTTCGGTAAAAGCGCTACCGGAACATTTGTTGATCCGCAGTAATTGTAATGGGCAACTGGCAGTTGCAGTTACTGAACTGGAACCTGGTCTTTAGTTTTAAACGATTTGCCATTTCCGGCTTTGCTGGCAACACGAAAGGAAAAATGCCGCTGGGAAAAATAACTGAAACAGATCACGATGCCCGTAGTAAGGACCTGGGAAGGTGTAGGATACCAGCCAAAAGATTCGACAAAAAGTTTCAGGCAAAAATAATTTATGGTCATACTACCCATCACCACCAGGAAATAGCGGAATAACTGTATACGTCTTCTTAATTGGGAACCCTGGAATACCACGAACATGCTTAAGTAAAAGCCTATAGGAAAAGTGATGAAAAAGGCAATAAATAAGGCAGCTATATGCGGTTTAAAGGCCATAAAACCAAGATCCAGCACCTGCTTATGCAGGATGAAGTTATAGGAGAGAAAATAGATCAACAGGCTTAAAACAGTGTTTCCTCCCCCACAGGCTGCATAATGGTAAGTTTGCAAAGGCATGAACCGCCTGAAGAGCGGGTAGAATATATCCAGTACTTTAAAAATGGACTTCCTTACCTTATGGTGGATCTTACGCATGAAAGCTGCGAAAATAAAAGCTATTTCGGCAGAATCTGCATAGAATTCGTTAAGTATGGTTAAAGTGTCGGGGGGTGCTCTGCTGCCGATTAATTAAATTGCGGCGCAAATCTCAACAGATCAGTATGAGTTTACTACAACAAATCAAAGAAGCAACGGTCGCAGCCCTGTCAGAAGCTTATAATATTTCATTAAAGGCAGAAGATATAGCTGTGAACCAGACCAAACCGGAATTTGAGGGTGATTACACCATTGTTCTTTTTGGCCTGGTAAAACAATTGAAAAAATCGCCGGAACAATTAGGCAAGGAGCTGGGAGATATTCTTTTAGGCAAAAACGGAAAACTTTTTACATCCTACAATATCATAAAAGGTTTTTTAAACCTCACGGTTAATGATGAATATTACGCATCATTTTTAAGCAGGCAATATGCAAACAGCGAAGTGGCAAGACCAGGGGCGTGTGGTCTTAATATGATGGTGGAATATTCTTCCCCCAATACCAATAAGCCACTCCATCTTGGTCATTTGCGTAACAACTTTTTAGGATGGAGTGTAGCTGAGATCCTCAAAGCAAATGGACACACGGTCATGAAGACCTGTATTGTAAATGACAGGGGTATCCATATATGTAAAAGCATGGTGGGCTGGCAGCTATTCGGTAATGGACAGACACCTGAATCTACCGGGATAAAAGGAGATCACCTGGTGGGTGATTATTATGTGCGTTTCAGCAATGAACTGAAGAAAGAAACCCAGCAACTGATAGAGCAGGGCCAGACTAAAGAGGAAGCAGAGCGCAATGCACCTATTATGCAAAAGACACAACAAATGCTGGTGGACTGGGAAGCCGGAAAACCTGAGGTGATGGAATTGTGGAAGAAAATGAATGGATGGGTGTATAAAGGATTTGATGTCACCTACAAAACCATCGGAAGTGATTTTGACAAGACCTATTATGAAAGTGATACCTACCTGCTGGGAAGAAAATTTGTAGAAAAAGGATTGGAAAAGAGCGTATTCTTCAAAAAAGAAGATGGCAGTGTGTGGATAGACCTAACCGATGAAGGCCTGGACGAGAAACTGGTAATGCGGAAAGACGGTACATCTGTTTACATTACCCAGGACCTTGGTCTTGCTGATCAGAAATACGAAGAGTTTCATTACGATAAGAGCATTTATGTAATTGGAGACGAACAGAATTACCATATGAAAGTGCTCAGGCTTATTTTAAAAAAGCTTGAAATGCCCTATGCCGATGCCATCTTTCACCTTAGTTATGGTATGGTGGAATTGCCAAGTGGAAGAATGAAGAGCCGGGAAGGAACAGTAGTGGATGCAGACGACCTGGTAGCGGAAATGATAAAAGAAGCAGAAAAGAAAACGGCTGAGAAAAGCAAGGTAGAAGAATTTTCCAAGGATGAATTACAGGCCCTGTACAGCATGATTGCCTTAGGAGCCCTGAAGTTCTTCCTCCTGAAAGTGGATCCAAAAAAGAAAATGGTCTTTAACCCGGAAGAATCGATAGACTTCCATGGTTTTACCGGTCCCTTTATACAGTACACGCATGCCAGGATAAAATCAATACTCAGGAAGGAATCTGTAAATACCTCAACTTCAATAGAAGTAGCCACACTCCTGCCGCTTGAAAAGGAATTGTTATTATTACTGGAACAATACCCTGACGTCACGAAGCAGGCCGGATTGGAATATAATCCTTCGGCCATTGCCAATTACATTTATAGCGTGGCACAAACCTATAATACTTTTTATACGGCACACAGTGTGTTAAAAGCAGAAAATGAAGAGAAAAAACAATTACGCCTGAGGTTGTGCCAATTAACAGCCACTGTTATCAAAGATGCTATGCACCTGTTAGGAATTAAAGTTCCGGAAAGAATGTAATATGATATTGTTTAACGAAAAAGGGAACCTGGATAAGGTTCCCTTTGTAATATAGATGATGGGTCAATTAAAATCCTCCCGGCATTTCTTTTTTCTGCTTTAGATTCTGAAGGCTGGGATCCATTTGGATGGCCTTATCACAAAGATCCATTCCCTTTTGTTTTTCACCTTTCCTCTGGTAACACATACCAATCATATACAATGCCTCGGCATTCTGTTTATTTGCTGCTAAAACTTCATCATAATAATTAATGGCGTCATCATATTTCTTAGCATTATAATAGGCTTCGGCGATGGTATACAAAAGATTCATATCGCTGGGACGTAAACGCAATAAGTCCTGCAAAACGCCAATCCCTTCATTGAACCGGCCGGCATTGATATAGGCTGTAGAAAGGTTTTGCATGTAGTTATTATCCTTTTTGAGGCCTTTTTCAGCCGCTTCCAGCATATATTTTAAAGAATTCTGGTCATCATTCATGGCATAGTATATCAGCGCCATTTCGTAGGTCCAATAGCTTTGAGATGGATTGAGTTTTACTGCTTTTTGAAAATAAGGAATGGCACGGGAGTAATTTTGCATGTCAGCATAGGCTTTTGCCACCATGTATGGTATATATGCATTTTGATCATCTTCCTTTGCTGCTACTTCCAGGTATTTAATGGCATTACCAAGGTCCTCTTTTTCATAATAAGCTTTCCCTACATAATAGGAAGTTTTTGAAGCAGGACTTATTTTCTTTAATTCACCGGCATATGTAATGGCATCATCAAACTGGCGCATATTAAAGGAAAGCAGCATCAGTTGACGGTAAGTACTATCAGTTCTGTCGCCCATGTCAGCCAGCAGCTTAAATTGATCCCTGGCCTGCCCATACCGGCGAAGGTCCAGGTAGGCAGCAGCCAACTGGCTTACTACTTCTTTATCTGCTCTATTATATTGAAAGGCTTTTTCAAAATGTTTTAAAGACTCCATGCGGCGTCCTTTTGACTTTTCTTCAATGCCTTTTTGTAAAAAATAAGTTGAACTATCAGCCTGGGCAAAAACTGAGAAGGATATGGCCATAACAGCGCCCGCGAGGATCACTTTCAGCATAGGATATTGTTTTGTGGTTCTTCGGTTTCGAAAATAAAAAATAAGTCCCGTAATTGCCAGCGAATTACGGGTTTTAAATATTTTTTACATAAAAACACGTATACCCGGCTTTAGTAACCATTTTAATGTTCTTTAACCACTAAGCGACCGGCTATTTAAGAATAATGCCTGAAAGCGGAGGCAGGTTTATTGTCAGCCTGTAACTTCCTTCTTCACTATTAAGGGTTTCTGTTCTGATATCAGGGTTATAGATATTTCCTGATCCTCCATATTTTTCAGCATCAGAATTAAATATCTCTTTCCTGTATATATGGCGAACATCAATTACCCAGTCCATTCTCACCACAGGTGTAAGGTTGAGGATCACCAATATATCATCGTCTTCTTTCTTACCTTTTCTTCTATAGACCACGACTGATTCATCACGGTGATTCAGGTCTATCCATTCAAAACCATCTGTATTAAACTGGTTGATATATAAAGCTTCTTCAGAAGTCAGCAAGTGGTTGAGGTCCTTAACACAATCCTGCAATTTTTTGTGAATGGGATGGTCGAGGAGAAACCAATCAAGCTCGGATTTATAGTTCCATTCAGAGGTCTGTCCAAACTCGCTGCCCATGAACAGCAACCGGGCACCAGGATGGGTCCACATGTAGGTATACATGGTGCGCAGATTGGCAAACTTTTGCCATTCATCTCCAGGCATTTTATAGATCATGGGTGATTTGCCATGAACCACTTCATCATGACTGATGGGAAGCATGAAATTTTCATCATAATAATACATCATGCTAAAAGTGAGTTTGTTCTGGTGGTCCTTGCGAAACAGTGGATCAAACTTGAAATAATCCAGGGTGTCATGCATCCAGCCCATCATCCACTTCATGCCAAAACCAAGACCACCGCCAAAGGTTGGTTTTGAGATCCCCGGCCAGTCAGTAGCTTCTTCTGCAATGGTCTGTATATCGTGGAAATCCCGAAAAAGAGTTTCATTGAGGTCTTTGATAAATGCTATGGCTTCAAGATTACCATTGCCCCCGAATTCATTGGGCTCCCATTCTCCTTCATTGCGTGAATAATCCAGCTTTAACATGGAAGAAACAGCATCTACCCGGATACCATCAATATGGAACAGGTCGAACCAGAATCGGGCGCTGCTTATCAGGAATGATTTTACTTCTCCCCTTTTATAGTTAAAAATATAACTGTTCCAGTCAGGATGGAATCCCTTACGCATATCTGCATATTCATAGGTATGGGTTCCATCAAACATGAACAACCCATGTGCATCATAGGGGAAATGGGATGGCACCCAATCAAGGATAACGCCAATGCCTGCCTGGTGAAACCTGTCAATGAGGTACATGAAATCTTCGGGAGCTCCAAAACGTGAAGTGGGCGCAAAGAATCCCGTACATTGATAACCCCAGCTTCCATCGAAAGGGTGTTCCATCACAGGCATCAATTCCACATGTGTAAAGCCCATTTCTTTCACATAAGGCACCAGCAGATCAGCAAGCTGGCTGTAACTATTATAGGATTCTTCATTGTACCTGTCGGGGCGCATCCAGCTGGCGAGGTGTACCTCGTAAACACTCCATGGCGCATCAAGGGAATTGTGTTTCTTTCTCTCTTTCATCCACTGTTCATCATTCCATTTGTAGTCAAATTCCCAGGTAATGGAAGAAGTCAATGGGCGCTTTTCCCAAAAATTGGCAAAAGGATCTCCTTTTTCCGTCTCTTTTCCCTCGTAGCCCCGGATATTATATTTGTATAGCTCTCCTTTAGGAATGCCAGGTATAAATCCTTCCCAAATACCGCTTTTGTCCCACCTTGGGTGCAATACATGTGAATGCTTATCCCAGTCATTAAAATTGCCTACTACGGTAACCCTGGTTGCATTGGGAGCCCATACACAGAAATAATATCCTTCCTTTCCCAATACTACCAAACGTTTAGAACCAAATTTTTTATACAGGTTGTAATGCGTTCCATTCTGGTAGTTTGAAATATCATCATCATACAAAATGGAATAATTCCACACCGGCAATGATGTATCAACGAAATTCCGGTCTTCGTATTTCTCTTTACTGGTAGGTGAATGCCTTTCCACTAATCCGGAACTATTTTCCATTTCCCCTGGGTGATGAGAACCACCTGGCGCATTTATAGGATCTGACATAAGTTGATAATTACCGTTTAAGTAAAGTTAACAAGTCAATAAGGTTTTTCATATTATTATTGTTAGCAATAAACCAAGCAAACCTGCACATGAGAAAATTCTTCACAGGAATATTCTTACTCCTCCTCGCCCACCTCGCCACAGCTCAACAATCGTCAGTAACCGGAAATGTTACCGACACATTGGGTAAGAAATCTTTAGCCAATGCTGTTGTCAGTTTAGTACATAAGAAAGATTCCATTTTATATAAGTTTACAAGGACGGACCATGAAGGCAATTTTAAATTTACAAAACTGGATACAGGAAAATATGTTCTGATGGTTAGTTTTCCCAGGTTTGCCGATTATGCCGATGAAGTTGTTGTAACTCCCGGACAAAATAATTCACTTGGTACTATACCCCTCACGTTAAAATCGCAATTACTGGATGCCGTGGTGATAAGGAGTGCAGGCGCCATTCGTATAAAAGGCGACACGACAGAATTTGTAGCAGACAGCTTTCATGTCAAAGAAGGTGCAACAGTGGAAGAATTATTAAAAAAGCTACCGGGATTCCAGGTAAATAGTAAAGGTGAGATAACGGCCCAGGGACAGCGTGTTCAGAAAGTCCTGGTAGATGGCGAAGAGTTTTTTGGAGATGATCCTACCATGGCCACTAAGAATATTGGTGCGAAAGCCGTTGACAAAGTGCAGGTATTTGATAACAAATCAGAACAACAGAATCTCACCGGTATTTCTACAGGTTCGGAAGGAAAGACGGTTAACATCAAACTAAAAGAAGACAAGAAAACGGGTGCCTTTGGAAAAGCTGAGATCGGTTCTGATTTTGACAAACTGCTTGATGCAAGGCTGCTATACAATAAATTCATTGGCAAGAAGAAATTTTCTCTTTACGGCACTAAAAGCAAAACCAATACAGGGAGCCTGAATTGGCAGGATCAAAGAAAGCTGGGATTTGAAAATGATTTTGAATACGATGAATTGAGCGGGTATTATTTCAGCTTTGGCACTTCAGATGACTTTAATGATTGGAGCTTAAAAGGTTTACCTGATGCCTATACGGCAGGAGCATTATATATTGACAGGTGGAATAATGATAAACAGGCTGTAAATGGTTCCTATCGGTTTAACAGGCTTGGTACCTGTAACATTGCCTCAAAATACACACAAAGCATCATACCGGGAAGGTTGATCAATACCAGCACCTTGACCAGGTCTAATGGTTTAAATCAACAGCATGCTATCAACTTTAAATATGAATGGAAACTGGATTCACTTGCCTCATTGAAACTGGTAACCGCAGGTACAAGAAAAGCCACAACTTCTTTTAATAATACCAATACGGACATCACCAACGAAACTGATAATAAAGAAACGATCAACCAGGGCAACACCTCCTATGATTCAAAACGTGTGCAAAGCGACAACCAGCTTCAATACAAACAATTGTTTCATAAAAAGGACAGGCAGTTATTGTCCACCATACGTTATGGTGTAACCAATGATGATCAAAAGAACTTTATTTATTCACTAGCAGATTTTTATACGGGTGGCAATCTTGATTCCTCGAAATTGCAGGACCAGCAAAAGATCAATAGTGGTAGTAGCACCAGCCTTGGAGCTAAGGTTACCTATAGCGAGCCATTGAATGATAAATGGAGTTTGGTGGGAGAATACAGCTACAACCAGAATAATTCCACCTCCCATAAAAACACTTTTGATAAAGACTTTAACGGCAAATATGAAATCCTGAACCAGGCATTTAGCAACAATTTTGACCTGAGGGCCAATTCAAATAGCGGGACCCTGATCACCAAATTTGTATATAAGAAAATCAGGATGGCCTTTGGATCTGGCTTGTCTTCTATAAAGCTGAAATTGAATAACCTTGACCATAGCAGCTTTACCAATTATAACTTTACCAATTTTACACCCCAGGCCTCCTTCAATTTCAGACCAAGGCAACAGTCAGGAATTGGGATCAATTACCGGGGCACCACACGCCAGCCTACCATTGATCAATTACAACCAATTCGTGATAACAACGACCAGCTTAATGTGGTGGTGGGAAATCCGGATCTAAAGGTTGGATTTAACCACAACCTTTCCGTGTTTTATAATAGTTATAAAGTACTCAGTGCCCGGGGCATATGGATAAACCTGGGTATAAACTTCACGGATAATGCGATAACCCAGGATAATATCATTGATGCTTCTGGTAAGCGAATCTTTAAACCTGTTAATGTAAATGGTAATAATAACTGGTACATGTGGAGTGAATGGAATAAGGGTGAAGGGGAAAAGAAATTTAACCACACGGTCAGGTTCAATGGTAACGGTGGCAGAAATATAAATTTCATCAATAGTCAGAAGAACCAGACCGACTATTACCAATTAGAAATAGCTTATGGAATACGGTATGAATATCCGGAAAAGTATAGTATTAATATTAATCCGGAATTGAATTATAATGCGTCAAAATCGACCTTAAACCCCAACCAAAAAAATAATTACTTTTCCTACGGCGGAGAAACTGAAGCGTATTTGATGTTGCCTGGAAAACTGGAATTAAATACAGATTGTAAATTTCAGCTCTACCAGCAATTGGCCGGATTTGTTGGAAACCGGAATATAACTATCTGGAATGCCAACCTATCAAGAAAGATCTTTAAGGACAAATCAGGTAAGATCATTTTTGCCGCCAATGATATTTTAAAAAAGAACCAGGGTTTTGACCGGAACATCAACAGCAGCATGATCAGTGAAGAACGTTTCCAACGGATCAGCAATTACTATATGCTTAAGTTCGAATGGTCTTTTAATAAAATGCCAGGTCAAAAATAAAATCATGAAAAAACTATTCTTTGTCATTTGCATATTGATGACAACCTTCCCGGGTTGGTCGCAAACCTTTCACCCTGCCGTAAAAATAGAGTTTGAAAAAGTAGTGTATGTAAGGCAGTTATACAAGGAACTGGAGCCAGAATGGTATGAACGTATCAAGGATCGTCTTCCACAACTGGCAACGAGTTATTTTGATTTCATTGGCGATACTTCCCGTTCCATTTACAAACCTGGGAAAGAAGTGAAGGTGGATTCAAGATCCTGGTACCAGGGAATTGCTGATAAAAATGTGGTGTATAATGACTACAGTGCCGGAACTACCATAACGCAAAAACCGGTTTTCGAAGAAACCTTCCTGGTGCAGGATAGTTTGCAAAAGATCAAATGGAAGCTTACCAGTGATACCCGCAACATTGCAGGCTTTGATTGCCGCAAAGCTATTGGTCTCATAGATGATTCCATTGCCATTTTTGCCTTTTATACCGACGAGATATTGATCAATGGCGGCCCGGAAAGCGCCAATGGATTGCCGGGAATGATATTAGGCCTCGGTATGCCACGAATACATACCACGTGGTTCGCTACCAGGGTAGAAGTGAATGGATTGAATCTTAATGTTGTCGCTCCAGCCACCAAGGGTAAAAAAGTGGATCGCAAGACCATGATCAGTTCCATAGATAAAGTACTAAAGAACTGGGGAGATTACGGAAAGAACATGGTCTGGAACTTTGTTATTTAACCAGTTCAAGGATCCATATCGACTTAGCCGGAAGTTTCCATTTGGTAGTCAGATCCTCCAGCTTTGAATTCGTAATATTTCTGCCTTTTGTGAAACCCCTGGTACTTTCAGAAAATCTTTTAGGGTCGATGGTTCTTTCTTCATTGGCTGTATTCATCACAACCATGACGGTTTGCTTATCATCATATCGAAAGTAGGTATACACCCAGTCTTCCGGCACGTATTGCATTAATTTACCAGTTTTAATGGCAGATGCACCCTTTCTGAAATTAGCAATGGTCTTTGTCCAGTTAAACACTTCATTTTCCTTATCCGTTCTTCCTTCAGCAGTGAATTTATTGCTGCCATCCTCTTTCCAGCCACCTGGAAAATCGCCACGGACCAGCCCATCGGGGTTGGAGATTCCTTTTAATAATATTTCAGTGCCATAATACAATTCGGGAATACCCCTGGTTGTGAGTAACCAACCAATTCCAACTTTAAGTTTATCGACGTCTTCGCCTACTTGTGAAAGGAACCTTGTCATATCATGATTATCAAGAAATACCACGTTCATCATAGGATCCTTATACACAAAATCATTGGCAAGCGTCTGATAGAGTTTATTAACTCCTTCTGTCCAGCCAAAATTTTGTGTCAGCGCCGGGTTGATGCCATACATATTTGTTTGAAAATCCGTGACCGAAGGGAGGTTGCTTTTGAATCGCAGATTGGTTAGATTGTTCTCGGTGAAATAAGCCTGGTTTAAAACACCATGTACCCATGTTTCACCAAACATCGTCATCTTTGGATATTCATCTATCAAAGCCTTGTTGCAGCGGTTCATAAAGTTCAGGTCATTATAGATGTATGTATCGATCCTCCATCCATCCACACCAAATTCTTCTACACTCCAAATGGCATTCTGTATTAGATAATTGGCCACATAAGGATTGCCCTGGTTAAGGTCTGGCATTTGAGGCGTGAACCAACCATCAGACATCCTGGTTTCATCGGCTTTGGATGCATGCGTATCCATCAGTGGCTGATCCTTATAATTGGTCCCGGTATACGAAGGCCATTGATGCACCCAATCCTTCATGGGCATATCACGTATAAAGAAGTTTTGCAGACCTGAATGATTATATACAGCATCCTGGATCAGTTTCATTCCCCTCTTGTGTAATTCATCACTAAGCATTTTATAGGTTTCATTACCACCTTGCCTTGGGTCAACCTTGTAATAATTGGTAATAGCATAACCGTGTTCTGTGCGGTTTGCCATATCATTTTCCATGACAGGCGTCATCCATACTGCAGTTACGCCAAGATCTTTCAGGTAATCCAGGTGTTGTATCACACCTTTGATATCTCCACCATGGCGATGATACATGGAATCCCTGTTGAGTGATTGATCCCTCATTCCGGGAATTTTATCATTGCTGTAATCACCATTGGCAAAGCGATCTGGCATGATCAGATAAACAAGATCCTGGGAGCGAAGTCCCTGGGCGAATGACGTTCCTTTTCCTTTCCTTCGTGATTGTAATTCAAAAACAACCTGTTCTGCATTACCACTCTTAATGTTGATCTTTCCAGGTTTTGCTGCTGGAGAAATAATCAGGTCGAGAAATACATAATTCTTATTTTCCACCTTATTGACCTTTACAAGACGTACCCCAGGGTAACTAATTGCAAAATTGTTACCCGCAATATTATCACCATGAAGCATTAACTGCAACCGGGGTTCTTTCATTCCTACCCACCAGTTGGCAGGATACACTTCAATTTTTTGGGCACTAAGATGGAAAGAGGCAACGAAGAGTACGACAGCGGTACTAAATATTTTCAAGTGTTTCATTTGGCATTGCGATTTCTTCTGTAATTCTTTTAGAGGCTGGATCATATACATAAATAACACTGATAGCGGCGCAGATCATAAAGATCCCAGCCAGGACAATTGCATAAATAGGTTGGTTGTTATACAGGTGTTTTACGATCCACCCTCCAAACAATCCATTGATGATCTGGGGAAGAGTGATAAAGAAATTAAAGATTCCCATATATATCCCAAGTTTGCCTGCAGGAATAGAACTGGAAAGGATCACGTAAGGCATAGCCAGGATACTGGCCCAGGCAAACCCCACACCTACCATAGAATATTTAAGCATGGCTGGATCCTTTATAAAATAAATGGAGATTAGCCCAATGCCTCCTGCTATTAATGAAACTGAATGTGTCAGTTTCCGGCCAATATACCTTGCCACGACAGGAAGAAAAAGGGCATAGATCATAGCTATAAAGTTATACACGCCAAATGCGGATCCGACCTTATTTCCTGCTTCATTGTATTGTATGGATTTGGAGTAATCCCCGGTCAGCCCATATACATGCGTCGCAACAGCATCTGTGGTAAACACCCACATACTAAACAGGGCAAACCAGCTGAAGAACTGCACCAATCCCAATTGTTTCATGGTCTTTGGCATTTTGCCAAAATCTGAGAATATTTCGCTTATACCGTGCTTTTCAGATACTGCAGGTTTACCATGGTACCTTTCATATTCCCGGGGTGCATATTCCTTACTGAAAAATACCGTTATGAGAATAGCGATGATGAATACCGCTGCTCCTATATAGAAAGCATATTTGATATTGTTTGCCACACCATCAGGTCCGGCTACCATACTTACACCACTGTTTGCCAATATCTCGGGTAAGGCGGAACCAACAACAGCACCAAGTCCTATCAGGAATGTCTGTATACTAAAGCCCATGGTACGCTGGCTATCGGGAAGATTATCAGCAACTAGCGCCCTGAATGGCTCCATGGCAACATTAAAAGATGCATCCATCACCATTACCATACCTGCACCGATCCATAAAGCAGGAATGACGGCCGACAAGGAAGCGGAATTGGGAAGAAAAATCAGCGCCAGGGAAGAAAGGATGGCACCTGTAAGGAAATAGGGTTTTCTGCGGCCAAGCCTGTTCCAGGTTCGGTCACTATAATGACCGATCAATGGCTGGACGATCATGCCCACTAAAGGTGCAACGATCCAGAACATGGGTAGCTGATCTACGTCAGCTCCAAATGAACGGAGTATGCGGCTGGTGTTTCCGTTTTGAAGTGCAAAGCCAAACTGGATACCAAGGAAGCCAAAACTCATTGTGAAGATCTGGAATACGGAGAGTTTTGGTTTTGGATATTTACCTTCCTGTAATGCTGTAGAAGACTGAATAGCCATAAGCAATCATTAGATTTGATTGCGAAAGTTAGTAAGGAAATGTGTAATAATGTGTTTTAATTACACATTTCCTTACAGAAGCTTTTTGATTATTTTCTATACACCAATGGTATAGCCATTAGGAAGGACCGCGCCTTTCTTTAAGACCACGATACCGTCCTTAACTGTGTACAATGGAGAGTCTCCATCTTCAATATGTGAGCCTCCCATAATACGCACATCATCTCCTATGCGGCAGTTCTTATCAATAATGGCATTCTGGATCTGGCATCTTGATCCTATCCCGAGTTGCGGAATGCCGTGCTGCAGATCAAGGGCAATATCTTCCAGGGTTTCATAATAATCACTACCCATGATATACACATCTGTGAGGTTAGATTCGTTACCAATGCGGGCGCGGATGCCAATGACGCAATTTTCTATATGCGCTGCGTTGATGATGCACCCATCCGCAATAATACTGTGGTCCAGCCTTGTTCCACTCACCTTGGCAGGTGGCAGCATGCGCGCACGGGTATAAATGGTCTTGTTGTTATCAAACAGGTTGAATTCAGGAATATCTTTTGTCAATCCAATATTGGCATGAAAGAAAGCAGGAATGTTTCCAATGTCTTCCCAATAACCCTCATATTGGTAGCTGGCAACTTTATACTTGTTGATTGATTGAGGAATGATCTCCTTACCGAAATCAGCGGCATCTTTATTTTCATTTTGGAGCAAGTCGAATAACAAGTGACGGTTGAAGATGTAGATACCCATTGAGGCCAGGTAAACTTTACCCTTTGCACGCATTTCATCACCGGTATCGCTGACCCAGTTTTCCAGGCCTGATTTTGGTTTTTCAACAAAAGAGGTGATCATACCATCCTCGGTTTTCAGAATACCAAATTCCGAGGCCTCCTTTTCAGTTACAGGAATGGTGGCAATGGTTATATCCGCACCCTTCTCTTTATGATTGAAAAGCATTTCCTGGAAGTCGATCTGGTAAAGCTGGTCTCCTGAGAGGATCAAAATGTATTCACTGTCAAATGGCGCTATATGTCTCAACCCTTGTCTAACCGCATCAGCAGTACCCTGGAACCAGGTAGGATTATCCGGGGTTTGCTCGGCAGCCAGAATATCCACAAAAGCAGAACTAAATGCACTGAAGTGATAGGTATTTTTTATGTGCCTGTTCAGGGAAGCTGAATTGTACATTGTTAATACAAACATCCGCGTGATACCTGAATTCAAACAATTGGAAATAGGAATATCAACCAACCTGTATTTACCAGCAATAGGAACTGCCGGTTTTGAACGGCTTGCCGTTAAAGGAAACAAACGGGTTCCAGCACCTCCTCCCAAAATAACTGATAACATTTGCTTGCTCATAGTTCTTCTTTTTATATGTATAATAACTACAACTGAAATTAATAAATACTGTTGGTGATAATCATAAGATTGGCTTCATTTATTTCTGCACCGCATGATTTTATGGATGAACCATTAAACTATCCTATCAAGGAGGACAATTATATTCATTACAAAGATTGGTACAGTCTTATATAATCTTCTGCAGATACATCCCAGGAATGGTCAATGTTCATCATGAAACTCCGCATCCAGTTATAAAGGTCCTTCTTATTATAATAGAGATCTATGGCTCTTCCTACTGAGTAGGTAACATCATTGACATCGGCATTGTTGAAACGAATGCCAAATCCCTGCCATTCGCCAAAATCACGCACTGTATCTTTCAAACCACCTGTACTTCTCACCATTGGAACCGTCCCATATCTCAGGGCATACATTTGATTTAATCCGCAGGGCTCTACGCGGCTGGGCATCAGTAAAAAATCAGCACCGGCATAAATCAAATGACTCAGGGCCTCATTGTAACCTATGTATGTACCAACAAATCCACCCAACTGGTGTTTGGTTTCCTCAAGCCTGGCTTCAACCACAGGATCTCCTGAACCCAGTATTATAAAATTTACCGCACCATGGTGCTGGTAGATGGAATTTCGGATTGCATCAGGTAGAATATCAGCAGCCTTCTCTCCTACCAATCTGCCAATGAATGCAATGAGCGGTTTATCTGCATCAAGGCCAAAGCGTGTTGCCAGTTCCTTCTTATTTTTTTTCTTACCTTCTTTCACCTCGTGATCATCAAAATTTTTGACCAGGAGTTCATCGGTTGCAGGATTCCAAACATCTGTATCTATACCATTTAATATACCTACACATTTTCCCTGCTCATATTGCATCAGCATTTCCACGCCATTGGCAGCGTATTTAAGCTCATCTAAGTAACTGGGACTGACAGTTGTTACTTTCCAGGCACATTTGACCGCTGAAGCAAATGGATTAATGGTATTGTTCCAATCCAAATACCCCCATTTATAAGTATCATAGGACGGAAGAAGATGAGATCTTTCCCAGCCAAACTGGCCCTGGTACTCTCCATTGTGTATGGTAAAGACCGTAGGAACATTGGCTAAATGATTGAATTGAAAAGCATATTTAAAGAAGAAAGGAATAAGTCCTGTATGGTGGTCATGACAATGAACAATATCAGGAGCATGTGTCCATTTACTGATCCAGTCTGCCACCGCCACCTGGAAGGCTACAAACCTGTCAGTATCATCATCATATCCATAAACCTTTTCACGATCAAGAAGACCGTATATATCAACGAGGTAGAGATCAAAGCCAAGTTTGTTGGTCTTTTCTTTGATTACGGCATAATTAAAATGGTGTGATCCGATCTGCTGGCCACCTTCATGGACCAGGTCCCATTCATTATTGACCAGGAATTTGGTGCGGTACATGGGCATGACCACTTTTGCCAAATGCCCCAACTTTGATTGATATTTAGGTAAAGCGCCTACCACATCCCCTAATCCGCCTGCCTTTGCTACGGGATAACATTCTGCTGATACGTGAATTATTTCCATATTTCTAATACATCCTGCTTGAAGGTAGATAAAATCTTTTTCAAGATATTCACCCAACTCAATTTTTCTATCAGCGAAACTTATTATTTTCAACCCTTCTTAAAACCAAAAACCGTATGGCAACATCGATGGGACCGAACAGGAATGTTACAAAAGTGTCACAAGGACCAGGCATTCCCACAAACTATGGTGCTTTAAGCACACTCGTGACCGTTTTCTTTTTCTGGGGTTTTATCGCCGCAGGGAACAGTGTTTTTATTCCTTTCTGTAAACACTACTTTCAGCTTGACCAGTTCCAAAGCCAGTTGGTAGATTTCGCTTTTTATACCGCTTACTATATCGGTGCATTGGTATTATTTGCCTATGGTGCTTTTGGAGGAAACGACCTGGTGGCCAAATGGGGTTTTAAAAAGAGCATCGTTTATGGATTATTATTTTCCGCCCTTGGCGCTGTGGCCATGATCATTGCCGTTAATGCAAATGCATTTGCAGGTATGCTTTTCGGACTTTTTGTGGTGGCCCTTGGTTTTTCGCTTCAGCAAACAGCAGCACAACCTTTTGCCATTGCACTTGGTGATCCGGCAACCGGAACCAGCCGTGTGAACCTGGGTGGGGGTGTAAATTCCTTTGGTACGATGATCGGTCCATTGGTGGTAGCCTTTGCTTTGTTTGGAACCACTGCAGCCCTGACAGATGAAAAGATTCAATCACTTAGCCTGAGCAAGGTAATCATTCTATATGCAGGTGTGGGTGCTTTATTTGTTGCTGCCGCAGCATTATTCTTTTTCTCCAAAAAAGTTCCTTCCGGAATATCTACGGAAAAAACTGAAAAAGCGAATAAGGCTTTGTATTCATTGCTGATCATGACTGGCTTGCTGATTATTATGTTCGTACCTGTATTCCATAGTTACCAGACAGATCCGGCTACCTTAACTGAAGCTGAAAGACATGGACTGGAGACGTACCGGATGAAATGGCTTTTTGGAGCTTTATCTGTTGTTGTCTTTGGACTTTTAATTTCTAATTGGAGAGCTACAAAAAATCCTGATGGCTGGGGAGCAATGAAATACCCTCAATTAGTATTAGGAATGCTGGGCATCTTTGTATATGTGGGTGTTGAGGTTTCCATTGTAAGTAACATGGGTGAGTTATTGAAACAACCTGACTTTGGAAGTTATTCCTCATCACAGGTGGCTCCATTTGTTTCCATGTATTGGGGAAGCCTTATGATTGGAAGGTGGACAGGTGCTATTTCTGCGTTTGACCTGAAACGTTCTACCAGGCAGTTAATGATGTTATTGGTTCCATTGGTAGCATTTGGTGTTGTCATCGGTGTAATTGCTATTTCTCAATATGATGTAAAACCCCTGCTATATTATATAGTATGTGTCATGATCCAGATGGTGGCTTTTTATGTAAGCAAGGACAGGCCGGCAAGAACACTGTTGATCTTTGCGAGCCTTGGGCTGCTGGCAATGGTCATTGGTTTATTGTCAAAAGGCAACCTTGCCATTTATGCTTTTCTAAGTGGTGGTTTGTTTTGTTCTATCATGTGGCCTTCCATCTTTAACCTATCCATTTTAGGCCTAGGCAAATACCAGACACAGGGATCGGCCTTCCTGATCATGATGATCCTGGGTGGTGGAATCATCCCTCCTATCCAGGGAAAACTGGCGGACTATATTCAAACAAAAACAAATGTCATTGGTTATGGTATTCACCAGTCTTACTGGGTTCCGGTAATTTGTTTTGCGTACCTTGCATTCTTTGCATTCATAGTCCGCGGTATACTGAAACGCCAGGGCATTGATTATGAAGGCACTGCCAATGAAGACCTGCAACCATTAGAAACCTCCCCCGAAGGTGCTTTAGATGTAACTGATAAAAAATTATAATAAGGATGATCGATTTATCAAATGAGTTTGCTATAGGTATAGATATTGGTGGTACCAATACAAAATATGGAATTGTCAATCATAGGGGAGATATCATTGAAAAAGGTGAATTACGAACCGATGCTTACCCCGAGATAGATGATTATATCAATGCCTTGTACGAAACATTAACGCCTATTCTCAAAGTTCATGCAGACGAAGGGAAGATGAAAGGCATAGGTATTGGTGCACCTAATGGGAACTTCTATACGGGGACCATTGATTATGCTCCTAACCTGCACTGGAAAGGGGTTATACCATTGACAAAATTGGTTACAGCCAAATTTGGTTTGCCCTGCTCATTGACCAATGATGCCAATGCCGCTGCTGTTGGGGAAATGAACTATGGTGCTGCCCGCGGTATGCGTGATTTTATTATGATCACTTTGGGAACTGGCGTAGGTAGCGGAATTGTTGCCAATGGCCAACTGATTTATGGGCATGATGGATTTGCCGGTGAGTTGGGTCATACTATAATTCGTCATGGAGGACGCAAGCATTGGTCTACCAAACTTGACGGATCCCTGGAGGCTTATTGTTCTGCAACGGGGATTGCCATTACTGCACGCGAATTATTAGAAAAAAATGGTAATAGCCTGCTGGCAAAATACAAACCTGAAGAAATAGATTCAAAGCTGGTTTGCGACTGTGCATTGCAGGGAGATGAAACTGCCCTGGAAGTATATCGTTTTACAGGTCAAATTCTGGGTGAATCATTGGCCAACTTCATTATGTTCTCCTCTCCTGAGGCCATTGTATTATTTGGTGGAGTTATCAAAGCAGGTGACCTTATTATGAATCCTACAAGGGAGCATATGGAGAAAAACCTTCTTCCCATTTTCCAGGATAAAGTAAAACTTGTTTTCAGCGAGCTCCAGGAAGCAGATGCAGCAATACTTGGCGCCAGTGCCCTTGTATGGGAAATGAGAGAATAATGCTAATAAAATGATTACAATAGAAATCCCCCTGACTATGCTGCCAGGGGGATTTTATTTTATAATATGCGTATAAGATATATACCTGTTAACTTGCTTTCTCTCCTGCCCAGGCTATCTTTCCCAATCCCGGGGTCACATGTTTTTCACTATGGTAGGAAGACCTGACCAATGGACCACTTTCGACATAATCCAATCCCATCTGGTATCCGGCCTCACGGTATTCTGCAAACTCGTCCGGGTGAACATAACGGTGAACCGGCAAATGCTTTTTAGAGGGTTGCAGGTATTGTCCTATGGTAACCACATCGCAACCCGCATGAGCAAGGTCCTGCAAAGTTTGAAACACTTCATCTTTTTTCTCTCCAAGTCCCAGCATGATACCACTTTTTGTTCTCATCCCTCCCTCTTTCAGTATCCGGATCACTTCCATGCTTCGCCAGTATTTAGCCTGGATGCGAACCTGGCGGGTCAACCTTTCCACTGTTTCAATATTGTGTGACACAACTTCAGGCGCTGCTTCAATGATCCGTTGGATATTTTCTTTCTCACCTTTAAAGTCAGGTATCAATGTTTCCAGTGTTGTATCGGGGTTAAGTGTTTTTACAGCATGAATGGTATTAAACCAAATCACGGATCCTCCATCTTTTAATTCATCCCTGTCAACAGAGGTAATTACCGCATGTTTGATCTTCATTAAATTGATAGCTTCTGCTACCCGTTGCGGTTCATCCCAGTCTACAGAGCCTGGCCTGCCTGTTGCAACCGCACAAAAACCACAACTGCGGGTGCAAACATTACCAAGTATCATAAAAGTAGCTGTGCCGGCGCCCCAGCATTCGCCCATATTAGGGCAATTGCCACTTTCACAAATAGTATGAAGCTTATGGGTATCTACAAGTTCTCGTACATTTTTATAACTCTCACCTATCGGAAGCTTGACGCGCAACCAATCGGGTTTAGTTCTCCTGGGAGGCTCGGACTGTGAAGCTATTGGAAGTTCGATCATTACAAATCAGTTCAAAATTATAAGGGGATTATGCCCATAAAAGGGCAAATTTCCTAATAATCTGCGGAAAACCATCATAAATATCGGTGAAGGCAAATGTGTTACTTCCTGCGACCAAAAACAAAGGCAATATGACCCTGGTAAAAGAATCGTTGGGGTCCCGCTGCTTTACCATCAAGGGTTACAGGTGCCATGATAGAGATCTTGTCGGCATAGGCATTCAGGCTCATTCCTATCTCGATGGCACTAACCGATTCATTGAAACGCCCAAAATCAAATCGCAAAGCGGTCTTTACATAGGCCCCAGGCTTTAATTTAATTTCTCCCCAACCCTTTGTAAACCCTGCACCTGAATTTTGATTGTTATACGTAAGAAATACGAGACTGTCTTCCGGGCTGTATTTTATGGTTTCATCGGAACCGCTGGTATTGGTAGTGATATAATATGGTTTTAATAAACCAAGGGATAGTCCTCCCTGGGCAAGCCCAATTACAGCAACACCATTTTTGTTTCCTTTTTGTCCAAAAATATATTGCTTACCAAAGCCTAAATTAAGCTGGTAAAAATTGTTGATCTTACCATATATAAAAGGATTGGAAAAAAAATTACCACCAGTTTTTTCTTCTTTGGGATGTTTAATTTCTGTAAGTTCTATACTATAGGTACTAGTAACCCGCTGTGTTTTCCTCCGGCCAACTTCAAAGAAAATGCCATAACCATTGGTACGAAGCTGGATACCGAATCCATTCTGTTTTACATAATTAAGATTACCTTCTTCCTCCTGCTTCATCAAAGTGTTGGTACGCTGGCGTTTTTCGTCTTTAGATGATTCATCATTATTTACCCGGCTTGTTGAATCTTGTGCCATAACTACGGCACCACTTGTCAATAGGACTAAAAACAGAATTACTTTTTTCACTGAGATAGAATATGTTAGGTTGTACAACGTAAATTTAGGCAAAAAAGTATGACGTCAACAGTTGTTTATGAAGGCGCATTAAGAACTACATGTACGCACCTGCATTCGGGCTCCAACATTGAAACAGATGCTCCTGTAGACAACCAGGGAAAAGGAGAAAGGTTCTCACCAACTGACCTAATGGCGACTTCATTGGGCACCTGTATGATAACAGTGATGGGTATTAAAGCCAGGTCAATAGGTATTGACCTCAATGATGTAAAAGTGGAGGTGGAAAAGTTGATGAAGCCTGAGCCCAGGCGTGTGGCCGGCATTAACCTGGTCTTTCATTTTCCCAAAAGTCTTGATAGTGTTGATGAGAAAACCAAAACCATACTTAAGAATACAGGAATCAATTGCCCGGTGCAAAAAAGTCTTCATCCAGATCTTGAAGTAAATATTGACTGGGGCTCCTGGAGCTAGAAGTTTGATAATTGCTCCTTCACAAGAATGAACTAAGTAAAAAATCCCCATACGAAAGGTAGTTTTACCAGGTAGATAAACATCGGGTTTTATTTAGTTTTCAGAAATCTCCCTGTTAGCTTTGTTCAAAATGATCCTATGAAATTCCAGCTCCTGATCTTCTGCCTTATCGCCATTTTACTGGTATCATGTGCCCGTTCGGTTACTCCTTCAGAAGCAGCCAGTGGCCGCTATAAAAAATGTCGGGGGGTTATGTAATTAATTTTTGAGGAGTGCATTGCCTACAGAACAATTCAAACAATGCCGGTGATCGCAATACTGAGTTTTTAATTCAATAAAAGCCTGGGATTCGTATGCTGTTTGATTGGTAAGCCCCAGGGCCTCAAAACCTTTGGTTATATTGTTTACCTCTGCCGGGGTATGCTCCAGCCATTCCAATGCCTTAAGTTTATATTTTTCTTCTTTATGATGAAGGCCATATGCAAAGATCACAGGAGCCATTGTATTGATGATAAGGTTTTCAACCATAGTTTTTCCAACAACTTTTCTTTTGAAGGATGTGGGTTCATCAAACCTGTAATGGTAATGCCAATAATCATTTGCCGTGACCTCAAACAAGCCATAGATATCTTTGAAATTTTCCGTTTCAAGTATAGCAGAAAACAAATGGGCTGAGTTATGTATCAGCATGGCCAGTTGGGCCAGGCGCACAGTTGGGAAATTACCGGGTCGCATCCTGTGAAAATATATCGGCACCAGTATTGGCTTTAAAGCATACTTCTTTTGCAAAAACTTATACTCCCTTTGTAAAAGGCGGGGATAATCTTCGGTAAAATTTCCATTCAATAAACCTGCCTGTCCCATCAAAAGTGCTTCTACCTGGTGTATCTGGCTTTTATGGCGTGCCAGTATCCTTATGGGTATTGAACGGGCCACGGCTTCAAAGGCCTCAATATTCACCTTTAATCCAAAATTCCGCGCAAGCATCCACCAAAATATCTCTTCCCAATGGTCTGCCTTCTCTTGCAAAAAATCAAATACGATTGCTGATTTTCTTGTAAGTCTTTCTGCCAGCAATCTTTCCTTCCAGGAAATCCAGATGATATCCCTGGTTGTTGCAATACTATTGTGGCAGGCAATAAATGCCCGGGTGTCCATTAAGGAGGCATATCGTTCAATTAATAAATTAGAAATCCTTGGTTGCAGTTCAAGTATAGGCAGGGGAAAAGCCAGGTCTGTCTCCTTGTCATTTTCAAATACTACGTGAAGAATTACATTATTATAATTAGCATCAGCCTGGTGACCATGTTCGATCCATTGCGAGGTACGTAAGTGGATCTCAACCGAACCTACCATTATAGTTCCATCAATTCTAACCTGCGCTTCAGAAAAATCTGGTCCCTGGTTGTTATTAAGTCTGCCGGGATATAAAATTTCAATGGTTTCTCCACTGGTAGTTTTAAGATCGGTCTTATTAAAATACTGGAATTGCCAAAGATATTGTAGCAATTTTTCGTTCAACCTGTCAATATTTTTATAGGCAAGGGGAGCCTGGATATATTTATCCATTAAAAAAGTTTAAGCTCCTCTAACTTAAAAAATATTTAAAAGAATAACAATATAACTGCCTGCTTACCTCATTTTTTCTAAAGCTTGAACTACCCTGCTCACCGGTAAGCCCATAACATTATAAAAATCACCTTTGATGGTCTTTATCCCTACTACACCGATCCATTCCTGTATAGCATACGCCCCTGCTTTATCATATGGTTTGTATTTATCAACGTAAAACTCAATTTGTGCGGGAGTCAAAGAATGAAATTCAACATCTGTCAGGTCCGAAAATGAAACTTCAGTTGCTTCATTCCAGATAGAAACCCCGGTGATCACCTGGTGGTGGCTGCCACTAAGCTTACTTAAGATCTGAATGGCATCCTGCCTGTCCCTTGGTTTGCCAATGATCTCGTTATTCAAAACCACAATGGTATCCGCAGCAATGATGATCTTGCCCCTGGCCATGGGTTTGACAGCTTCAGCTTTTTGCGTGGCAATATATATGGCCACGTTACCCGGATCAAGGTTTTCGGGATAAGTTTCATCAGTGGGCTCAATGATAATATCAAAATCAATCTCTGCCCACTCCAGGAGTTGTTTTCTTCTTGGTGATTGTGATGCCAGGATAATATTAGCCATAACTAAAAATAAATTCGGAAAAAGACCATAGAAAGTATACCGGTAAACATGATCCACTTGGTAAGCTTGCTTAAATTACTGAACTCAGGTAATCCGGAAGCCTTAACAAGTTTGGAAGTAGTGTACAATAAAGGCAATACTACAAGGAGAATACTATATAATACTGCTATCCACCATCCAAATTGCAAGATGTACAGTTGTAGTATTAGCAGGGCTGCCGTTAAAACCACCATCCAAACCAGCGTATATATTTTGGTTGCTTTAAGCCCAAATACGATAGGAAGTGTTTTACAACCATACCTGGCATCACCTTCAATGTCTTCCATATCTTTAATGGCTTCCCTGACCAGTGATATAACGAATGCGAACCCACCATACAGAAAAGCGATCCTGAAAAATTTCACTGATGCAGGATCAGCAACAAAAGCGTGTTGAGGATTGGTGAAAGCAAAAAAAACGATGAGTACAGTCCATGCGGTCAACAGGGAAATAACAAGGTTGCCAATTATTACCTGGCGCTTAAATGAAGTTGAATAAAACCAAAGCAGGAATACAACAATGATGTTGGCCAGTACCAGGTACCATTTATATAGTCCTACTGCAGCAAGCGTGGCTCCCACACCTATCAGGCTAAAGATAAAATGCCAAATGATTGCCCATCGCCTGTTAACAGTTCGGACAAACACATTTCTTTCAGGCTTGTTTACCTGGTCTATGTTGAGGTCGAAATAATCATTGATGATATACCCAGCTGCCGCAATAAAAATAGATGCAATAATGAGCCATAGCAATTTTGCATAATCATTTACACCAAACAAGGGAATGTAAACACAATAATAAAATAGCAACTGGGTCAATATTATAAAGACAAGGTTAGGCCAGCGTATTAACTTAAAAAAAGCACCGATCATCCAGATTTATCTTGAGGAAATATTTGAATAATACTTCCAATGGTTATTCAATTTTAAAACCTTTTCAATCACATCTCTTACGCAACCGTTTCCTCCATTTATGGGTGAGATGTATTTACTCACCTGCTTTACCTCCACCGCAGCATCTGCGGGACAACAGGAAAGACCCACTTTTTGTAACACTTCCACATCTGGAAGATCATCACCCATATATAAGATCTTTTCCCATTGCAAGCCGTTTTGTTCAATAAATAATTCCAGGAAATACAATTTGTCTGTAATACCTAAATGGATCTCATCTATTCCAAGGTACCGAAACCTATGGATCACAGGTTCAGAAGCTGCACCTGAAATAATAACCACCTTATACCCATTTTTTACAGCCATCTGGAGTCCAAGACCATCCTTTATATTCATTTTTCTTGCCTGTAATCCATTTTCCAGGAGAAGTACTGAGCCGTCGGTCAATACACCATCAACATCGAAAACGAATGTATTAATGTTATGAAAATGGGCCAGTACATTATCGCCGGAGGCAGTCTGATTTTCTGGGATGTTGCCTTTTTGTGAAGTGTTTGGCATAATAGAAAAATGAAAGATATAAATAATACTGATAACCCTGCAATTACATTACCCTTCCACAATTTGATCCGGTAATTACCGAGATCCTTGCAGGGGTCATACCACCTTTTCCAAATAAATACTTTCACTCATTAAAGAATATATTCTCTTCATTTCAGGATATGCTTCGAGCATTTTCAAGTGTTCTTCCAGGGTAGATTGGTCATCTCTAACCGCAGGACCTGTCTGTGATATTCCCGGACTTGTAAATTCTACCCTACTAGCGGTTTCTTTTATCAATGGTAATAATAGTTTGAAATCTATTCCTTCCCTACTACAATATTTTTCGGCTAATGCATATAAATGGTTGACAAAATTGTTGCAAAATACGGCTGCCAGGTGAACTTTCTTTCGTTGCTCATCATCTGCCACGATAACATGGTTTGTAATAGTCAAAGCCAGCTTTTCCAATTGCTCAAGAGTGGATTGATCGCTGGCATCAATAATCATGGGAATATCCGGTAGCAGCTGTATTTCTTTCCTGAGGCTTTGAAGCGGGTAAAATACACCATAGTGTTCTGAGGATTTTCCAAGAATAGATTTAGACACAGAAGCGGCAGTATGAACTATAGTCTTCCCGGGGAAATGAAGTTCCCTGACGATCTCACCAATAGCTATATCCGAAACCGCAAGAATATACAAGTCAGCATCTTTATTGACTACATTCCAATAATTGGTAGATTCTGTTGCCAGTTCGTAGGCCAATTCGCTGGCAGCCATGGAATTTCGGCCATAGACCTGGAGAATGCGATGTCCTGCTGCCTTTAATTTGCGTCCCAATACAGAAGCCGTGTTTCCTGTGCCAATTAATACAATATC
Organism: Flavisolibacter ginsengiterrae DSM 18136; assembly: GCF_059568575.1. Classification (NCBI taxonomy): domain Bacteria; kingdom Pseudomonadati; phylum Bacteroidota; class Chitinophagia; order Chitinophagales; family Chitinophagaceae; genus Flavisolibacter; species Flavisolibacter ginsengiterrae. Next base: position 236,509 of record NZ_JCANTR010000001.1, read on the forward strand.
CATTTTCAATTCAAAACTTAATCTCCGAAGTTATTGCAAAGGATAAAATTTTCAGCAGATTGATCAAATAAGCGAATTCCAGGTAACAGGGCTTTCATTTACTCAATAACTTCGATCTTCGGCGCTCAAATCATTTCCCCTAATGGCATTGCAGAAACGCTATCTTATTACCTATATCAGAACTAAATTTGCGCTTCTTTCGGCAGTTTCGAAAAAAAAAGCAGCCAAAGCAGCCTTTCATCTTTTCTGCACGCCACAGTTTAAGAATACCAAACCCCTTCCTGCTTCCTTTGAAAAATCTGAAAAAATTGAATTTACATTAGGCAATGACATGATCAGGGGATATCGTTGGAATCATCCTTCTTCAAAAAAAGTATTGATCCTTCATGGATTTGAATCCAGTGTTGTCAATTTTGACAGGTATGTGGGTCCCCTGGTTAAAAAAGGATATGAAGTTTTAGCATTTGATGCACCGGCACACGGCAAGAGTACCGGCAGGGAAGTGAATGTGCTAATGTATAGAAACATGATACAGCAAATCTATGCTGACCATGGCCCCATAGATGCATTCCTGTCACATTCGTTCGGTGGGCTGGCAGTTAGTTTATTTTTGGAAACAATACCCCATAATGAAAATTTGAAAGTGGTTCTGATTGCGCCTGCCATGGAAACGAAAACAGCAGCGGATCATTTTTTTAAATTATTAAACCTTGATGCAGACGTAAGGAAGGAGTTTGACCATTACCTCACCCATCTGGGTGGGAATCCTCCCGGCTGGTATTCCATTTTAAGAGCTTCAGAGAACATCAAAGCACAGGTACTGTTTTTGCAGGATAAGCATGATGATATGACTCCACTATCGGATGTTAAACCTTTAATGGAAAAAAACTATCCTAATTTCCATTTCATTATTTCTGAAGGATTGGGGCATCGAAGGATTTACAGGGATAATAGCTCCGTAAAAGCCATTTTGGAGTTTCTATGAACCTTGTGGTCCAGCGTAATATTTATAAAAGCAAAGTGCATGCATTCAAATTTTACTTACCTGGCATTAGGAGATTCATATACTATTGGCGAAGGCCTGCCATTGTCTGAAAGCTTTCCCTATCAAACAGTTTACCAGTTGCGCCAATCCGGTTACAACTTCCTCGCCCCTGAAATTATTGCCAAAACAGGGTGGACCACAGACGAGTTGGAGGAAGGGATTAAAAAATGTCATTTATTACCACGGTATGATTTCGTCACTTTATTAATAGGAGTTAACAATCAGTATAGGGGACGTGATGTGATGCTGTATAAAATGGAGTTTGAGGAATTATTAAAGAAAGCCATTAGTTTTTCAAATAACAAGCCGGCACATGTATTCGTAATTTCTATTCCGGATTATAGCGTAATGCCTTTTGCTGCCCAATTGGATAAAGAAAAGATCGCAAGGGAGATCGATGTATTTAACACCATCTCCAAAGCTCTTTCACTGCAATACAAAACGGGATATATAGATATAACTCCCGACTCCAGGAAAGCGGGTGATGATGCAACACTGGTGGGTGGAGATGGACTTCATTTTTCTGGCAAAGAATACAAAATTTGGACAGGTTTATTAAGTAAAAGAATAGCTCAGCAACTAAAATAACAGCTTCTCCCGTTGAGCCTGAAAAGGCCGTTTTTCTATAATTAATGTTCTTTGCCTTATACTTGCATGTTCGCAACCCCGAAATTTTGGGATAAAAATTGAACAGAAATACGCGCATATGGCGAAGAATTTGTTGATAGTTGAGTCTCCGGCAAAGGCTAAGACCATTGAAAAGATTTTGGGAAGCAACTTCGAGGTCAAGAGTTGCTATGGTCACATTCGTGACCTGGAAAAAGATGACATGGGCATAGATGTGAAAAATAACTTTCGGCCCAGGTATATAGTTCCCGAAGAAAAAAGAAAGGTCGTGAACGACCTGAAACAACTGGCCAAGAAAAGTGAAGAAGTATGGCTGGCAACGGATGAGGACCGTGAAGGAGAAGCTATTAGCTGGCATTTGTGTGAAGTATTAGGTCTGAACCCCGAAACTACTAAGCGCATTGTTTTCCATGAGATCACCAAACCTGCCATTCAGAAAGCTGTGGGCAATCCAAGAACGGTCAATATGAACCTTGTGAATGCCCAGCAGGCCAGGAGGGTATTGGACAGAATAGTTGGTTTTGAGCTCAGCCCTGTGCTGTGGCGCAAGATCAGCATGAAAAATAACCTGAGTGCCGGCAGGGTGCAAAGTGTGGCTGTAAGGTTAATTGCTGAAAGAGAAAGGGAGATCAACGCCTTTACTCCTCAAAGTAGTTTTAAAGTAGAAGCTATTTTCACTGCTACTGATATAGCTGGCAAACAGGTTTCCTTTAAGGCAGAAGGATCCAAGTTTTCCAAAGCTGCTGAGGCGGAACAATTCCTCAAAGAATGCATTGGGGCAAAGTATGCTGTAAATGATATACAGGTTAAACCTACACGTCGTTCCCCGGCAGCGCCATTTACCACTTCTACCTTGCAACAGGAAGCCAGCCGGAAATTAGGTTATGGAGTTAGCCGAACCATGTTGCTGGCTCAAAAGCTATATGAGAATGGCCAGATAACCTATATGCGTACCGATTCGGTAAACCTGAGCGAAACGGCTATGGAAGATATTGAGAAAACCATTACATCTTCTTACGGCAATAAATACCATAAGGCACGACGCTATAAAAATAAAAATGAATCCGCCCAGGAAGCGCACGAAGCCATACGGCCAACCTATATGTCCAATACAACTATAAGTGATGCTGAAACAAGACGCTTATATGAATTGATATGGAAAAGAACGATGGCCAGCCAGATGGCTGATGCAGAATTGGAAAAAACTATAGCTAAAATTGGAATATCCACCAATAAGGCAGAATTAACTGCACAAGGTGAAGTTTTGAAATTTGATGGGTTCATAAAAGTTTACCGCGAAGACCTGGACGATGAAGATATTGAAGGCGAAGAAGCTGAGGGACAGGAAGGCATGTTACCTCCCCTATCCATTGGTCAGCAATTGAGCTTCAGGGAAATGAAAGCAATAGAACGTTTTTCAAGGGCGCTCCCTCGTTATACAGAAGCTTCCCTTGTTAAAAAATTAGAAGAACTGGGTATTGGCCGGCCTTCTACCTACGCACCCACCATATCTACCATTCAAAAAAGAGGGTATGTTGAAAAGAGAGATAAGGAAGGAATACAAAGGTCATACAGTGTTTTTATTTTGAATAATGATAATATTTCCAGGAAAACTGAAACAGAAAATACAGGTGCAGAAAAATCAAAACTATTTCCAACAGACCTTGGGTTGGTGGTCACTGATTTTTTAAAGCAGTATTTTGATGATATCATGGATTACAGCTTCACAGCACGAATTGAAGAAGAATTTGATGATGTGGCACAGGGAAAGATCCTTTGGAGCAAAATGATCAATGACTTTTACAACCCGTTTAAAAAAGATGTGGAAAACACCATTGAAACGGCTGAACGGATTAGTGGTGAAAGGGACCTGGGAACTGAACCCAGGACAGGCAAACCGGTAATTGCCCGTATGGGTCGCTATGGACCCATGGTACAAATTGGAGCAACTGAAAGTGAAGAAAAGCCCCGGTTTGCCAAACTGAAACAGGGTCAAAGCATTGAAACGATATCGCTGGATGAGGCCATGGATCTTTTCAGACTGCCTCTCACTTTAGGTGAATATGAGGGACAGGAAATCTCAGTTAATACTGGCAGGTTTGGTCCTTATATTAAATATGGAGAACAATTTATTTCACTTCCAAAGGGATTGGAACCACTGGATGTTGACCTGGATAAGGCCAAAGAACTTATAGGGGATAAACAAGTGGCTGATGCTCCCATAGGACAATTTGAGGGACAGCCGGTAACAAAGGGAAAAGGAAGATTCGGTCCCTTTATTAAATGGAATAACCTATTCATAAATGTTCCCAGGGCATACAATTTTGATTCATTGAACCAAAAGGATATTGAAGAACTTATTCAAAAAAAGGTAGAAAAAGAGGCAAACCGCTTTATACAGCAGTGGCCTTCAGAAAAAATAAGCATTGAAAATGGGCGTTGGGGACCTTTTATACGTTTTAATAAAAAAATGCTGAAATTAGGGCGTGCAGCAAATGGTGAAAAATTGTCAGCAGAGGAATTGACCACAATTCCTCTGGAGGATGTAAAGAAAATGATTGAAACACAAGTGCCTGGTGCTTTTGCCAAGAAAGCAGCTGCCAAGAAAACCGCCAGTAAAAAAGCAGCCCCTAAAAAAGCGGCCAGCAAAAAAACAGCAACGAAAAAAAGCCCTAAAAAATAAACGGTTTAGCTATTACGATATAGTGAAGAATGGAACAAACGAAAGAAATATCAGCCTTATTAAACCTGATAGATGATCCGGATGAGGAAGTATTCGGTGCAGTATCCAACAAGATCGTAGGATTTGGGAGGACCATAATACCTAATCTTGAAAACCTTTGGGAATTAACACCAGACCAGCAAATCCAGGAACGGATTGAATTGATTATTCATCGTCTGCATTACACAGATCTTGTTGAAGATTTCAGGCAATGGAATCTTGCCGGTCATCATGACCTGTTGGTAGGTTCGCTGCTGGTATCTAAATTTCAATTCCCTGAACTAAGTACCAGCCCGGTGCTACTGGAAGTGGAAAAAATAAGACGGAATATATGGTTGGAATTAAATAATTACCTGACCCCTCTTGAACAGGTTCGCATCATTACAGGAATTCTTTATAGCTATCATAGTCTGAAGGGTACAGAGATTGCCTATTCGGATATAAATGAATTTTTGCTACACAAGGTTTTGGAATCCAAAAGAGGTAACCAATTAAGTAATGGAATTTTATACCTCATTCTTTGCGACCTTCTTGATATACCGGTTAAAGCTATTGGAGTGCCCAGGCAGTTTGTTTTAGCCTACTTCAAACCAGGGTATAGCAACGAGCACTCCATGGATCATTTAGATAAAATAGAATTTTTCATTGATCCTACCAGTGGAATGGTTTTTACGCACAAGGACATTGAAAATTATTTTAAAAGAATTTCTGTTCCTCTTGTAGATACTTATTTTAAGCCACTGAGCAATAAAAAAGTCATTCAACATCTTTTAGAAGAAGGTGCAAAATGTTTTGACAATGACAAAGATCAGTACAAGAAAGAAGAAATGCTAAACCTGGCTAAACTGCTGGACTAAATATACATGAACACGATAAACTGGGATGATTTTGAAAAGATAGATATCAGGACAGGCACAATTGTCTCTGTACTGCCATTTCCAAAAGCTAAAAAACCTGCTTACCAGTTAACCATTGATTTTGGACCCATCGGTACCAGACATTCTTCCGCTCAAATCACGCAACTATATTCTCCTGATGAACTAAAGGGTCAACAGGTAATTGCTGTGGTAAATTTCCCTCCCAAGCAAATAGCCAATTTTACCAGCGAGTGCCTGGTACTTGGCATTTATAATGAAAACAACGAGGTGGTATTACTACAACCCCACTCAAAAGTTTCTAACGGTTTAAAGGTCGGGTGATGGAATTGTTTTCGTTCTCGTATAGTTCACCACTTGGACAGATTAAAATTCAATGTACTAATACACATCTCGTTTCTGCTTCTTTTATGGATACAGATGAAAATTTGATTAATGATCGTCATCCCATCCTTGAAGATACTATTACTCAATTGAGTGCTTATTTTGAGGGTAACCTCCGGACTTTCGATATTCCCATGTGCCAGGATGGTACTGAGTTTCAAAAAAAGGTTTGGGACCTGCTTTATGCTATACCGTATGGAAAAACCATCAGCTATCAGGACCTGGCCAAACAATATGGTGATATTAAAGCCATAAGAGCCGTTGCGGCTGCCAATGGAAAGAATGATATAGCTATTATCATTCCATGCCATCGGGTAATAGGAAGTGACAGGTCGCTTACTGGATATGCTGGTGGGCTATGGAGAAAAAAGTGGCTCCTTGACCATGAAGCAAAATTTTACTCCGGTGTGCAGCAACTATTTTAAATGAAAATGCTATTATGAAAATATCATAATAGCACATCCAATTACTTAGGTAATGTTTATCTAAGTTCTTCGCTTGTAAAAGCCAATGGCAATAACCTGCTGGCACTATCAATCACATAGACGGGGCCTGTCATGCCTCCCAGGATAAGTTGCACAGGATGATCTACCCTGCTTTCGAATTCCTGTAATGACTGCCTGCAGATACCACAAGGGGAAATCGGATGGTCGCTCACCTGGTGCTCACTCTTATAACTGATTGCAATGGTCTCAATAGGTATCTTGGGAAATACAGATGAAATAGAAGCCAGTAACACCCTTTCTGCACAAAGTCCCACAGGGAAAGAAGCATTTTCCTGGTTACTTCCTGCAATGATCTCTCCATTGGCCATCTTGGCCACCGCTCCTACCTGGAACTTTGAATAAGGTGCATAAGCCTGTTCTGTCACCTCCCTGGCTTCATTCAATAACCATCGTTGTTCATCGGGTAATTCTTCAATACTGTCGTAAACCGTGTAATTAAACTCAAATTTTTTTTCCTTCATACTATTCAATTAGAGACAAAAATGCCCTTCAGTTTTCCTGAAAGGCAATTAAAGGTAGCTTATTTTACTGTCTTGAACAACCTGCTCCAGCGAGGACCTCCATCCCAGCTAAACCAGATTAGCCAGGCTTTGCCCACAACACGGTCCTCAGGCACAAATCCCCAATACCTTGAATCCTGTGAACCCTGGCGGTTATCTCCCATCATCCAGTAATAATTCATTTTAAAAGTATAAGAAGTAACTTCTTTTCCATTGAGTAAAAACTTACCATCCTTCATTTCAAAATCATTATGCTCATATACACGAATAGCACGTTCGTACAAACTATAATTATCAGCTGTTAACTGGAGAGAGGCGCCTTTCTTAGGAATCCATATAGGACCATAATTATCCCTGGTCCAGTTGTGCTTTATATCATATGGAAAAACAGCACCACCGCCGGCCTGGTAATTAACAGTTGGTACAACCTGTCGTGCAACACCACTTTTTATAAGGTCATTCTTGGCTTTTTCGGTAAGCGACATATAATATACATTGGGCTGATCGCCCTGCATAAATTCACCTTTTTCTATATCTGCATTATATTGCTCCTTCATGGTCTCAGCATCCAGGGTCTGGCCATTGGTGATCACAGTATAATTAATCATGGACATGGGCGGATTAGGCTCTTCCTTTCCATTGGTGTATACCACGTTATTCCTTACTTCTACCATATCACCCGATACACCTGTACATCGTTTGATATAATTATCCGTTTTATCCGGTGGATGCACTGCTATCGGGTATTGGTCCTGGTTGGATAAAATGAAGTTCCGTCCCGCAGCAGGATTACCATTGAATTCCTGGCTGCGAATCACATCATAATATGGCCTGGCAGATTGAAAATCGGGCAGGTTGATTACAGTATCGCCTGCAGGAAAATTGAATACCACCACATCACCTCTTTTTACTGGTGAAGACCACCAGCGTATATAAGGCAATTCAATTAATTCGCTGTATGATTTGCGGCTGGTGCCCGGAATATAATTATGTACAAATGGAATGGATAGTGGCGTATTGGGAATACGGGGCCCATAACTGAACTTACTTACAAATAGAAAATCATTGATCAGCAAGGTTTTCTCCATTGAACCAGATGGAATGGTATAAGCCTCAAAGATAAAAGTTCGTATAAGCGTAGCCGCTACAATAGCAAAGATAGCTGCGTCCACCCACTCCCTCCATCCCGGCTTTTGGTATCGTTTAGCACCTTCAGGACCTATGTAATGAATTTTATCGTTGTAACCCAGGTATGGAAAATAAAAAGGTGCGAACAAGGCGGCCAATGTGTGTTCCCAAAATCCGAAGCGCCCAAACAATTTGACAAATTCAATGAATATGCCTGGTGTAATGAACCATCCAACGACCGGAATAAATTGCCAGAATACCCAATGTTTGGGTCTTTTTGCAAGATCCTGCATTACCCATGTATTATAAAATGGGATATAGGCCTTCCATGTTGCCACACCTGCCTTTTTAAACATACCGGCAGCCCCAAATGATGGGAGAAAAACAAGAAGTACAGAAATTAAATAAACAATAAAAAGATGATAAGCAGGCATTCTCTTACTTTTAAGCCAAACAAATGTATTATTTAAAAAATGTTGCGGCTGCCAATGTAAGCAAAGTTTTTGCTAAAGTGTATGATTGGCAATTCCGTTTTTAATTATATGCAGGTATTTACGATTAGGGATATAGAGAATTTAACCGGTATCAAGGCCCATACTTTACGCATATGGGAGCAACGTTATGACCTGTTTACACCCAGGCGGAAGGAAAGTCAGCACAGGATCTATGATAATGAGGACCTAAAGCAATTACTACGTATATCGTTTTTATACCATAGTGGCTGGAAAGTTTCAAAGATTGCAGCACTATCTGACAGCCAGATAACCGGGCTGGTGAACGAAGCTACTGTAGGGAATATGAACTATAGGGTTTTTATTAACCAACTAATAGAAGCAGCACTCGACTTTGATGAAAAAAGATTTATTACCGTAGTGAACCAGGTAACTGAAAAAATCGGTTTTGAAAAATGCGTAGTGGATCTTTGTTATCCTTTTCTTGTAAAAATTGGTTTACTCTGGTCAACCAATAATGTCATCCCTGCACAGGAGCATTTTACAAGCTATATCATACAGAATAAGATCATTGTGGAAACAGAAAAATTGGAGATGGGTAATACCAGGCCCTCCATTGTATTAATGAGTCCTAAAGGTGAATTTCATGAACTTCCCTTACTATTCATAAACTACCTGCTTAAAAAATCCGGGTGGGGTACTGTATACCTTGGATCAAATATTCAAACAGATGAAGCATTTGAGGTGGTGAACCGACCGGGGATCAATTACCTATACATCCATACACTAACCAATTTCACCGGTCTTGATATTGATGATTATTTTGAATCTGTCTGTAAAAGATTCCAAGACAAAAAGATCATTACATCAGGAGAAGGCATTCAAAAAGTACAAAGGTCTTTTGTTAACCTTACTGTTTTAAAAAATGATGCACAGATCTATGAGTTTATTAGTACGGCGAAATAATTCTACCCATTTACAGTATTAACCCACCTGATAACATTAAATTGTTCAGCACACTATTTATTTGGGAAGGACATAATTCCTGACATCTTCTTTTGTTATGCTTTTACCAGAAAGAATAACAAGCCGTTCAACCACATTGCGCAATTCACGGATATTCCCTGTCCAGTTATATTCCTGTAGCAATTTCATGGCATCATCTGACATCATTTTTCTTGATACACCATAATCGTCGCAGATATCGTCCAGAAAGGTTTCTATAAGTAATGGAATATCATCCCTTCGTTCGTTCAGGGAAGGAACATGTATAACAATTACACTCAACCGATGGTACAGGTCCAAACGAAAATTTTTTGCCTCCACTTCTTTCAACAGGTCCTTATTCGTTGCAGCCACAACACGCACATCCACTGTTATATCCTTATCAGCACCTACCCTTGTGATCTTTCCTTCCTGTAAAGCCCTAAGCACCTTTGCCTGGGCACTCAGGCTCATATCACCTATTTCATCCAGGAACAATGTTCCTCCATTAGCTTGTTCAAATTTTCCAATTCTTTGCTTGATAGCTGAAGTGAATGAACCTTTTTCATGACCAAAAAGTTCGCTCTCAATCAGCTCGCTTGGTATGGCAGCACAGTTCACTTCAACCAGGGCATTACCCGCCCGGTTACTTTTTTCATGCAGCCAACGGGCAACTAACTCCTTTCCTACTCCATTCTCCCCTGTGATCAATACTCTTGCTTCTGTAGGAGCTACCTTTTCAATAGTATCCTTGATTTTTTTGATGGGGTCAGATTCACCGATCATCTCCTGGACCTTGAAAGCTTTTCGCTTAAGCGTTTTAGTTTCATTGACTAAAGTATTTCGCTCCATGGCATTACGGATGGTAATCAACAACCTGTTAAGATCCGGTGGCTTTTGAATAAAATCGTAAGCTCCTTTTTTTACGGCCTCTACTGCTGTTTCAATATTCCCATGGCCAGAGATCATAATAATGGGTACATCCGCATTGATCTCGACTGCCTTCTGCAAAAAGTCAATTCCATCAATCTTTGGCATTTTTATATCACAAAGCACTGCATCAAATGCCTTTTCTTTAAATTTCTTCAACCCTTCTTCCCCATCTGCAGCTTCTTCTATCTTATAACCCTCAAATGAAAGTATTTCTGTAAGCGTCTTCCGGATTGCTTTTTCATCATCAATAATGAGAATTGTGGCCATAGATTTTATTAAGTTGGCAAAGTAAACGAAATCAGGACAATAATGGGGAGAGTGACCAGGGGAAAAGAAAAAGGCCGGATAGAAATCCAGCCTCGTGTAAAATCCAATATCCTATGAAAAACCGAGACAAAGATGTGGGGTAAAAATGATATTTCAAAACTTATTTTAAAATATTTATTTTTAAATAAACCACATGAAAATGAATGAGTTACAGAGTTTATGCCCAAAAACGAGCTGAAACTCTGCAACAGTTCGGTAAAAGAAATTTGTCTGTGGGGTTCTTATTTTTTTAAATACATGACTTCCTTGACCAGTTTCACAGTGCGGGGCACATCCGGTAATGCAGCAGCAACAAGGTTGGGAGCATAGTGTAAAGGTGCGTCAGCAGCAGTTATCCTGCGAATAGGTGCATCCAGGTAGTCAAAACCTTCTTTTTGTATCCGGTAAGTAATTTCAGAAGAAATAGAAGCAAAAGGCCATTGCTCTTCGACAATCACCAACCTATTGGTTTTCTTTACGCTTTCCAAAATGGTCATCCAGTCCAATGGACGAATAGTACGGAGGTCTATAACTTCAGCACTGATACCTTCTTTTTCCAATTCAGCCGCCGCACCCAGGGCCACCTTCATCATTTTATTGAAAGAGACAATAGTTACATCATTACCCTGCTTTTTCACATCGGCCTTGCCAAGTGGTATATAATATTCCTCTTCAGGAATTTCACTTTTTTCACCATACATCACCTCGCTTTCCATAAATATCACAGGATCTTCTTCATAACGTATGGCTTGTTTTAATAAACCTTTTCCATCATAACCATTACTTACAGAGACCACTTTTAATCCTGGTATGTTGGCATACAGTGATTCAAAGGCAGTGGAGTGTTGCGCGCCTAACTGGCCAGCTGACCCATTGGGCCCTCTCAGGACTATTGGACAAGTTATCTGTCCTCCGCTCATTGCCAGCATTTTAGAGGCTGTATTAAGAATCTGGTCCAGGGCCAGGACGGCAAAATTCCAGGTCATGAATTCAACTATGGGACGAAGACCATTTTGAGCAGCACCTACTCCTACTGCTGTAAAACCCAGTTCTGCTATTGGGGTATCCAATACACGCCTGGGTCCGAATTCTGCAAGCATACCCTGGCTTACCTTATAGGCTCCATTGTACTCAGCTACTTCTTCACCCATTAAAAACACCCTGTCATCCCTGCGCATTTCTTCACTCATAGCTTCACGAAGGGCTTCACGAAAAGGAATTTGTCTCATTGTAGAATAAATTAATTAAAAGCGGGGCAAAATTAGCAGAGTGAGTGGACAAAACCTAAAATGAATGGAACATAGTATTTTAAGTACCATAGGTGCGTTTATCATCAAGAACATTTGTTCTGTTTTACGCATGTTTCCCTCCCATTATTCCCTGCATCGCTTTCCAATAGAATACAATGCAGTATCTGCTTTTATATATTTCAGGTCGGAAGGGTCCGGGTAACGTTTTTTAACCTGCTGTAACATACAATCACAATAATTCTTTGCTTTCACACTATCCATATCATTAAAAGCTCCTTTTAAACATCCTCCAGTAAAATGTTGCTCGTCAACCTTTGTCCAGCGCCTTGAACATGAGCATAGAACTATTCCTGTCAATAGTATGATTATAAGCCTCATTTTAACTTATTGAGATAAAAAGTAAACATAATTATTTCTCTTTTTAAGCTGGCGAACAATTTGCAACGTACCTGTATGGATTCCACACAGATCATTGGTTTAGCGGCAGGCATACTGACCGCATGCTCCTTACTTCCACAGGTAATCAAAACATTTAAGGAAAAGAAAGCCGAAGATGTTTCACTGCTTATGTTACTGGTATTGATGGCCGGTTTAATTCTATGGATCGTTTATGGGATAAAAAGAGAGGACCTGCCCATTATAGCCACCAATTGCTTTTCAGTTTTAGTCAATGTAACCATGGTGATCTTAAGAATTAAGTATAAACAATCATAATTGAAAGATTACATGAAATTCGATGTATAAGTATCATAGGGTCTATCAGTGACTACATTGTCTTTTTGCAGGTGCTCTATACTCAGTTATATCATGTGTCCCCACATAACTAAGGATAAGCCACGCCTGATCTTCCCGCTAATTACAGCTATATAACTCCGAGGTTTAGCAGATGGTATCCCATAGTATACCCGTTCTATCCACGTTTGAAAACGAGGATAGAACGGGGAAAGAACGGGGTTAGTACGGGGATACTACGGAGTTACTATATTGTTGGTAGCATCAAGGTATACTCCAGGTATAACGGAAACAGGAAAGAAATGAGAATACTGAAGTCTAAGTAGTAATATGCAAAACAACCCCAGTTGACCAAACATAAAAAAGTCGCCTCATTGAATTTTGAGACGGCTTTTTTTATGAGGTTCTTTATTTTTTAGCTTGCGACACTTTCTAAAACCATAGCAGAGGCACCGCCTCCACCGTTGCAAATACCTGCTGCACCATACTTCCCCTTATTTTGTTTCAACACATTGATAAGGGTTACAATGATCCTGGCCCCGCTGCAACCCAAAGGATGACCGATGGACACTGCTCCCCCATTTACATTTACCCGGGCTGGGTCAAGATCCATTTTGCGGGTATTGACTATGCCAACCACACTGAAGGCCTCATTGAGCTCTACATAATCAATATCCTTCATAGAAAGTCCAGCTTTTTTAACTGCAGCAGGTACTGCGATGCTTGGCGTTGTAGTAAACCATACTGGCTCCTGTTCTGCATCTGCATAACCCCTGATGATGGCCAATGGTTGTATGCCTAACTCTTTTGCCTTTTCACTGCTCATTAATACTACCGCGGCCGCACCATCATTCATGGTAGATGCGTTGGCAGCAGTTACTGTTCCTTCCTTTCCAAAGGCTGGTTTTAAGGAGGCTATCTTATCAAATTTCACATTCCACGGTTCTTCATCTTTAGTTACAACAACAGGGTCGCCTTTACGTGAAGGGAATTCAACCTGAACTACTTCGTCACTGAATTTACCATTATCCCATGCAGTTTGGCTCCTTTTATAACTTTCTGTTGCAAATGCATCCTGTTCTTCCCTGGTTATTACATTTTCTGAAGCGCAAAGGTCGGCTGCATTACCCATGGCCGTATTACTGTAACAGTCTGTCAGACCGTCCTTGGCCAGACCATCAATCATGTTGGTATTTCCATATTTATTACCCCATCTTAAATTTTCAACATAGAAAGGAACGGAACTCATATTTTCCATTCCACCTGCGACAACAATATCCGCATCGCCCAGGAGAATGCTTTGAGCGCCCTGCGCAATAGCTTTCATTCCACTTGCACAGACCTTATTGACGGTTGTACAAACTACATTATCAGGAAGTTCTGCATAACGGGCAGCCTGGCGTGCAGGAGCTTGTCCAAGGTTGGCCTGGAGAACACATCCCATTAAAACCTCGTTTACCTGTGCTGGTGTAATACCGGCTTTTTCAACTGCTGCCTTAATGGCAATAGCGCCAAGCCTGGGGGCGGGTATATCTTTTAATATACCTCCAAAACTTCCTATAGGCGTACGTACTGCGGAGACGATGTATACTTCTTTATTCATATAGCAAGATTAAGCGCGGCAAAGATAATGCATGTTTTCAAGCCCAGGCAGTTGTGTAAATTGAATAAGCTGGGGTTTATCTTTGAGAATGGCCAGTAATTTTTTATCAGCAGAGTGGAGAAATTTGATAATGGCTAATTACATTATTGATCCTTCTATTTTAAAAAAACATCTTCCCTGCAAAACAGAACTTGAAGATTATAATGGCAACTATTATGTAAGCCTTGTAGGATTTCTTTTTCATGACACAAGGGTCATGGGTGTATCCTTTCCCTTTCATACTACTTTTGAAGAAGTGAACCTTCGTTTTTATGTACGGTATAAAGAAGAACATACCTGGAAAAGAGGAGTTGTTTTTTTAAAGGAAATTGTTCCCAAAAGGATGATCAGCTTTATAGCGAATTCTATTTATGGAGAGAATTATGTTACCCTCCCAATGAAGCATAATTGGAGCCTTACGCCTGATTCTTTTGATGTGGGATACGAATGGAAAACGAACGAGGGATGGAATCATATAAGAGTAGTATCGCAAAAAGTACCTATTGATATAACCAAAGGTTCTGCAGAAGAATTCATTACAGAGCACTACTGGGGTTATACACAAATCAATGACCAATGCACAGGCATATACGAAGTACAGCATCCAAAGTGGAGGGTGCACCCGGTCATATCTTATAGTATAAATTGTAATACAGCGTTATTGTATGGTAAGGAGTTTGCAGAAGCAATGACTCATCCACCGGCATCTGTTTTCCTTGCTGAGGGATCGCCAATCCAGGTCAGGAAAGGAAGCAAAATCCGACATGTAAATAATTAAATCATTATCAAAATTTACTCATTGAATAATAACCGGTCTTATACATTGATCATAATCGGCGGAGGCCCAATTGGGATCGCTTGTGCACTGGAAGCTAAAAAACGGAATATCGATTATTTGATACTTGAAAAGGGTACGCTGGTAAATTCCTTATACAATTACCCGGTAAATATGACCTTTTTCTCTACCTCGGAAAGACTGGAAATTGGTGGCGTTCCCTTTGTTTCCAATAATCCTAAGCCAACAAGAAACGAAGCTTTAGAATATTACCGTAGGGTGGCTTCTGATAATCATGTAAATATTCACCTTTTTGAAGAAGTTATAGATATCAATAAAAATCCGGCAAGCAAAACAGAACAGTGGTATGAGGTGGTAACAAATAAAAAAACTTACGAGGCTAAACATATCATTATATCAACTGGCTTTTATGATATTCCTTATATGCTACATGTGCCGGGAGAAAACCTGTCCAAAGTAAAACATTACTATAAAGACCCTCATTTTTATGCTTTTCAAAAACTCATTGTAGCAGGTGCTCAAAATTCAGCCGTTGATGCAGCGCTGGAAACCTGGAGAAAGGGTGCCGAAGTTACAATGGTGATCAGGGGGCCTGAAGTTGGCCAGAGGGTCAAGTATTGGGTGAGACCGGATATAGAGAATCGCATAAAAGAAGGTTCAATCAAGGCTTATTACAATTCCAGGATAGTTGCCATAAGGGAGAACGAAGTGGAAATTGAAACGCCGGAAGGCAGGGTGACAATAGAAAATGATTGGGTTTTGGCTTTAACAGGATACCAGCCCAATCTACCATTTTTACGTAAAACAGGAATAGAACTTTGTGACGATGAAACCTGTAAACCCAATTACAATGAAGAAACCCACGAAACAAATCAAAAAAATATTTATCTCGCAGGTGTGATATGTGGCGGTATGAATACACACCGCCTTTTTATTGAAAATTCAAGGGAACATGCGGTCAGGATCCTTGATGATATAGCAAAAAAGATCTTCTAATGGAGGTAAAACACCATTCTTTAACGAAGCAGGAACGACAATAAATTTTATGAATCTTCAGGCTTATTAGTCACCAGGGAAAGCTTTGCGAAATCAGAACCGGCAAAAATTTTAGCCAGGTTTATATCCTGTGTTTTTTGGTAAGCTGCCAGGTTAGTTTGTGTAACTATCCTCCAGAAATTCTTGGCTTTCAAATCATTATAATCACGACCCTGAACTATTAAGCCACGGACCGGATTCCTTTTTTTTAGTTCAAACCGAATAATTTTTCCTTGTGGAATGGTTTCTTTAGCCAAAAACGTTTCAATTTGTTCTACTGTCATAGCGGGCTAAGGTAAGGTTTTACACTATTCAATTCTATGGTTAAACGTTAAAAAAATGCTATGCCATTTCAATTATTCAATCCTTTGCCCATAGGAACTAAATAATTATGTCAAAACCGGGATAAAAGATACCAGATGTTATGAAAAAATCTATTGCGTTTGCGTCTCTTTTTGATGGTCTGATTCTTTCATTTCCTGTTCGATATACCCTTTCTTTAGTTGTTCATAAAAAGAGTGTTTGTCAACAACCAGGGCTGCAATATGAGAAATAAGGGCGGCCAGCATCAGGTGAAATATCACACTGTGCCTGTCGGTCATTTCTAATACCAATATAGCAGATGTAAAAGGAGTACGTGTAACCCCGGTTAAAAATCCAACCATACCACATAGGATAAGAATGTTTGCATTGGAATCCACATAGTGAAATACCTGTGAAAATAAAGCTCCTATAGATGCACCAGCAGTAAGAGATGGCGCAAATATGCCACCGGCAGCCCCTGTATTAAAACATATAATGGGACCTATGATTCTAAGTAACGCCGTATCCCAGGAAGCATTTTTATCCTGGGTAAACAAAACGTGGTTCATAAGATCTTTACCGGAGCCTAATACCTGATCATTAATAAAATAGGCAACAGAAGCAATGAACAAACCAGCAAGTATTACAAATACAAAGGATTGAAAGTTATTGAATGTAGCCTTCCATCGCATCATTTTTAAAATGAGTAGGCACATTAAACTTCCAGCCATCCCGGATATAATGGCAGTTGCAGCAACTCCTAGTAATATCCATACCTGTAAATTTTTAACATCTGGATATCCAAGGTATAAATATGGACCCAATAAACCTTGTGCTGTAAGGCCCGAAATGATCACCGCAGAAAATAAGGCTGTGCGAAAAAAACGTACGTGTACCTTAGCCAGTTCTTCCATCGCAAAGACCACTCCGCCTAAAGGAGTATTAAATGCAGCCGCAAGTCCTGCTGCTGCACCAGTAAGTATAAAACTTTGTTTGGATAACCGGGGCCATGAAGCAGGTATCCATTTCTGAATGATTCTAAAAATTGAACCTGCAACCTGTATGGTAGGACCTTCCCTGCCTATAGCGCCACCGCCCATAACCATCATTAAGCTGGAACCGATCTTGGTAAATAATATGGGAAAGCTGAGTAGATTTTTTATTTTATTATTATGCTTTGGAGTTGCCAAATCTATGGCTGCCATCACCTGCGGTATACCACTACCCCTGGCATTAGGTGCAAATAACTGGACCATACCCCAGGCAATGAAAAAACATACAGGGGTGACAATAAATATCATCCACTGTTTCCAATGCAAAATGCTATGTAATAGGTTCTCCGAATAACCAAATAATTTGGTATATCCCACGGCAACCAAACCCGTTACCAGGGAAGCTACCCAAAATGGCAAGGCTTGTAAAATATTCCTTTTGATACGATCTGTCGCTAACAGATCAAACAAATATTTACCGCCTCTTCGCACCTTTGCCAGCCATAAAATTTTCATCGATGCAAGTTAAGCAGCATCAAAATTTAAAATTTTGATTTGTTCAATACTAACATACTCTAATTGCATTTTAATATCTCCGTAAAGTTTTCGGTTTATACATCAGGAATTAAAAGATTTAAGGGAATGGGCACTGGGAAGCAGGATAGTAAATATTGTTTCCTTATTCTGTTCAGAACTGACGTGGATATTTCCCTTGTGTAATTTTACGATTCTATGTGCAAGTGATAGACCCAAACCAAACCCCCTGGTTGATTTGTTTTCTTCAACCCTATAGAATGGATCGAATATACTTGCCAGTTCCTCTTTGGGAATACCTTTACCATTGTTCCCCACATAGATCACCAGGTTATCATCCATGGCCTTTAACTTTACAGTAGCCCTATTATCGTTGGAATATTTACAGGCGTTTAAAACAATGTTCTTTATTGCTGTTAGCAATAAAGCTTCATTGCCAAAAACAAACAACCGCTCTTCCTCTTCCGGAAGATCATCGAAATGAAGCATGACAGTAAACTTTTGATCCACCTTACTGATCTCAGCTGGCAAGTCAAGTAATATCTCATCGATACGTACCAGGTTGATCTCTAATCCACCGGTGTTTCCCGATGCCTTTGCAAACTCCAGTAATGTCTGGGTTAATTTGATCATGTGCTGCACATCCTGGTAAGTGGATTCTATCACCATATGATACTCTTCGGGAGACCTTTGACGTTGTAATGCCACTTCCAGCTGGCTGGAAATAGAAGTTAATGGAGTTGAAAGTTCATGAGAAGCATTGGAAATAAATCTTCTATGCAGATCAAAACTATCCTGAAGGCGGTTCAGAAGATCATTGATGGTCTGTGACAATTGTTGCCATTCATCTTTAGCTTCCCCTTGCGGTAATCGCCTGGTAAGATTTTGGGCAGAAATTTCAGTAACGTCTTTATTGATCCTTTTAATGGGGCGCAACAAACGACCAGAAAATACATACCCGGCGACAAGGATAATAATATTGCCAACAAGAAAGCTTAATAACAATATCCTTGATAAACTTTTTAAATTGGCCTTTCCATCAGCATCCTCTCCTGCTGTAACTACAACAATTCGGGTAGATGGATGATTATAATAGTAAGCCACAATTTCCTTATTGCCCTCAACAAAATAATAAGTTCCGCTTTTCCTGGCATTACTTAATGTGCTTTCGTCAACTGATACGCGGTCTCCTGGCTGGTCGGTATAATTGTAGATCGGTTTATTATTTTCATCATAAACCATTACCACCTTGTTTATCAATGAAAGCGTTGTTGATGAATCAATTCTTTTTACCAGTTTCTCATCAAATATTTCTTTTTGACTTAATAACCGTGCAGTTGTCAAAGCTCTGTTTGACAATCGTGACTTGATTGTATCGATCCGGAGTTCGTACGAGAAATAATAAACACTGGCACAAACAATGCTCAGGATGATAAAAGCCAAAAGGGAAAATAATAAGGTGATCCGGGAGCGTACAGGCATTGTTAGCCATTTTCTTTTAAAATATAACCCATTCCAACCTGCGTCTGTATCAATTTTTGTTCAAAACGCTTGTCTATTTTATTTCGGACATAATTAATATATACATCAATCACATTGGTATTGGTATCAAAATCAATATCCCAGACATTGATAGCGATATCAGCTCTTGAAACTACACGATTTTTGTTGCGTATCAAATATTCCAGTAACTGGAATTCCTTAGCGGTAAGGTTGATCAATTCCCCGTTCCTTTTCACTTCCTTACTATCCAGGTTCATTTCCAGGTCAGAAGCGCGCAACACATTGCCGACAGGTATATGCTGATCCATTGACCGTTTTAATAATACCCGGATTTTCATTAACAATTCCCTGAACTCAAAGGGCTTAACAATATAATCATCGGCTCCTGCATCATAACCCTCTATTTTATCCTGCAGGGCACTTAAAGCTGTTAACATGATGATAGGTACCTGGGGGCTCCTGGAACGAATGATCTTACAAAGCTGGTACCCATTTAATCCTGGAAGATTTATATCAAGTATAACCAGGTTGAATTTTTGTTGTTCAAATAACTTCAACCCAATCTGGCCATCATAGGCCACTTCCACATAATAATCATTTTCACTTAACCCGAGTTTTAAAGTGTCAGCAATTTTTTGCTCATCTTCTACAATAAGTATTTTTCTTTCATCCATGTGAGATTGGCAATTTACGAATTACATATACAGCATTTCAGCTTCTAATAGCATTTTAATACCAGACTAATTCTGGATTAATGCGGGCGACCTAGATTTACTCCAGTTAACAGGTTATGATGTGCCAGTCGTTTAAAACCATATTAGTGCCGGTAGATTTCTCAATAAATACCGAGGTGGCTATCAAAAAAGCATTGGAAGTAGTTGACAGGCAAGGTGGGGTGATTCATCTTTTTCACGTAAAGAAGAATATAAATCACAATTTATTGTCCCTTGTATGGAGTAAACCTCAGGACATAAAAGGATATGCAAAAATTCTTGCCAGATGGAAAACTTTCCTGGAAGTAGCAGATGTTACTGTAAAAGTTACTTATAGTATTGAAAACCACTTTTCAATCCAGAGATGCATTGAACAAAAAACGAAACAAATAAAAGCTGACCTGGTTGTTATTGGCAAAAAATCCAATCACTCCCTTTTATTCTTTTTGAATACGGTTTTTCCAGATAAATTATGTGAGCTGACCAACAGTGCAGTTCTTACGGTGAAACCAGGTTCATTACATAATAAGATCAGGACCCTTGTGGTACCCATTACTACCGGCTTTCCCAGTTATAAAATAGATGCTATAGCTGCGCTTTCCAGGAAGGGCTGTTTAAAAGTTTTCCTGGTAACTTTTTCTAATGCTCAATATGTGCCTGCTGAGTTTTCTGCCAGCGCTCTTTTAAAAGCTTACCAATGGCTCCGGGGTTCCGTTCATTGCCAGGTTGAATATTCGGTATTACAGGGAAAGAATAAATCTAAGGCGCTCATGCTTTTTGCAAAAAAAATAAATGCAGATGTATTATTGCTTGATCCCTCATCTGAAACAAAAGTTGGTTGGATAAACAGGCATTTGGATAATCTGAAGGCAGGTTCAAATGTCCAGGTGCTTTCCGTAAAATGTCCCAGTTATTAAACAAAATATGGCTTGTATGAAAAAAATATTTTTATCCTTTATCCTCGTTATCTCCGGAGGCTTGTTACTCCAGGCTCAAACCCTGGAATCAGCCAATCAATTCTATTATCATGAACGATATCAAAGTGCAGAAAACGCTTACCATGCTGTATTAAACCAACAGGCAGAAAAACCAGAAGCATGGTTGGGCCTGACAAAAACCTATCTCGCTGAAGAAAAAATAGATAAAGGATTTGACACAATATTAAAGGCGCCGGTTTCTATTCGGGAAAATCCTTTATTCCAGGTAGCATTAGGATCTGTTTTGTTATACCAGGGTAAAAAAGATAAGGCAGCTGAACTTTTTACTGCTGCTTTAAAGGAAACCAAAGAAAAGGATGAGACAGTATTGGGCGCAATCGCCCAGTCCTACATTAATCTAAAGAATGGTGATGCTAATTATGCCATTTCTCTTTTAACGAAGGCTATAAAAAGAGACAAACATAACCCTGCCTGGATAGTTCTTTTAGGTGATGCTTACAGAAAATTGAATAATGGAACTGAGGCATATAAAGCATACAAGGAAGCCCTGGATAAAAATGAAAATTATGCAGCTGCCTATTATAAGTTAGGCGAAATATTCCTCTCACAAAAAAACCCCGACCTATACCTGGAATATTTTAATAAAGCTATTGCTGCAGATCCAGATTATGCACCGGCCCTGTATCAACTATATGTTTATAATTTCTACCACGATATTGCCAGGGCATTTCAACTCTACAATCAATACCTGGCAAAATCAGATCCTTCCATTCAAAATCAATATGACCTTACAGACCTTTTCTACCTGAACAAGGAATATGATAAAGCCATTGAAAACGCTAATTCATTGATGGCAACCCAAGGCAACAAACTGGAACCGCGTATCTATAAGTTATTGGCATATAGCTATGCTGAAACTAAAGATTCCATTAAGGCTTTACGTTTTATGCACGATTACTTCCTTAAGGAAGAGGACAGTAACCTGGTAGCTAAAGATTTTGAACTAATGGCCGGATTATACGCCAATAGTTCCCATAAACAGGATTCCGCACTGGTGTATTTAGAAAAAGCCGCGGGGCTTCAGAAAGATTCTGCCGCACTGTTCAACTATTATAAAAAACTGGCAACAATGGCTAAATCCAATAAGGATTACGCTTCCGAAGCCAAATGGATGGAGAAATTTTACCGGGGAAATGACAATGCTACCAATGTTGACCTGTTTAATTGGGGACTAGCTAATTTCCTGGCCCAGGACTTCAGGATGGCTGATTCAGTATTTGGTATGTACGTAGCTAAATACCCTGAACAAAGCTTTGGATATTATTGGCAGGCCCGGAGCAATGCTTCTTTGGATAAAGACATGAAGGAGAGCTTGGCCATACCTGTTTACAAAAAGCTGATTGAAGTGTTACAGGGTGATACCACCAACGCTAATTACAAAAAATGGATGGTGGAAGCATATGCCTACCTGGCTGCTTATGAAGCTAATACGCAAAAGGATTATAATGAAGCTGTGGATTATTTTGAAAAAGTATTGGAGGTAGATCCGGATAATGCAGATGCAAAACGATATATAGCTATACTGGAGAAAAATAACTCAACCGATGGTAGTAAGTAAAAAGGAAGAATCGTATTTTTTATGTGTACTGGTTGGTTTTCTGCCCCGCTTTTAAGCGGGGCAATTTTTTTACCATTATAACCTCAACAAAAAGAACAAGTTGCATCTATTTATAGCTATTGGATGAATGTGAAATAAGGTTAGAAAGGAATTCTAATAAAGTTCTAATCTCTATCTGATTTCTTTTCAGAGCTTTTTAACCACTTTTGATAAGACACTTATCTCATAAGTAGTTCTTTTTGGTGATAATTAATGGACGGGCTTTGTTTTAACAAGGCCCTTTTTTTACATCTTTGGGCACAAAAAAAACGCAATGTGCAGACACATTACGTTTACTCAATATCATCTCCGGATTTATGCTTGTTTTATTAATTGTATCTCAGCCAATAACCTGATTTCATCACTTACCACTACCTGTCCGGCTTCAGTAACAGCACTCCATGTTAAGCCAAACTCTTTCCTGCTGATCTTTCCGTTAACTGTAAAACCAGCTTTTGTCTGGCCATAAGGATCTACAACAATACCTCCATATTCCACATTTAAAGTAATTGGTTTCGTCGTTCCTCTGATTGTAAGATCACCTGTTAAATTGGCTTTATCCCCGTCAGCATTAAATTTTTTACCAACGAATTTAATCTGCTGATTATTCTCACTATCAAAGAAATCAGCTGATTTCAGGTGTGCATCTCTTTGTGCATTATTCGTATCTATTGAATCAACCTGGGCAGTAAATTCAATGCGGTTAGCTGAAGAAAAATCCTCAGTCTGAGTTTCTACTTCGAGGTCAAAATTTCTGAAATACCCGGTCACTGTAGTGATCATCAGGTGTTTTACCTTAAACTGAATCTCTGAGTGTGCCGGATCGATCTTCCATGTAATTGCCATAATTCTTATTTTTTACTGTTTTATAAAGTTAATTAAAGTTTGAACATTAATATTAGCCAGAGTTATCCAGGTTTATATGCAAATATGTTACCCATATACTTCCAAGCTGTATTTTCCGGGGTCATGGTATGAGTTCCAGTGTTACCCTGCATTTGTCTATAAGTGTAATGAATATTATTTTTTCACTTATTTATGAAGACTTATGTCCTTTGATCATTACAGGTACAAAGCTATAATTTGTCATAGCTAATGCCATTGAGGTAGGCTAAGAAATGGCATTGATGTATATCAAGAGATTTACGCAAAGATGAATTCCTTTCGATGTAAAAATTTAAACAATTGGCAGGTCAAATGCTCTGCATTTACTTTCTTAAGGTCATTTGTTTTCGTATCCTGCTCAGGGTTTCTGGTGTAATCCCAAGATAACTGGCCATCATGTGCTGGGGTACTCTTTGAGGGATGGTGGGACAAGATGTAACCAATTCCAGGTATTTTTCTTCTGCAGAATGGCTTAATGAACTCATTAGCCGGCGCTGGGTTGCAATTAAGTTATTTTGCAATAAGATCCTGAAATACTTCTCCATTTTTGGAATTTTTTCCATCAACTGATCTTCTGCTTGTTTTGTTAATAACAACAATTCGCAATCTTCAAGGGCATCTATGGTATATATGGAAGGTTCGCCGGTTAGAAAACTATATTGGTCAGCGATCCACCAACCTTCAAAAGCAAATTGAACCACATGTTCCGCACCCTTTTCATCAATAGCATACAACCTGAGCATCCCTTTTTCAACAAAGGCAATTGACCTGCATGGGTCACCTTCCTGCAACAGGTATTGTTTCTTCCGAAGTTTTTTTGGCGCAAAGTACGTTTTGCTTAATTCTTTTTCTTCTTCAGTCAGGCTAACTTTCTCATCAAACTTTTGAAATAACAACTCAAACATGGGCTTCGTCTTACAAGCAAAAATAGTGGAGTTGGTTTATACCGGTAAGTTATACTACCTGTAAGTATTACCGGTATTTCCCCTGTTTTTACCGGCAATTACCCTTTGGGTTACCTATAATAGCTTGACAGCAAGGCTTTCAAACTTTTATTTTGTTTAAAATTCAGAATATGAACGAAGAATTTAAATCCGAAATAGAAAGAAAATGGGGTAAAAGAAGAAGCGAGAACAGGATATTGGCTGGTTTAATGCTATTAGTAGTTGGAGGACTATTACTCTTAAAAGCTTTACATATTATTGTTTTTCCCTCATGGTTTTTTACCTGGCCAATGATACTTATTGCTGTTGGGCTGTTCTCTGGCTTGCGGCATAATTTCAAAGGCGGATTTTGGATCATACTATTATTGTTTGGTGCGTTCTCCCTGGCTGACGATATCAATCCATCACTTAACCTTGACCGTTTTATCGCTCCTTTCATCATAATAGCAATTGGGATGTTATTCATTTTAAGGCCAAAAAGAAGTCATTGGCGTAAATGGAGGTATGAACACAGGGATGCCTGGAGCAATTCTCATGCTATGGACGAAAATTCTTCTGCTGGCAGTTCTAATGAATCTATTATGCCAGACCGCAGGGATTTTATAGACATTACAGCAGTCTTTGGTGGCGTAAAAAAAAATATTCTGAGCAAGAATTTTAAAGGAGGTGATATTGTCACCTTTATGGGTGGATCCGAAATCAATTTATCCCAGGCCGATTTGAATGGCCGGGTGGTTATTGACACCACCAATATTTTTGGCGGCACCAAGCTCATAGTTCCTTCATCATGGGATGTGCAAAGTGATGTCACTGCGATATTTGGAGGTGTTGACGATAAGCGACAGGTTGTTGGTGTTCAAATGGATCCCAATAAAGTGTTGATCCTTGATGGCACCTGTATGTTTGGTGGCATTGAAATACGAAGTTTCTGATAATTAACCTTCAAACTCCTTAAATAATGAAATGGTATCTTGCAAAACTGGTTTACCAGGTGATATGTGGTGATGGACTGCATAAACCACAGTTTGATG
Source organism: Flavisolibacter ginsengiterrae DSM 18136 (assembly GCF_059568575.1). Lineage (NCBI taxonomy): Bacteria > Pseudomonadati > Bacteroidota > Chitinophagia > Chitinophagales > Chitinophagaceae > Flavisolibacter > Flavisolibacter ginsengiterrae. The sequence continues at coordinate 261,926 of NZ_JCANTR010000001.1, forward strand.
AACAATTAAGGCTTATAACTGCAGTGGATGAGGCTGTGGCCTATCAAAAAGCATTCGATACAGGTTTACGTGAAGAAGTAAGTTTTGATAATCAAAAAAAGGAATTGGTTCGATGGAAGTTCATTAACATATCAGAATTGATTTATCTTAACAAACTAACTGACGGTGCCGAAATCTATTCAAGGATCAATGAAGTAGAAGATGCAAACGCATATACTAGTTTTGTTCATAAGAAAGCTGATTCCATTAAACAGGGACAAACACACCAAATCCTGAATTTTATCTAAGTGGCTTCACTAACCAAGACAATTCGTTTTCGTATCCTTTTTGGAACTGTATGGTTTACCTGGGCCATCCTTCACGCACTGGCAATTTCGAATTTCGGTTTTGCCTGGGAAATCTCTGTTTCCGATAGCATTATTTTCAATATCCTGCTGGCAGGTTCAGCTCTATTGGTTACCCTAATGCTCCAATTCTATATTCCGGATAAAAATAAATACGGATATATTCTGGCCCTTGTTTTTACCCTATCAATTCTGTGGTTATCCCTATCCAAGTTCATTTTATCTATTTTATTTAAAAATATACCTGCATATAATTCCTTTTTGTCCGATTCTTTATTTATAAGGGAAGCAATAGGCTTTTTGATCATTGGATGTATGTCCCTTATCAGTGTATTGTGGTACACTACCCAGGATCAGCAGGACGCTGAAAAAAGAAAATCTGAAGCTCAGCAACTTTCCAAAGAGGCAGAATTATACAAACTCAGGCAACAGCTACAACCACATTTTCTCTTCAATAGCCTTAATTCGATTAATGCCTTAATTAGTTCACACCCTCAACAGGCACGAACCATGGTGCAACAATTATCCGATTTCTTAAGAGGTACATTGAAAAAAGATGAAAAACAATGGGCAAGCCTGGAAGATGAACTGGAGCATTTACAGTTGTACCTGGACATAGAAAAAATCAGGTTCGGCGATCGACTTACATCGATCATAACAAATGATACCGAAAAGCCAGCCTATTTACCAAATATGCTCTTACAACCTGTAGTTGAAAATGCCATAAAGTTTGGATTATACGATACCACCGAAGGGGTTGTCATTACAGTTATGGCAGTGTTGGAAGATGATAACCTTTGTATTACAATCACCAATCCATTTGGTCCCCAGACTAAAAATTCTACAAAGGGAATGGGCTTTGGACTTCATTCCATTCAACGTAGGCTTTTTCTTTTATTTGCAAGACAAGACTTATTACAAACCAGGATTCATAATAACTTGTTTAGTACGATTATAAAAATTCCACAACATGACCAGGGTAATAATAATAGATGATGAACCATTAGCCCGATCTATAGTCAAAGAATATCTGATTGAATTTTCCGGAATGGAATTGATAGCTGAATGCAATGATGGTTTTGAAGGTGTAAAAGCCATAATGCAATTGCAGCCCGACCTGGTTTTTCTTGATATACAAATGCCGAAGATCAACGGATTTGAAATGCTTGAACTGGTAGAACCCGCTCCTGCCGTAATTTTCACTACTGCTTTTGATGAATATGCCATTAAAGCATTTGAAACACATGCTATAGATTATTTATTGAAACCCTTTAGCAGGGAAAGGTTCAGTAAGGCAGTTCATAAATTCCTGGATCAAATAAATATACAGCAGCAAAAGGAGGCAACAACCCGGCTTCTTTATTCAGGAACCGGCAGTTTGTCTCAGGCTGAGCGGGTTGTAGTAAAAACAGGAGGAAAGATTAAAATTATTCCCTTTACAGATATTCTATACTTTGAAGCTTCAGATGATTATGTAAAGATCCATACGCCTGAAGGCGCTTATCTGAAGAATAAAACCATGAGCTATTTCGAAAATACCTTACCTAAAAATATGTTCGTGCGCACCCACCGTTCTTATATCATCAATGTCCAGGAGATTACAAGGATAGACCCTTATGAAAAAGAAAATCATCTGGCAATCCTGAGATCGGGGCTAAGAGTACCTGTTAGCAAAACTGGTTATCCAAAGCTCAGAGAAGTTTTGGGTCTATAATTCAAAAACTACCGGCTTATTTACCAGCTCATACAATTCATTCATCTGGCAGGCATTGATAAACTTTGTATCAGATGAATTTCTAATACCGAATGATTCGTGAATATGTCCAAAAAGGTGCACTTTAGGCTTGATGCTTTTTACGGTTTGTAACAGGTCCACACAACCGACATGGGTTTCATTGACTACCTGGTCTAATATGCCATATGGAGGGCCATGAGTGATCAATATATCAGTAGAAGCAGGAATTAACTTCCAATGTCTTTTAATGGCCTCTCCCCTGGTCCTGTTGAATGCCCAATTAAAAAATTTTGGAGTAATAGGTGACCCCCATACCTGGAAACCATTGATATTAACACCACTATCATTTAAATAAATGACACCATCGGGTAGCAACCGCTCCAAATCCCTGGTTTTTATTTTTTCCAAAAGAAAATCATGGTTGCCTGCAATAAAGATCTTAAACTCGAAATCCTGTTTGCCAAACCAGGAAAGAAAATCTTCAATTTCCAACTTTTCCCCCCTGAAGCTTATATCTCCGCCATGAATAAGTACATCCCCTTTCGGAAGAATAATACCTCTATGACGTGAATGAGAATCTGCAATGCCAACAAACTTCAATGAAAATACTTTTGAATGAATGATAAATATATCCGTTCTGGAATAAATTTCGGCTTTATATAAGATGAATTAAGCAATCATTATAAGCTTTGACCCAGTTACAAACTATCGCACGATTTCCTGGTTTACCTGTTGCAATTCTTTGCATGTTTTAAGCTAGTCTTTCCCTTCCTTAATTAAGAAATTTTTTATTTACAAATATTGATTAATCTTTATGGAGCAGTAATTATGCCATTAACACTTGTTTCCATTGCTTATGAAGATTTCCATTATCCTCTCTATTATCCTATTTGCAGGCCCATTCTTATCTCAGGCACAACAAACTGACACTACAAAGAAAAACGTTCTTCCGGAAGTCGTCATTCATGCATTTGAGCAGAACACAAGACTAAAGAATGTTCCTGTTGCCTTAAACTATGTTGGAGAGAGTTCCTTGAAAAGATTCAGTCCCAATTCCATTGTCATGGCAGTAAATTCTACTCCAGGAGTACATATGGAAGAAAGATCTCCGGGAAGTTACCGGTTTAACATCAGGGGAAGTTCTCTGCGTTCCCCATTCGGTGTAAGAAATGTAAAAGTTTACTTTAATGATATTCCCATAACAGATCCGGGCGGGCAAACATATTTAAATCAGTTAGGTTTTTACAATTTTAATTCCATTGAAATTATCAAAGGACCCGGAAGCAGTTTATATGGCGCTGGCACGGGAGGTGTATTATTGATACGGGAAACGGGTGATACATTACAGCCGGGTATCACCGCCGGGTTAACTGTAGGGAGCTATGGTTCATCACTATTACATACAAATCTTATTACTTCTAATTCAAAATGGAATAATGTAGTAAATATCCAGTTGCAAAAATCTGATGGCTACCGTGAACATTCAAGTCTTCACAAGGAGATCGTAAGCTGGAATGGCATATTCAGACCCAACGAGAAGCAGGTTTTAAAAACTACTTTTCTCTTAAGCAATCTTTATTATGAAACACCCGGAGGATTAAACCTGGCTGAATATTCCAAAGAACCCACAGCAGCAAGGCCTAATACCGGAAGTTTGCCGGGGGCTGCTCAAAGCCATGCTTCTATCAGGCAAAAAGAGTTTCTTGCAGGGATCTCATTTTTACAGCAATTTTCCAATGAATGGCAAAATAAAACTACAGCCTATGGAATGTTCACTGAATTAAGAAATCCGACTTTTAGAAATTATGGCAAGAACGCAGAACCACATACCGGGGCAAGGACGGTTTTTCAATATACAAGCCACATAAATAATTCAATATTGAAATGGAACACCGGAGCTGAATGGCAGCAGGAATTAGCAACAATAGACGTGTATAGAAATAAAGCAGGTAATCCCGATTCTTTGCAAACTCATGATGATCTGTCTAACAGATCCTGGTTCATTTTTTCACAGGCTTCCTGGAACCCGGCCAATTGGATTTTTTCTGCCGGCGCAAGCCTGAATAAATCTGCACTTGAAATACAAAGATTTCAACCTACTACAGCAGGAATTTTAAAAAGAACACTTGATTACAGTATAATGCCAAGATTCTCTGTTGCAAAAAAAATGAAAGATATCATGGTATATACCTCACTGTCTAAGGGATTTTCACCACCCACCACTGCTGAGTTAAGTCCATCGGGTAGTGTACTTAATTTTAATTTACAGGCAGAACAAGGCATCAACTATGAACTAGGCTTTAAGGCCACTTCATCCTTTGGTTTGTACATGGACGTCAACGCTTTCTATTTTTCGCTGGAAAATACTATTGTGCAGCGGAAAGATTCTGCCGGAGGAGACTTTTATATTAATGCAGGCAAAACAAAGCAGCAGGGAGTTGAAACGTACCTCAGTTACCCATTCCTGTCCAACATATCTTTTATCAGCAAAAGCCTGCTATGGGTCAGCCATACCTATCATAATTTCAGTTACAGAAGTTTTAAGCAGGTAAATACTGATTTTTCTGGCAAACAATTACCAGGCACTCCCCCACATATTCTGTCAGCAGGCATGGATGCTGATTTAAAAAATGGACTTTTTGGCAACATCGCCTATTATTACAGTGATAAGATCGCCTTGAACGATGCGAATAGTGAATTTGGTAAGCAATACCATCTTTTAAGCCTGCACCTGGGATACCAGGGCATGCTGAACAGACAGTATAAATACACTGTCTCCGGTGGTGTGGAAAATTTATTGAACCAGGAATATAGTCTGGGTAATGATATCAATGTTGCCGGAGGAAGGTATTATAATGCAGCACCCGGGAGAACTTATTTCATTAGCCTGCTATTGAACTGGATGGCAAAAAAGCAACAATAATTGTTTGCATATTTAAGTTTGAATTATACATCATGGTCATGCCATAGAGGAAGTTACCAGGCGGCGCTCCCAATCCTCATTTTTCCTGTGCTTTTTTCTTGCCAGCAATTTCATAACACCTGCAGCCACCAAACCACCTACGACAAATAATCCTACTGTCATGATCTTTGTTTCGATGCTCTTATTACTTGGATGCTCATTTAAGCCCATAGGTTTAGGCAATAATACTGCGCCAAGTCCTGCAGCCAACCCTAAAGCAGCACCACGTGCAAGAGCATTTTCTCTCTGGCCTATACCTGCGAAACTATAAAACAAACTATTACTTATGATATCTCCTGCCAATGTCCAGGCATACAGGCTTCTCTCGTTAGGGGTCCTAGCACCAATTACTTTTAAACCCTTGGCAAGTGCATTCATTCCCAACAAATCCATCCTGGGTGCATTAGGAACCTTATTTTTTACAGTTTCATGTAGCAGGGTCATTGCGGTGGCACCAGCAATACCCCCTTCTAATGCATATATAGCTTTCATTTTTTTCATTTTAAGTATACCAATCCACTGGAAAACATAAAAATTCAATGCCAGCTATTTTAAAGGGGATATATATAGAAATATGTGAAAAAGTGTTGAATAGATTTACCAAATCCCATATCCTGGTATTCCTCAACACACCAGGCAGGTAGAAATCTTAACCATGAAGGCAAGCGTAATTATTTGATGACTACAGATCCTAATTTCCGCGACAAATCGATTTCCATTTGTTTCAAATGAACATGGGTCAGAAATAATGTTTGTTGATCTGCGGGACTTGCTTTTTCAAGATCCTGTTGATTTTCCAGAAGCAGCCTTTTTACCTTTCGCAATTTTAAATAATTGATAGCGCTTTCCACTTCTTCGTTTGTGGTATCTTTTTGCATATTCAAAAAGCCCATAAGATCTTCTTCATTTTCCGGTCGAAGTGAATGGATAAAATCTTTATAATCCTGTTCAAAAAGGCTTTTTTGATATCCGGTAGACTGGCTTAATTCTCTTTTCCAGTGCGGGCTTTCCTCATAAGGAAAATACGCCAGGGAAACGGCCAGGGTACTTATCACAGGATCTGAGTGATATAAAAAGTAGTTTTTATCAGGCTTGATATGATCAGCTAATACATCCTTATAGGTATGTATAAACTTAACGATCACTTCATTGTCAATAAGATCTTCTTCCGGAAGTTCAGTTAACACATGCTGCGCTATCAATTGAGAATCATCCCACTTTTTATACCCATGTTCTAAAAGTATCCTGGCTATTTCCCTTTCCTGCAGGTCATCTTTAAAAAGTAAGTTGAAGGTCTGATCACTGAAATTGTTTTCTGCGGCCTGTCTTGCATTTTCTTCTATTGACTTTGCTTCATCAAAAGGTATTTTACTTTCGGTAAGAGAAATGCGGTTCCGGATAAATTTATTTACAAGATTTGTAAACCCAGTTTCATCTACGTGTAACAATTCGGAAGATTGCCTGATATAATCCTGCTGCCTGGTAAAATCTTCTGTTTTATCAATCCTCGCAAGAGTCTCAGCAATCTGGTTGACAACTGCTGCTTTCTTATTCGCATCTGTTCCGGCATCCTTTAAGGAAACTTCTATCTGGAAAAGGATAAAATCCTTTTTATTATGAAGTATAAAATTCCGAAAAGCCGAAGCTCCCACTTTTTTTACGTAGCTATCCGGATCTTCCTTATCAGGAATTAATACCAACTTGACATTGAGGCTTTCTTCCAGGGCCATATCCAACCCCCGCATGGCGGCCTTTACGCCGGCGGCATCACCATCATAAATGATAGTAAGGTTCTTTGTGTATTTTTTGATCAGCCTTAACTGGTCCTGTGTTAGGGAAGTACCACCACTTGCCACCACATTTTCAATACCCGCCTGGTGCAGCGAGGTTACATCCGTATAACCTTCAACCAATAAACATTCATCTGCTTTATCTATAGCATGCCGGGCAAAATAAGTTCCATAAAGGATCTTACTCTTTACATACAATTCATTCTCGGGGGTATTGATATATTTAGGCGCTTTTTCATTGCTCTTTATCAGCCTTGCACCAAAACCAATGATCTTACCACTGTTGTTATGTATGGGGAAAATGATACGGTCCCTATAATTATCTACCAACTGACCCTGTCTTTCTACTGCAAGACCTGATTTTTGTAAAAGCTCAGGGTTATACTGTTGTTGCAATGCTTCTTTTACAAAAGCATCTTTTTTTTCTGGTGCATAACCAATTCCAAACTTTCTGATAGTGTCTTCGGTAAAGCCCCGTTCCTTTAAATATTCAAGTCCTATATTTTGTCCATCTTCAGTTTCAAACAACTGGTGGGCATAAAATTGTTGGGCAAACTGGTTGATAATAAAGAGACTTTCGGAGGTCTGTTGAGCCAGTTTTTTCTCAGGTGAGGATTCAGTTTCTTCAACCTCAACGTTATACCTGTTAGCCAACCATTTCAGCGCTTCAACATAAGAGAGCTTTTCGTGTTCCATTATGAAAGAAATGGTATTGCCACTTTTTCCACAACCAAAACATTTAAAGATCTCTTTAGATGGTGAAACAGTAAAGGAAGGGGTCTTTTCGTGGTGAAAAGGACAATTCCCCAAATAGTTTGAACCTCGCCTTTTTAATTTGACGAAGTTTCCAACCACATCAATAATATCGATCCGGGAAAGGATCTGTTGTATCGTATTAGGCGAAATCACAAGATAGCAAATATAGGAACCTCAAGCATGATTAATGTAAGCATTTAAGGTGATAAAAATCTTATTTTTTTAAGCTTAAAGAGTTTTAAATTTAATGTACCATCCTACACCGGGGATAGTGAAGCGAAAAAACCTATTTATTTAACAATAAAACCTTCATCCCATGGTTCAGACAGACATCTCACAGTTGTCCGCCGAAAGCGCCGAATGGCGGCAGATTTTAAGGAATCATCGCATAGAACTGAATGATTTCAAAAAGGCGCTCCAGGAAACCTGTAAAAACTCTCTATCTAAAGACCAACTCCAGGAAGTAGAACACTACGACAATCAATTTCACATCCAGCTCATTAACATTCACGATCTCAAACAATCTATTAAATCGCACGAGAAAAAAGTAATTTCTGAAGGTGATCAGATTTCCGAGTCCACCTATGCGGAACATGAACAATTATTGAACGATTTTTTGCACGAAGAAAACCTGCTCCAGGAACTTCGGAACGAGTTTCAACAATTTGTCAGCAAGACTAGCTGTCTATAATATTTCATACTCCATTTTATAAAACATACACGTAAGGGTATGTATAGAATCTCTATTGCCTCATACAAAAACTATATTTTATGCCAGAGTTTGATACCTCTCATGTCAAAAATATTGTTTTGCTGGGCCATGCTGGCTCCGGCAAAACAACATTAGCGGAATGCATGTTATATGAAGCCGGATTGCTATCCCGCCGCGGTTCTGTTTATGAGAATACAACAGTGGGTGATTATCACCCCCTGGAGCAGGAACGCGGCAATTCTATTTTTTCTAAATTAATGCATACTAAGTGGCGTGGTTTTAAAATAAATATTCTCGACACTCCTGGTTATGATGATTTCGTAGGTGAAGTTCTATCTGCGTTAAGGGTGGCAGATACAGGTGTGATGCTATTGAATGCTACCATGGGAGTTGAAGTAGGAACAGAAATCATATGGGAATATACAGACCGGTTTAAAACGCCTATGATAATTGCCGTTAATAAACTGGATGATGAGCAGTCTGACTTTGAGAAGACGGTTCAGCAGGCAAAAGATCATTTTGGATCCAATATAACCATTGTACAATACCCAAGGCAGCAGGGGGCCGGCTTTCACGAGATCATTGATGTCCTGAGAATGGTCATGTATAAATTCACAGATACAGGTGGCAAACCTGACAAACTCCCTATTCCTGAAAATGAAAAAGAAAAAGCAGAAAATCTTCATAAGGAACTGGTTGAAGCGATTGCCAGCAATGATGAAACCCTGATGGAAAAATATTTTGATCAGGGTGAACTTACTGAAGATGAAATGAAAGCAGGCATGAAAAAAGCCATGATCAGGCACGATCTGTTCCCTGTATTTTGCCTGAGTGCCGAACGCAACATGGGTAGCGGACGTTTAATGGGATTCATTGACAATGTTTGTCCCAGTGCCAATGAAATGCCGCCACAAATAACTACCAGTGGCGAGGAATTACCCTGCCAGGAAAATGGGCCAGCCTGCATATTTGTGTACAAAACCATTTCAGAACCTCATGTTGGTGACCTTTCCTTTTTTAAAGTTTTCTCAGGAACCATAAAAACAGGCATGGAGCTAATCAATGAATCAAATGGGGTCAATGAAAAAATAAACCAGCTGTTTCTTATGGAAGGCAATAAGAGACTGCCCGTTAATGAACTAGTGGCCGGCGATATTGGTGCCACCTTGAAACTTCGCAATACGCATGTCAATAATACGCTTCATGTAAAAGGAAGAAATTACGAATTACCCCCAATTGAATTTCCTACTCCAAATATGACGGTTTGTATTGAGCCTGTAAATAAAGGAGAAGAAGAAAAACTGGCGCAGGCACTTCACCAGCTTCGGGAGGAAGACCCAACTTTAATAGTGGAAGTTTCGCAAGAATTGAAACAAACACTTATTCATTGCCAGGGTGATATGCACCTGGCTGTTGCAAAATGGAAAATAGAGAACTTGCATAAGGTGCCGGTGAAGTTTGGCAAACCCAGGATTCCCTACCGCGAAACGATCAGGAAAGTGGCTGAAGCCAATTACAGGCATAAAAAGCAATCTGGTGGTGCTGGCCAGTTTGGTGAAGTGTATATGAGGATCGAACCCTGGTATGAAGGTATGCCTGAACCTGATGGCCTGAATGTGAGAGCACGTGAAGTTTTCAACCTTGACTGGGGTGGCAAGTTGGTTTTTTATAATTGCATTGTGGGGGGTGCTATTGATACCCGCTTCCTGCCTTCCATTCTAAAAGGGGTCATGGAAAAAATGCAGGAGGGACCGTTAACCGGATCTTACGTCAGGGATGTAAGGGTCAGTGTTTATGATGGCAAAATGCACCCTGTTGATTCCAATGACATATCATTTAAGATCGCAGGCATCATGGCCTTTAAACAGGCATTTCAGCAAGCAGACCCACAAATATTGGAACCTATCAATTCCGTTGAGGTATTGTGTCCTGAAGATCTCACAGGGGCTGTAATGGGCGATTTGCAAAGCCGAAGGGGATTGGTGGAAGGTATGGACACAGAAAGCCATTTTCAAAAGATCATTGCTAAGGTTCCATTGTCAGAAATGCATGATTTCTCATCCTCCCTTCGATCACTTACCCAGGGAAGGGCTAAGTTTAAAATGCAATTTGATAGTTACCAGCCAATGACATATGAATTACAGAAAAAACTAACCGAAGAGTACAACAAGTCAGAAAAAGAAGTATTAGCATAAATTCAACACCATTTATTTTAACCTTAGCCGTCTATTTGAAGTCCAATAGTACGGCTAAGTGTTTTCCTGTAAACAAAGGAAATTTTCAGGGGGATTAGGAAATTCTGAACTTTTCTTATTATTTTGAAAGCACAAAGCAACCATTTATTAAAATCTTCCTCCTATGCATGCCTATTTTCGTAATCATCAATTGTACCTGGCTGAAAGGTCAGAATGGCTCGATCGCCATGTTGTAAAGACCAGTAAAAGAGCCCTAATGAAAATTGAAAGCTGGAAATTAATAGCACAGTCCGGCGACCAGGATAATCAATTAAGATTAGTTGAGAAATTAGTGAAGGATTCTTTACTTACAGCTATTCCCAATAAAACCGTTCTTCATAAAGAAGGATATTTTCTGGCAAACTTAAAAAACTAATAATAACTAGGCCGGCAAAACAATTGTCCGGTCTTTTTATTACTACCTGCATTACCGCCTTTCAATAAATCCAATCATATTAAAACCTCTGCCTTATGGGTGCGTTTTTATCCTATGTACAATCCAGAAACCAATTCAGCATCAGTTATCCCTATTATGGTTTATTTGGTACCGCAGATGTAAAACTGTTACAATCTGCAGAAGAACTCCTGTTCGAGTGTAAACTTGTTAATGGAGCAGTGGTATTGATCAAGAAGATAGGCCAATCAAGGAAATGGATAGATGCCCAGCTGGAAAGGGAAACTCCATTGTCATCTGTATTGGGAATGTACATTGAAGATTTTATCAAAGAGGCTTAAATAAAAAAAGAGGGCTTTATGGCCCTCTTTGATTGTATCTCTTTTAATTTCTTAAGCGTTTACTAATTTAGCTTTACGCTTAACTACTACTGTTTCTTCCAATTCAAGTTCTTCAAGCAAACCGTTCTTTTTAAAGTAAACGGCGTGCCATACATGATCTAAAGATACTTGTTCTGAACTTTCATATTCCGCTTCTGCAAGTTTGCTCCAGCTACCATCCCTGTTTAGGTCGGTAGTGATTTTTGAAGTTACTTTCGGGTAAGCAACCCAAAGTTTAGATTCTTCTTTTAATGCAGGCATAATGTCATCCAGGATGCTATTCAATTGGTTTTCACTTACAGCAAATACCAATGCAAAGTCGATTTTCCTGGAGCGTAACAATGGAGTAAGATTCTTTGCAAAAGAAAGTTTACAAAATTGTTTTTCAATTGAAGAAGGAAGGCCCTGAATTAAAATGTTCTTTTCGTTTTTAAGTTGAAGCTTTTCTAAAATTGTTTGTGACATACCGGGATAACTGTTTTTTTTAAACGTTGTGAAGTAGTACTAAGGTTTTTCACACAAACAGGTATGCAAAATTACGGAAAATACTAACCCTGACCAACGATTTAAACAAGAAAAAACCCGCCAATCGTGGATTTGCGGGTTTTTATTACAATTTATACAATTATTTGCCCATGGGCTTGTAATATTTCATGGCTTCAGGCATCCATTTCTTGATATCATTGATACGCCTTGTATCAGAAGGGTGATCACTCAGGAACTCAGGTGGACGGGCTGAATTACTCTGTGAGGCCATCCTTTCCCAGAAAGGAACTGCTTCCTGGGGATTATAGCCGGCAAGTGCAGTCCAGATCAATCCATAATGGTCAGCCTCAGACTCATCAGCACGGGAGAATTTTAATATGCCTAATGATGAACCTACACCAAAAGCCTGCAAAAAAACATTTTGGGTTGTACTGGGCTTATTGGATAAGGCAACTGAAAGTGCAGAACCTAATCCCTGCTGAAGCATTTGCTGGCTCATCCTTTCATTACCATGCTGGAATACGGCGTGTGTAATTTCGTGACCCAGAACGATTGCCAGCGCAGCCTCATTACGGGTATAAGGCAATAAACCAGTATACACAACTATTTTACCGCCGGGCATACACCAGGCGTTAGCTTCCTTATTATCAACCAGGTTATATTCCCATTTATATCCCTCTAATTGATTCTGTAAACCTTTTGAAGCAAAATATTTTTCAACAGCATTGGATAACCTCTGCCCCACTCTTCTTACCATTTCAGCATCCCTGTCGGCGGAAGCACTGACTACCTTATTGGTTGATAGGAATTGCTGGTACTGCTGAACTGCCATAGACTGGAGTTCTGACTCTGGCAATAATTTAAGCTGACTTCTTCCTGTAATTGTATTTGTTGAACAGGATACGAATAAAGTTGCGGCCAAAAAAACGACCGTTAATTTCCTTACCATCTTACTATTTTTAATGTTACGGATTCAATGATTATACCAAAGTAGTATAGATATCCAGGAAGACGATAGGCTTACTTCTGCTTTGTTAAAGCTTTTCACGTTCTTTACGACGACGATCGCGGTGTTTTAGAATGGGAACCTTGCTTTCACTGCCTTTAATCAACCTTCCTATATTTTTCTGGTGGGTAAGCAAAACAAGCATGGCAACAGTTAAAGCAAAAACCCTGTAGAGCTTTTCAGGCTCATTGAAGATAACAAGAATAAATATGGGGAATGCAATACTGGCAAGAATAGAACTCAGAGATACCCACCTTGTCAAATAAAGCACTAATATAAAAACACCTACACAACAAAGAGCAACGTTTGGCTGAATACCAAGTACCATCCCAAAAAGAGATGCTACCCCTTTACCCCCTCTGAATTCAGCCCAGATGGGGAAAATATGACCAACCACAGCGGCAAGTCCCAAACCCAGTTGCATGTTAACAAGGTAAATATCGTTCTCAAAAGAGTTTGGTAAAAAGAAAGCAAGCTTAACAGCAACGATTGCCTTAAGCATATCCACTATCATTACAATAGTTCCCCATTTGGATCCTAAAACCCGGTAAGTATTGGTAGCGCCTGAGTTACCACTACCATATTCTCTTATATCAAAACCAAAGAAAACTTTGCTAACTATGACAGCTGTAGGAATACTACCTATGAGATAAGCAAAGACAATCAATAAAACCTCATTCATAGAATAATGGTTGAAGCAACGCAAATTTAATAAAAATCAGCCAGAGTGTTTGTTATTTAAGAGGTAAAACATTACCTATTAACAAACAATAAGGATATCCAATTATTACGTTCCAGCGGCTTTAATAACTTAAGCCCTTGTTTTTCACAAGCTTCAACTATTATGTCCTGGTCAGTTACCAGTAGTCCACTTAATAGTAATGTACCATTTAAGGGATTCAGGAGGCTTTTCATTTGAACCAGGTATTCCAGAATTACATTACGGTTGATATTGGCAAGAATAATATCGAATTGCTGCGAGGGTAAATGTGGTGTAAGCTCAACAATAATTTTGGAACAACTATTTCTCATACAGTTTTCCTTTGCATTTTCAATGCTCCACTCGTCTATATCTATGGCCCTGATTTCTTTACTGCCCAGTTTTTCAGCCAGTATGGCCAATATCCCTGTCCCTGTTCCAAAATCAAAAACAGTTTTACCTGCAAAATCCATATCCTTCATTTGTTGTATCATCATATGTGTGGTAGCATGATGACCAGTGCCAAAACTCATCTTTGGTGTGATCACTATCTCATACGATACATTGGAAAAGGGTTTATGAAAATCTGCCCTGATGGCACAAAAATCATCAACAACCACTGGTTCAAAATTTTTCTCCCATACCTCGTTCCAGTTTTGTTCTTCCAGGGTTGTGATAGCATACTGGTATGGTTCCAGGATTTTATATATAGTATTTAAATCAAAATTATCTGCCGGGAAATAAGCGACCAATGAGTCCTGCGTTTGTTCAAAACCGTTAGCGTCCATATCTTCCAGTTGGCTGATCAGTATTTCCTGTTGTACCTCATTTGCCGATATATTTATTTGTATACTATTCATAATAATAAAAATTAAAAAGGCTGCCTGTGACAGACAGCCTTTACATACTATAAAAGATCTTCTTATTGATTTTCCTGTGGCCTGTTTTCCTGCTGCCTGTCCATTCTTGGTTGTCCTTCCGGCTTTGGCAATAAAATCTTACGGGACAATTTGAACTTACCAGTTTTAGGATCGGTACCTGTCAGTTTCACTTTCACCTTATCACCTTCATTCAATACGCCTTCAAGGGTTTCCAAACGCTTCCAGCTAACTTCAGAGATGTGCAATAATCCTTGCTTGCCCGGTAAGAACTCAACAAAAGCTCCATACGGCATGATTGATTTCACTACTGCTTCATACTCATCTCCTACTGTTGGCACAGCTACGATCCCTTTCACCCAATTGTGAGCCTTGTCAACCTTTTCCTTATCCGTACCGAAAATGCTGACTTCACCCATATTGTTTTTCTCTTCAATATTGATGGTAGTTCCTGTTTCGCGTTGTATTTCCTGTATAACTTTTCCACCTGGTCCGATCACAGCACCGATATATTCACGGTCAATGAACATTTTCACCATACGTGGCGCATGTGGCTTCACATCAGAACGGGCTTCAGGAATACAATTGTACATGGCATCAAGAATATGCATCCGTCCACGACGAGCCTGTTCAAGAGCATTACGCATGATCTCCATGCTCAGTCCGTCAACCTTGATATCCATCTGGATTCCGCAGATACCTTCGCGGGTACCAGTCACTTTAAAGTCCATATCTCCCAGGTGATCTTCATCGCCAAGGATATCAGTAAGCACTGCGAATTTTCCTTCCTTGGATATAAGTCCCATTGCAACACCAGCAACGTGCTTTGGCATTGGAACACCTGCATCAAACAATGCCAATGAACCTGCACAAACGGTAGCCATTGAAGAAGAACCATTGCTTTCCAGGATATCACTTACCACGCGCAATGTATAGGCGTAGTCAGCTCCTGGCAGCATTTGTTTCAGGGAACGTTGTGCCAGGTTACCATGTCCTACTTCACGACGGCCAGGTCCTCTTAAGAACTTTACCTCTCCGGTAGAGAATGGAGGGAAATTATAGTGTAAAATAAATTTTGAATACTCTGATTTGGCAGCGCTTTCAACCAACAATTCATCAAGTGGTGTACCCAGGGTTACTGTGGTCAGTGATTGGGTTTCTCCCCTTGTAAATAATGCAGAACCGTGTGGAGTAGGTAAAATATCAATTTCCATATCCAGCGGACGCACCTGGTCCAGTCCCCTGCCATCAAGGCGGATCTTATCATTCAATATCATATCGCGTACCACATCATATTGCAGGTCTGCGAGATAATTTTTGATCAGTTTCTTTGTGTCATCACTTAAGTCCTCACCTTCGGCCAGGTTAGCTTCTTTAGTGATGGTTTCCTTCAGCTCTTCGTAAAGCTTTTTATATTTTTCCTTGCGTTCTGTTTTTGGCAGATTAGCACGTGAATCGGCGTCAATTCTTGCTTTTGCAAATTCCTCTACCCTTTTGCGTAATACTACATTTTCTTCGGGTTTGGCATACTCCCTTTTAGTAGTAACACCAACCATGTCTCTTAGTTCCTCTTGAGCCTTGATCTGAACCTTGATCGCTTCATGGCCAACTTCAATTGCTTGAACAATATCTTCCTCACTGCACTCTTTGGCTTCACCTTCCACCATCATGATATTTTTCTCGGTGGCAGCAATGATAAAGTCCATATCGGACTTTTCCATTTCACTACGGCTTGGGTTGATCTTGAATTTGCCATCAATGCGGCTTACACGAACCTCAGAAATGATCTCCTGGATAGGAACAGTGGACACAGCAAGTGCTGCAGATGCAGCCAGGCAAGCCAGGGAATCTGGCATTACTTCCGCATCTGAAGATATCAGCGTTACTATAACCTGTACTTCACAGAAATAATCATCAGGAAAAAGAGGACGCAAAGCGCGGTCTATTAAGCGGGAGATCAATATTTCTCCATCGCTGAGCCTTCCTTCACGTTTAAAGAATGATCCGGGTATGCGGCCTGCTGAAGCGAATTTTTCCATATAGTCAACGCTTAATGGAAAAAACTCCTGGCCGGGCTTTGGTTCTTCCGTGGCAACTACAGTGGCTAACAATATGCTGTTGCCCATTGTAACTGTAACAGAACCATCTGCCTGGCGGGCCAACCTGCCCGTTTCGATGGTTACTTCACGACCATCGCCTATGCTGAATGTTTTACTGAACTTTTGTGATAACATGAGTAGAATTTGAGGGTGTTTGATAATTAAAAAATAAGCCGGTATAAAAGCCAAAACCCAACTGAATAAAGTTGGGAGGTAGCTTATACATTCTTTACTATACTTATTTTCTTATTCCTAATTTCTCAATTAAAGTACGGTAACCCTGGAGGTTATGCTTTTGCAGGTAGTTTAATAAGCGACGACGCTTACCAACCAATTGCATAAGACCGCGATGCGTAGAGAAATCTTTTTTGTTTTGTTGCAGATGACCTGAGATTTGTGCGATGCGTTCAGTGAGCAAAGCGATCTGACCCTCAATAGACCCTGTGTTGGTTTCCTTACCGCCAAAATTGGCAAAAATGTTAGCTTTTTTTTCTTTTGTTACTGACATCGTGAATTTTTTAGAATTGCATCCGATTAGATACCTTAGTATATTTTGGCGGCGAAGGTAAGTAAAACCTTGCTAAAAAGAGCTTAAACTAAAGCTTAAATCCTGATAATGGGAATGAAACTTTAATATATTTAAAGTTATTATCATACAATTAGCCTATGTTTCCATCAGCAAGTAGCCTGGGACTGAGTTTTGTTAATAAAGTTGAAGCTTAATTCGAGGTACCAAGGTTACAGTGATACCTTGATTTGACAACCTGGATCAAATTCCAAAATCATCACAGTTTTTGCCCCGGGAAGCGTAATCTTGAAGCTACAAATGGGCAAACAGTATTGTATTCCAATTTCTTGCTTTCCATCATCCGACAATGTGCCGGGTATATGCCGGCTCTTTAAAGGGGCGGCACAAAGGTGGCACAGAGGCGGCACACAGGCGGTACATTACAATCTTTGGCCGGTATTTGTATAATTCCAAAATAGGTTTTAAATGTTATTACAAAAAAAGTTGTCAGGTTAACATTGTAGACTATGATTAGGAATTGAATTTGTTATTGAAATCGCGATAAATAGGCTAAAGAAACGTTTGAACCAGGAAATACGAATGCACTTCCCAATTTTGACGTCCATGATTTATTCTACATAAGCGGATATTTTTGCGATATGGAAACGTACAATCAAATCTCCCCTGATGCCAGGGCTATTTTAGGACTACAACTGCCAACCGATCCCAGGTGGGTAGACCTGGCGGGTAAATCACTGGAAGAGATTTTGACCGATCATGCCTATTGCGAACAAAAGGCTGCTGTAAGCTGTATCTCCCTGATCCAGCGGTACAACCAAAAGGAAAGGCTGGTCACGGCCCTGGCACCCATAGTGACAGAAGAATGGGGACATTTTCGCCTGGTATTGGCGGAACTACAAAAAAGGAATTTAAAATTGGGCTTGCAGCGAAAAGATGCATACGCCAATGCCCTAATTTCTTTTTGTCAAACGGGCGGTGCTGAAGAAGGAAGATTACTGGACCAACTGCTGTTGATGGCTATGATCGAAGCCCGAAGCTGCGAACGATTCAAACGACTAAGTGAGGGACTGGAGGATGAATACCTGCGAAAGTTTTACCGCCGCTTCATGGAAAGTGAGGCGGGCCACTATACACTTTTTATTGATCTTGCCGAGACCTATATTGAAAAAGAAAAGGTTCGGAAAAGGTGGCAGGAATGGCTTGAGTTTGAGGGAAAACTGATCTCGGGTCTGGATGTCAGGGGCGACAGGATACATTGATCTTTCAAGCCCATAGCTTATAAAAAGAATTCTACTTATCCGACTGCTTGAAGAAATCCAGTTCCCTTTGCAGGTCCAGATAAGGAAATTGCGTCATCAAAGCGCTTGTCTTTTCATAATAGCTCTTAAGGAACTTTTGATGCTGCTCCGAAGCCTTGTTAAAAGGTTTATGCTGAAAAGCCAATTGAATCGATTGTATTTCCTTGATCAGGCTTTTAGTTTTTTCATTCATGCAGGCATCAACAAATTTCTCCCATACATATTGGGTGGCAAAATAATTAGGATGTACAAGGTCTTCTGCATAAAAACGATAATCGCGCAGGTCATCTATAACCAATTCATAAGCGGGGAAATAAAATAGCCTGTCAAACTTGTCCACCAAATGATGAACAGCCTGGATCAGTAAAGCCTTGCTTCTGTTATTTTCAACTACGCCTTCCCGTAAATGCCTTACAGGACTGATGGTAAAAATGATCCTGGCCCTGGAATTGAAAAGGAAGATGCGGTGCATGACATTATCAAGCACTTTCAAAATTTCTTCAAGCGTCAATAACCTCCTGCTAAACCAATCAGCAGGTGCTTTGTGATTATTGGCAGCAACGTTTCCCACCCGGGCATTTGCTGCTTTTTCCGTCAGTGTATATACCCATGCCGATCCCAATGTGATCATTATATATGCTGCTTCCCCAAGAAAGCTATGGGCATTTTCCGTTGAACGGTTGATTTTTTCAACTGATTCATTTATTGTAACCGCAGAGAACCGGCTATGATGCTTCCAGCTATGCCAGCCTTCGTTTAAATAAAAAAGATCCTCAGGGATGACCTTTACGTTTTCAATATATCCTGTAATCGCTTCAGCCACGCTTACAGGATTGAACAGGATCCCATTTGGATTTTCATGTACAGTAAACCCTGATCTTTTCAGTTTGTCTCCAATATTCTCAGTAAAACAGGAACCAATAAGAAATAGTTTATCCCTGTGCGTTATGGGCTCTGGTAATTTCCTGATATCGAATTCGTAATGAAACTTCATGTCAATAGCTATTCATTCATATCAAACAAAGATCCGGGATGCGAGTTCAAGGCATTTTTCAAGTGCTGCTTTATTAATATTATTCAATAAATTCCTTTCTTCCAGGTAATCTATGATCCATTCCGTATTCATATTGCCAACAAGATCATCCTGTGCCATTGGGCATCCTCCTATTCCTTTCAATGCCCCATCAATACGGGTGCAACCAGCATTCACTGCCGCTTCCAGCTTTTCCTTCCAGTTCCAGGGAGTCGAATGCAAATGTACCCCTATGGTAGTGGTGGGATACCTGGGTGTAAGGGTATTTAGGGCGAAACTGATTTGTTCAGGCGTAGCCAACCCTACTGTATCTGCCAATGAAAGAATTGTTATTCCTCTTTTGACCATTTCATCGGCCCAAAACAATAACACTTCTTTGCTATAGGCATCGCCGTAAGGATTCCCAAAACCCATGCTCAGGTAAACGACGAGCTTCTTATTCCGGCTGATACAGAGATTTTGGATGTCTTCCACTCTTTTCGCACTTTCCTCCATTGAACTGTTGGTATTCCGTAGCTGGAAAGTAGGTGATAAAGAAAATGGGAAACCCAGGTAAGCGATTTCATCAAACGACACTGCCATTTCTGCCCCACGTAAATTGGCAACAATACTTAACAATGATGATCTTGAATTATGATATTGTAGTCCTTTCAAAACCTCTGGAGTATCTGCCATTTGGGGGATGGCCTTTGAAGATACAAAACTCCCAAAGTCTATAGTATCGAACCCAACCTGCAATAAGGCATTGATATATTCTATTTTTTGTTTTGTGGGTATATTATGTTTCCAGCCCTGCATAGCATCCCGCGGACATTCAACAAGGTGAAAATTTTTATCAATTGACAACGGCATAGGCATGTTATATTCTATTATTTTCCTGATACTGAGTTTAGAAGAAGGAATAATATTACTATTACAGACCCTGGGTTCTTTGCTTCATAGCTTCATAAAGTATCATGCCTGTAGCCACTGACACATTGAGTGATTCAAAATCGCCGTTCATAGGAATGCTGAATTTTTCATCACTTATTTTCATCAAAGCAGGATAGATTCCTTTTTCTTCCCCACCCATAATTATAGCCAGAGGGGTGGTAAAATCAACGTCGTAGATTTTAGTCGCTGCAGTCATTTCACTTGCCAGGACTTTAATGCCGTTCAGGTGCAGTTCATCAACGGCTTTCATCAAACTGTTTACCCTGCACACCGTTACTTTTTCCAAAGCGCCAGCCGAGGTAAGAATGGCATCTTCATTTAAGGCACCGACGCCTTTCTCAGGTATAATTATAGCTTGGACGCCAGTACACAGGGCGGTCCTGGCGATACCGCCGATATTCCTTACATCAGTAATACCATCTAAAATAAGGAAAAGTGGTGTCTCACCCTTCTCTACCACCCATGATATGACCTCCTGGAGGTTATGATATTGCACTTTTGAGATCAATGCCACACAACCCTCATGGTTATCAACATTAAAGCTATTGAGCTTTTCCAGGGGCACATAACTTATCGGCACACCATGCTGCGAAGCCAGGTGCCGTATCTGGCTGACGGGATCACCAGTAGCTTTGGAATTCAAAAAAATTTTATCCAGGGCTTTCCCTGATTGCAGGGCATTGATGATGTTAGTCTTGCCTACGATCATGGAACTCTTCTTAGGCCTTTGCTGGGGTCTGAAATTTTTCACGCTTCAAAAATAACTTAGTCTGGCTTAGTTTATAAATAACTATAAATCCCACCTGGGCCTTTTCAGCAGTGCTACAGGTAACATAATGAGAATATAGAGTAAGACGATGCCTGCCAGGATAAACTTGGCCAGGGCGCAGTAGAATACCACCTGCAGTGCAAATGAAGGATTGAATCTGCCATTGATGATAAAGAGCATCACCAGGTTTTCACATACATCAAATAAAGCTGCAGCTATAGCCATTGAAATGAACCGGTCACTCCAGTTGACCAGGGGAAATTTTTCTTTCAGGTAGATACAGGAAGAAATAAAAAACCATGTATAAGCAGCTATAAAAACAAAATCCAGGTAAATGTTCAGGGCTATATCATTGTAGTTCCAGAAAAGCAATAGCTGGTTAAGGCGCACTGTGGTTTTGGCAAATTCGAGGTCAAGAATTCCTATGGAACTGGAGGGAGTGATCAAAGATTGCCCCTGCCAGCGCATAATGAACATCATGATCAGCAAGGAGAAAAAAGAGAACAGCAATGTTCTTTTCATAGGATGAAAATAAAAAACCTCTGTCGAAAGAACAGAGGTTTCTACAATTGTCTTTAATATTATTTTATTCCAAAAGCTTTTTTCACCTTCGGCACATAGTCCAGCTTCTCCCAGGTAAATAACTCAACTTTCTTCTTTACCACCTTTCCGTCGGGTGAAGAGAATTCTTTGGTTACTACTTCAGGCTTACGACCCATGTGGCCATAGGCTGCAGTTTCACTATAAATTGGGTTGCGAAGTTTTAAGCGCTGCTCTATAAAATAAGGACGCATATCAAAGATCTCTTCAACATATTTCCCAATTTCACCATCGCTCATATCAACTTTGGCAGTGCCATAGGTATTTACATTCACACTGGTAGGTTGCGCTACTCCAATAGCATAGGAAACCTGCACCAATACCTCATCACAAATGCCTGCGGCAACAAGGTTCTTTGCTATATGGCGTGTAGCATAAGCAGCTGAACGGTCAACCTTGGAAGGATCCTTACCACTAAAAGCGCCACCGCCGTGTGCACCTTTACCGCCATAGGTATCTACAATGATCTTTCTGCCTGTAAGACCGGTGTCGCCGTGAGGGCCACCAATCACAAACTTTCCGGTAGGGTTAATATGGTATTTGATATCATTATTGAAAAGCTTTGCGTATTTCTTATATTTTGC
Organism: Flavisolibacter ginsengiterrae DSM 18136; assembly: GCF_059568575.1. Taxonomy (NCBI): domain Bacteria; kingdom Pseudomonadati; phylum Bacteroidota; class Chitinophagia; order Chitinophagales; family Chitinophagaceae; genus Flavisolibacter; species Flavisolibacter ginsengiterrae. The sequence continues at coordinate 284,148 of NZ_JCANTR010000001.1, forward strand.
TTTTACCCTTGGAATCAGAATATTAATGATATCTTTTTTGATCTGCTCCTGCATTTTCGGCTCCGTGCCAAAATCATCGTGCTGTGTAGAAACCACTATAGCATCAATACGTACAGGCTTATTGTTGTCGTCATACTCCAACGTAACCTGGCTTTTGGCATCAGGACGCAGGTATTTGATCTGTTTATTTTCACGGCGTAATGCTGCCAGTTCCTGCAATAATTTATGGGCAAGATCAAGGGCAAGCGGCATGAAATCCTCGGTTTCATTGCTGGCATAGCCAAACATCATTCCCTGGTCGCCGGCACCCTGCTCTTCTTTGGTTTTGCGATCAACTCCCTGGTTAATATCTGAAGATTGCTCATGAATAGCTGAAAGTATGCCACAGGAATTGGATTCAAACATGTATTCGCTCTTGGTATAACCAATCCGGCGAATAACCTGGCGGGCAATTTCCTGTACATCCAGGTAAGCTTTAGATTTTACTTCTCCTGCCAATACAACCTGGCCCGTAGTCACCAATGTTTCGCAAGCCACCTTGGAATTAGGATCGAATGCTAAAAAATTATCAATTAAAGCATCAGAGATCTGGTCGGCAATTTTATCGGGATGACCTTCTGATACGCTTTCTGACGTAAATAAGTAAGGCATGAACTGGGAAAATTTATATTAGTTAGTAAATTAAAATCGGGTGCAAATATAACACCCGATCCATAATTATAAGTTGGAGTAAATAATACGTAGTCGCAAACGTTGATCGGCATTAAGATAATTGCCACCGCCAAGCACCACCCTGCCCATGCCAATACCTTGTGCTATTTGTGGTCTTACATAAGCTCCTGCCAATGGAACATACAGTTGTGTTCTTAAAGGAGCATATAAACGCAAGGTATCATTAGGAGTATGGCGTGTCACAATACCCTGGACATACCGCGTGATATCAAAATGATATTGGTTATTCTTTAAATTACCTCCAAAAAGGCTAAGGTCTATAGAATTGTTTACACCGAGGCTTATATCCCTGTCAAACAAAAATGCAGTATCGGGGGTTCCACTGTTGGTATGATCCAAAAATAAATAAGGAGGAGGGGTAAATTTCTCTGAACCAGTTGAAGGCAGCACTGAACTGATGATCTCCGCTTTGTGAATGACCTTATTTCCCAAGGTTGAAAGATCTGGTATATTGACAGAGGCATAAGATCCGGACGGCGCCGACTGGATGTATACCTTATCATCACCTGGAGTTCCATTATTCAAATAGGAGGCCCAGTTGGAAGCAGGTGTCATCTTTACATAATTAGCCTGTCCATTGGTGCGATGGGTAAAATCAGTAGACAAAGTATCCCTTGTACCATTGTTATGTACTATCTGGTAATATACTGTAAGCCTGGTTTTTGAAGTAGTAGTAAGGTCAAAATAACTGAGCATATTACTACCATTGTCTGCCTTAATGGCCAGTCCTGCAAACAATTTCCTGAAAATAGAACCATTGGTGGAATCCAGGTAGTAACCACCACTAAGCGAGCTACTGGTAGTGTCATATTGAGCAAACCTTTCTCCCAATGTATTATCTAGCCTGATCCTGACAACATTATTTACAGTGGTCGTATCGCCCTTCCTTATCAGACGGATAGAATCTTTGGCAGACTTCGCGGTAAACGTTGCAGTTCCTAATTCTGACCCGGTTGTTGGGAAATCTGTGGTTGGATCAGCATATTTATATAGAACAGTATCTTTAAAATCTGGGTTTTGAGCGATCTCGTAAACGTGAAGCGTCTGAACTCCATTAACTGTATCCCCATAACTATTATCATATTGAAGGGAAAGAACAACAGAGTCGATGATCTTTGTAGTGTCACGACCAAGAAATGGATTAGTACCTAAAGATACCGGCGTGAGATTGAAATGAAAACCTGCATGCGTAGTTCCAAATTCAGGGTCATTCAAATCACCTGCTGCTACCAGGTCACTATAATTAACCTTTGTGGTATCGTTATAAAGCAGGTTATTTGTAACGGTATTTAAAGCAACCTCGAAAGTATTTACATTATCGACTGCAGGAATTAAATCACCACCTAGATCTGTAGCTTCATTAATTTTTTTGCAAGAAATAAATCCAACTAATAAAAACAGGGCCGCAAAGAAAAAGATCCGGGTGTGCTTTTTCACAAATATTAATTAAAGCAGTTTGAAAAATTACTTGTTCGCAAGATCGCCATACAGTTGTAAATAGTCTGTTAAATCAGACTCCGCATTATAGGGCAATGTCTTCTTCCCGCGAACTTTAGAGAATTCATCTACCAGCTTTTTATCGATCTTTTCTGCACCGAAAGTTATGGCATCTGCATAGGTAGCGCCACCACGGAACATAGCCAGGTTATTTGCATCTTTATAGGGCTCAAGATCCTTTTCTTTTAAGGAAGGATGAATCATTGCTTTTTGTAAGAAATCGGTACCCAGCTTCTCCTTAAATGTGGTTTGCCCTATGGTATAAATGATTTTACTGTGAGAGAACACTGGTTCTTTTTTATATACCGTTTTAAGATACAGGGGTATTAATCCGGTCATCCATCCACTGCAATGAATGAGATCAGGAGGCCAGCCAAATTTTTTGACGGTTTCCAGGGCTCCCTTGCAAAAGAAAATGGTCCTTAAACCATTATCATCAAACCATTTTTCATTGTCGTCAGTGAAGATGTGTTTTCTTTTAAATAGATCTTCATTGTCAAGAAAATATACCTGCAAACGTGCATTAGGCAGGGATGCTACCTTTATCTGAAGGGGAAAATCTTCATTGTCAATAGAGACATTGATACCAGAAAGGCGCACTACTTCATGCAGCCTGTGGCGGCGCTCATTTATGGCTCCGAACCGGGGCATGATGCACCGAACTTCGTAACCGCTATCATTTGATTTTATCGCCAGCTTGTTTACAATTTCTGAAAACTCAGTCAATTCAAGGTATGGAGACATTTCGTTGGCAATGAATAAAATTCTTTTCTTTGCTGACATTGTAACCGTTTTAAACTCTGGAAAAAAGGTTTGCAAAGGTAACCATTTCTAATTAAAAGCAGCAGCCAGTAAAATCTGCACTCAAGATTTATGATCCTTTTCAAAAAGGCCGGGACAATAACAGACCATCTTCAAGACCAAAAGAATAAAGGCAAAACCGTAGGATTTGTCCCTACCATGGGTGCTCTTCATGAGGGCCATATATCCCTGGTCGAACAGTGCCGGGCAGCCAATGCAATCACTGTGTGCAGCATTTTTATCAACCCTACGCAGTTCAATAATCCAGATGATTTTACACTATATCCCGTAACTCTGGAAAAAGACATAGAACAATTGCTAAATGCCGGGTGTGATATATTATTTACGCCAACCATTGACGAGATATACCCCCCGGGTTACCAAAAAAAACATTATGAACTGGGTCCTATAGAGCATCGATTGGAAGGATTTTACCGCCCGGGGCATTTCCAGGGTGTATGCCAGGTAGTCGACAGGTTGCTGGAGATCGTAGGTCCGGATAATCTGTATATGGGTCAAAAAGATTTCCAGCAATGTATGGTTATCAGGAAATTATTGGATCTGACGCATCGCTCGGGAAAAGTTCAACTGCATATAAGCCCTACAAAAAGAGAGACTTCAGGTCTTGCCATGAGCAGCCGTAATTTAAGATTAAGCCAGGATGAAAGGTTATTGGCCGTTACCATTTTTAAAGAGCTGGAAAGCATAAAATACGGACTGGACAAACTACCACTAAAGTCACTAAAGGAAAAAGCCACAGAACATTTAATTGAAAAAGGCTTCAAGGTTGATTATGTGGAGATAACCAGGGCTGAAGATCTGCTACCCAGCCAAAATACAAACGAAGCTGATGTTGCCCTGGTGGCTGCCAGCATTGGAAAGGTGAGATTAATAGATAATCTTCTTTTGAATTAACAAAGACTTCACGTCCATAAATTACCTTTGCGTCCGCTATGAATATTGCAGTTTTGAAATCTAAAGTGCACCGTGCAGTTATTACCGAGGCAAATCTTCATTATGTTGGTAGTCTTACATTGGATGAAGACATTATGGAGGCTGCCAATATGATTGAAAATGAAAAAGTAACTGTGGTGAATGTCAATAACGGAGAAAGACTGGACACTTACCTGATCAAAGGGAAAAGAGGTTCAGGCGTTTGTTGCTTAAATGGCCCGGCAGCACGGAAAGGAATGGTTGGTGATGTTGTGGTTATCATCTCCTATGCATCAATGCCCTTTGAAGATGCCAAAACTTTTAAACCCTGGGTTGTATTCCCAAAGGAAGGAAACAAGTTGTAGAAAATTCAGAAAACGAATAAGGGTGACCGCTTGATTCAACATTGACCATACATTGATTATTGGCCTGTTGGTCTGTTCGGCATTCCTTTGGTATCTTCGAATTGAATGAAGAAATCCATCTTTACGATACTCCAGTATTCTTTTTTCCTCGGGCTGGGAATTTTATTCGTATGGCTTTCTGTGCGTAAGATCGATCATTCACAATGGCTACAGATCAAAGATGCTTTGCAGAGAGCCAGGCACTGGTTAATATTCCCTGTATTCGTTTTATTACTACTCAGTCATTATTTCAGAGCACTTCGATGGAAGATATTGATGGAACCCATGGGCTATCACCCCAGCACCTTTAATACGTTTGCCGCTGTTATGATTGGTTACCTGGTGAACGCAGGTGTGCCGCGGTTGGGTGAGGTGGTAAAATGTACACTCCTTTCCCGTTATGAAAACGTACGTGCCGACCGTTTGGTAGGTACCATAGTTATGGAAAGAGCCGTAGACCTCGTTTCATTGATCGTAGTATTTATCCTGGCACTACTTTTCCAGGGACATGTCATCGGGGATTATGTATCTCATTCATTTGGAAAATTCTTTACAGATAAAACCGGTCACGCTTCCATACAAAAGATCCTGATTGCACTGGCTATCATTGTTACAATTCTGAGCTTGCTTTACTTCATGCTTAAACGTTTTGGACATATTGATGCCGTTGCGAAGATCAAGCATGTGATCAAGGGTATTCTTCATGGCCTGAGCAGTATCAAATTCATCAAGCACAAGGGGATATTTCTTTTTTATTCAGTTTTGATCTGGGCGCTTTACCTGGCCAGCACCACTATTGGCATATATGCTTTACAGGAAACAGCATACCTGGGAATTGGCGGAGGGTTAACTACCTTAGCTGTGGGAAGTGTAGGGATGGTATTGACACCAGGTGGTATTGGCGCTTATCCCCTCCTGGTAGCCAAATTAATGGGGCTGTATGGATTAAATGAGGACACTATCGGTAATGCATTGGGTTGGTTATTATGGTCTGTTCAAACCATCATTATCATTGGAGCTGGTGTAATATTTTTAGGTTTATTTTCCTATCACAATAAAAGAAAGCAAAGCATTGAATCCCGGGAACAGTATACAGAACAAAATATTGACATTACCTGAGTTGCTGCGAAAGGTCAGTCAATGGCGAGTAGTTAATAAAACCATCGCTTTTACCAATGGCTGTTTCGACATCCTTCATGCCGGTCATATCGCATCACTAACCGAGGCGTCCCGGCAGGCAGATTACCTGGTAGTTGCTGTTAATGCAGATGTATCCATCAAAGGCCTTAAAGGTGATAACAGGCCGGTAAACGATGAAAATGCCAGGGCGCTCGTTGTGGCAGCTTTGGCTATGGTCGATGCGGTGATCCTGTTTTCCGAACCCACACCAAGAGACCTGATTGTTTCTATACAGCCTGATGTCCTGGTGAAGGGAGGAGATTATAAAATTGAAGAAATAGCAGGAGCCCCGGAGGTAATAAGCTGGGGTGGTAAAGTTGTATTAAACCCTATAGTTGAAGGATTTTCTACCACTTCAATTATTAACAAACTTCAAAATAAATAGCCATTTATACTTAAGCACGGATGTTGCGTATATTTATATCGATACGAAACATTTTGCATGTCAAATTCCAGGCGTAAGACAATTCCAAGAGATATTAGTTGGCTTTCATTTAATGCCCGTGTGCTGCAGGAGGCTGCTGACCCAACTGTACCCCTACGGGAAAGAATCCGTTTCCTTGGTATTTTTTCCAATAACCTTGATGAATTTTTTCGGGTAAGAGTTGCCACATTAAAACGAATGATCCAGGTGGGCAGCAAAGCCAAAATGCACCTGGAAGCTAATCCCGAAAGTATTCTTGAGGAGATCCAAATGACTGTTTTAAACCAGCAAAGTGAGTTTAACCGTATTTGGGATGGAATACTTGAAGAACTCAAAGAAGAAAAAATATTCCTTGTCACAGAAAAAGAACTCAATCAGGAACAACAGGAATTTGTGCAACGATATTATGAAGAGGAAGTAAGCCAAAACGTTATCCCACTCATGATAGAAAGCATTCAGGAGCTAACCTTTCTGCGTGATAAATCCATTTACCTGGGGGTGGTCATGTGGAAACAGGAAAGTTCTTTAAAAAGAATGTATTCTATTATTGAAATTCCTACCAGGGTAATGAGCCGTTTTGTGATCCTCCCCTCCCCAGATCATGAGCACCATATAATCTTATTGGAAGATGTCATCAGGTTCAACCTACCCGAGATATTCAGCTATTTCGGTTACGATCAATACCAGTCAGGGGTTTTTAAATTAACCCGCGACGCAGAAATAGATATTGACAATGACATATCGACCAACCTGATTCAGAAAATTGAAAAAGGAATCAAGAATCGCCGCAAGGGAAAACCTGTAAGATTTATCTACGACAAGGAAATGGATCCGGGTTTGCTGGAATACCTGATCAGGAAATTTAACCTTAGTAAGCGGGATAATATCATTCCCGGTGGACGCATCCATAATTTCCGGCATTTCATGGATTTTCCAAAAGAAGTATTCAACGGGGAAAGCAAGAGAAGAAAACCATTTGATCATCCCCTATTATTAGAAAACAGGGTTACGGATGTGGTCATGAGAAGAGATGTAATGCTCCACTTCCCTTACCACTCTTTCAATCCCGTTATTGATCTATTGAGAGAGGCTGCCATTGATCCGGATGTAGCTTCTATTAAGATCACTACCTACAGGTTGGCAAAACAATCAAAAGTGATAAACGCACTTATAAATGCAGTAAGAAATGGAAAGCAGGTGATGGTGATGCTGGAAGTGCGCGCCCGCTTTGATGAAGAGGCCAACCTGGCCTGGAAAGTAAGACTGGAAGATGAAGGTGTCAAAGTATTGATAGGGATACCCAACATGAAAGTACATGCCAAGGTCTGTGTAATCAGAAAACGGGTGCAGGACCGGATTGTCCAATACGGATTTGTCAGTACAGGTAATTTAAATGAAGATACTGCCAAAGTATACGCAGATCACTGCCTGCTTACGTCCAATAAAAATATAATGGCCGATGTGAACAGGATATTTAATTACCTGGAACACCATAAAACAGGAACACATTTTTTAAAGGCATGTAATACCATTGTTCCCAGCCCCATATTTGTCAGAAAAGAGATTATCAGGCTGATAAGGGCGGAGATCAAAAATGTTCAGAAAAAAGGGAAAGGTATTATTACCGCTAAAATGAATTCGTTATCAGATGAAGAGATCATTAACGAACTTTACGAAGCTGCCAAGGCGGGTGTAGAGCTTAATTTAGTGATCCGTGGAATCTTTTGCATGTTTGGTCAAAACGATAAGTTTCTTGCACCCGTAAAAGCTATAAGCATTGTTGACGAATACCTTGAACATGCAAGGGTTTGGATCTTTCATAATGGAGGAAAAGAAAAGGTTTATATTTCATCGGCTGACTGGATGGTTCGCAATCTTGATCACCGTGTGGAAGCATCCTGTCCTATTTTTGATGAACGGATCAAGAAGGAATTAAAAGATATTCTGAATATTCAATTGCAGGATAATGTGAAGGCCCGTTGGCTGGATAATGAATTAAGCAATGAATATGTGAAAACACCTGGAGAACCCATACGTTCGCAGGAAGAAACATTTAATTATTTAAATCGTAAAATAGCCATACCAGTTGAGGTTAGCAGCAATTGACATAGGTAGTAATGCAGCCCGCCTGCTCATCATTGATGTGGTCATTGGACCTGCAGGGAAATCTGAATTTGTAAAACTTACACTTGTCAGGGTGCCTCTACGGTTGGGTTTTGACGTTTTTGAAAAAGGTCTCATCTCCCCTGAAAAAGAACAGATGCTGATCAAAACCATTCAATCCTACAAATTACTGATTGATGTTTACCATGTAAAAGATTATATCACAGCAGCAACATCTGCCATGAGGGATGCCTCCAATGCCAAAGAAATTCTACAAAAAGTAAAGACAGAATCAGGTGTTGATATTAAAGTGATCACGGGTGAGGAAGAAGCTTCTTTTATTTATGAGAATCACGTGGCAGAAAACCTTAATACACAGGAATCTTACTTATATATAGATGTCGGTGGAGGCAGTACTGAATTAAGTTTTTTCAGCGATGGCAAACTGGTTTCAAAAGAATCCTTCAACATTGGAACCATACGTTTGTTAAAGAACCAGGTGAATGAAGACCACTGGAACCAGATGAAAAAATTCATCAAGGAGAAAACCACAGGCTACCACCATATTACCGCCATTGGATCTGGTGGAAACATCAACAAGATATTTTCACTATCAAAAAGAAAGGAAGGAAAGCCATTAAACCTTGAATTGCTGCGTAACTATTATAAAGAATTCAGCAGCCTGAGTTTATCGCAAAGAATATCAATGTACAAACTTCGCGAGGACCGGGCTGATGTTATTGTGCCTGCCTTGCTGATCTATATCAATGTAATGAAATGGGCTGATACAGAAGAAATATTTGTTCCGAAAATAGGCCTGGCGGATGGCCTTATTCACATACTTTATGACCGCCTTCGAAAAACTGCGATCACTAACTGACGTTAGAATAAAATGCTCCGTGATACATACTTGTCTTGCTGGTACCTAACTTTGATTGATTCTACAAAATTTAAATTTTGCTTATGAGCGCCAACGCCCCCGAAGTAAAACGCATTACGACCAATACCCTTCAAAAGATGAAAGCATCGGGAGTAAAGATCTCTATGCTAACAGCATATGACTATTCTTTTGCTACCCTATTTGATGCTGCAGGTATAGATGTATTGTTAGTGGGAGATTCTGCGTCTAATGTAATGGCCGGACATGAAACCACGCTTCCTATTACACTGGATCAAATGATCTACCATGCGTCTTCTGTTATCCGGGGGGCAAAAAGAGCATTGGTGGTAGTAGATCTTCCTTTTGGCTCCTACCAATCCAACAGTGAGATAGCTGTGGCTTCAGCCATCCGCATCATGAAAGAAACCGGAGCTCATGCCATTAAATTGGAAGGCGGCGAAGAAATTCTGGAGTCTGTAAAAAAGATCATTGCTGCTGGAATACCGGTGATGGCACACCTTGGACTAACCCCCCAGTCAATTTATAAATTTGGAACATATAATGTGAGAGCTAAGGAAGAAACTGAGGCTAATAAACTCAGGAATGATGCACAGTTGCTGGAAGAAGCAGGCTGCTTTGCTTTAGTTCTTGAAAAAATACCAGCAAACCTTGCTAAGGAAGTTTCGGCAGCACTGCATATACCCACTATTGGCATTGGTGCAGGCAAATACTGCGACGGGCAGGTGTTGGTAATGCATGACATGCTGGGTATCAATACGGAGTTCAAACCAAGATTTCTGCGGCAGTATCTAAATATTCATGAACAGGCAACAAAGGCTGTGCAACAGTATATAAATGATGTGAGGTCCAACGATTTCCCCAGTGACGCTGAATCCTATTAAAACCATTTTGGTTAGTATCCTATTTTTGCGGCCAATTGAAAATGACAATGAACGCACTTACAAGGATAGTGATCCAGCTCTTAACCCTTAGTTTACCGGCTTTTTGCATAGCCCAGGAAAATGAGGCCAATCTTGACCCGGTAACCGTAACTTCCTCGGTCAGCCCGGAAAGAATTTCAAAAACAGGGCGCAACATTTACGTTATAAAAGGCGAACGTTTTTATAATTTACCTGTCAACTCTATAGATGAATTACTCAGGTACCTGCCGGGCATTGAAATACAATCCCGTGGCGCGATGGGTTCTCAAAGTGATATCGTTTTACGCGGAGGTACCTTTCAACAGGTTTTAGTGATTATGGATGGCGTAAGATTGAATGATCCTAACACCGGTCATTTCACCAGCTATTTTCCTGTTACCCCATCCGAAATTGACAGGATTGAAATATTAAAAGGAGCTTCTTCTGCAGTGTATGGTACAGAGGCTGTGGGTGGCGTGATCAACATTATAACCAAAACATTTGCTACAAAAAAAGACACACACGCCTCTAATGCGGTGGCACAGGTCAATGCCGGAACTTATGGATTATTAAATGCAAGTGCAGGCATTTTTAATACTAATGGGAAAACTGCTATAGGAATCGGGGGATTAACAAATAATGCCTCAGGACAACAGCAAAGGGGTATCAAAGGCTATTTCCATAATAACACAGCAACAGTTTCGTTAGCTCATTTTTTCAATGAACACTGGCAATTGGCATTGCGCAGCTCTTATGATAGCAGGAGATTTGCTGCACAAAATTTTTATACCAATTTTCTCTCGGATACTGCCGAAGAAAAAGTAAGTACAAGCTGGAACCAGCTTCAACTCACGCACCAGGCGCAAAAGAATATTTTGAAGTTAAATGCAGGTTATAAACACCTTGCTGATCATTATACCTTCAACCCCCATTCCATACCCAATCAAAATACAAGTGAGCTTTTCCAGTTAGGTATAACTGATGAATGGAAATTAAAACCTCAAACCACCATCGTTTTAGGGGGACAATACATCAATAAACAAATTGCATCAAATGACAGGGGCAACCACACCCTTGGCCAGGTTGGTATCCTGGCCCTGGTCAATCAAAAATTAGGGGATTATACAACAGTATCTACTGCCCTGCGCATGGAATGGGTGGAGAATGCAGGCTGGGAACTGGTACCACAAATGAATTTATCTTTTAGAAATGAGTTTTTTCAATTGAGGGGAAGTGCCGGAAAAACAACAAGAGACGCTGATTTTACAGAGCGCTTTAATAATTACAATAAAACGATTGTCAGTAGTGGTAAAATTGGAAATCCGTACCTGCAGACAGAACGATCATTTAGTTATGAAGGTGGTGCTGATATTTATGCAGGAAATTCAATCAAATTATCAGCTACTTTCTTTCAACGCTCCCAATCTAAATTAATAGATTATGTATTAACACCGTATAGCGAAATGCCTCGAAAAGAAAATCTCATTCCTTCAGGCTCTTATTACCTGGCAAAAAATATAGCCAAAGTGCATACCACGGGGGTAGAAACAGACCTTCAATATGTAAAGACTTTTTCTTCAAACCAGGAATTATTGGTTACGGTAGGATCGCTCTGGCTGCATAGTTCGGAAAGTGATACTATACCATCCCTTTACATTTCATCACATGCACGATACCTGGTAAATTTCACCACGCAGTACAGTTATAAGGGATTTGTAATGAGTGTATCTGGTCTCTTTAAAGACCGCCAACCCCAGGTTGCAGCTTCACCTGCAATAGCTAAAATGTCCGCTGATTATTTTCTTTTAAATGCCAAAGCAGAATTTTATATCAGGGAAAAAAGCATCAGTGTATTTGCACAGGCAGATAATCTTTTTAATATAAAGTATGCGGACCTCCTGGGCGCTTCTATGCCCGGATTATGGATCATGGGCGGAATAAAAATATCTTTATCAAAATAATGATCATGCAGGATGTACTTAAACAATTAGGGATTAAGGATCAAAATAGCGGAACCTCTACCGGATTAAATTGGATCGCCAGTAAGGGTAAAACCATTAACTCCTACTCCCCTGTTGATGGAAAGCTAATAGCCAGTATTACATCGACAGACGACAGTTCCTATGAAGAAGTAATCAATACTGCACAAAAGGCATTTATTGAATGGCGTAAGTGGCCTTCTCCCAAAAGAGGAGATGTGGTCAGGCAAATAGGCGAGGCATTAAGAACCAACAAGGATTCCCTGGGAAAACTGGTGTCCTATGAGATGGGCAAAAGTTTACAGGAAGGATTGGGCGAAGTGCAGGAAATGATTGATATCTGTGACTTTGCGGTAGGACTTTCCAGGCAGCTTCATGGCCTGACCATGCACAGTGAGCGCCCGGGGCACAGAATGTATGAACAATGGCATCCACTCGGAATAGTGGCGATCATATCGGCATTCAATTTTCCTGTAGCGGTTTGGAGTTGGAATGCCATGCTGGGATGGGTGTGCGGAGATGTATGTATTTGGAAACCCTCAGAAAAAACGCCGTTGTGTGCAGTGGCCTGCCAGAATATTATCGCTGAAGTATTCAGGAATAATGGTGTTCCGGAAGGAGTAAGCAGCATCGTTTCAGGCGAAAGGGAAACAGGTGAAAAAATAGCAAAGGACAACAGGATACCTCTTGTATCTGCCACTGGATCCACACGAATGGGTAAATCAGTGGGAGCTGCAGTAGGTGCAAGACTTGGACGCTCCTTGCTTGAGCTGGGTGGGAACAATGCCATCATCATATCCAGGGATGCAGATCTTGATATGGCTTTAATTGGATGTTTGTTTGGTGCTGTTGGCACCGCTGGCCAACGTTGCACTTCCACACGCCGGCTTATTATCCACGAAGAAGTATATGATGTATTCAAAGAAAAACTGGTGAAGGCCTATAACCAGTTAAGGATTGGCAACCCTTTAGATGAAAACAACCATGTGGGTCCTCTTATAGATAAAACTGCAGTTGAATCATACCTGAATGCTATAGAAAAGTGTAAGGCCGAGGGCGGTTCTTTTATTGTGGAAGGCGGGGTTCTGGAAGGAAAAGGATTTGAAACAGGCTGCTATGTTAAACCATGCATAGCTGAAGCGCAGCCACATTTTGAAATAGTACAGCATGAGACTTTTGCTCCAATTTTATACCTGTTGAAATATAAAACTTTTGATGAGGCTATTGCCTTTCAAAACGGTGTTCCACAGGGTTTGTCTTCTGCGATAATGACTTTGAACCTGAGAGAAGCGGAAGAATTTCTTTCTACCGCTGGTAGTGATTGCGGTATCGCTAATGTAAATATTGGAACCTCGGGAGCAGAGATCGGCGGGGCTTTCGGTGGCGAAAAAGAAACGGGTGGTGGCCGTGAAAGCGGAAGCGATGCCTGGAGATTTTATATGAGAAGACAAACCAATACCATTAACTATAGTACAAGCCTGCCCTTAGCCCAGGGCATCAAATTCGATCTGTAAACCTCATCCGATTCAAACCATAATTCACTCCCCGGTTATTATTGGGGAGTTTTTTATTATATATAATTATAGGTTAAGCGCATTATATAGCTGAATAGCTGTGCAATAACCTGTTGTGTTTTAACAATTTCGGGCAAACCAATTGTATACGTTTTGACAACTTATTATTAAGTGTTTGGTTATTTTTACAAATACTCAATTTATTAAACAATATCTGATGGTTTATTCATTTAAGAGATCCGTACTTGTTGTTTTCATTTCAGGATTCTGTTTAACCTCATTTGCTCAAAGTTCCAAAAAAGCATCTACCAATGGCTGGCATTTAAAAAGCCTGGATGAAGGTTATTATGGTATTAGCCTGGATAAAGCCTATGAATTTGTAAAAGGTAAGAAAAGTCAAACTGTAGTAGTTGCAGTCATTGACTCCGGGATCGACACGACGCATGAAGACCTGAAACCCATTCTATGGGTTAACCCTAAGGAGATTCCCGGCAATGGGATTGATGATGATGGGAATGGTTATGTGGATGATGTTCATGGTTGGAATTTTCTTGGTGGACGTGATGGAAGAAATGTTGACAAAGATTCTTATGAGGCAGCCAGGTTATATCATGCCCTGAAGCCTCGCTTTGAAAATATCAAGGATCCATCTACTTTAAGTAAAGAAGACCAGGAAGAATTCAAGATGTGGTTGAGAGCTAAATCAGACATCACAAAAGGCGTTGATCAAAATGAACTATTCTTCATTAAGCGTTTGTTCCCTTCTTTAAAAAGAGGCGATTCTGTGATCAAAAAGGAATTGAAAAAAGATGAGTACAATGGTGAAGACCTGAAAACGTATAAGCCAACCAATCCTGATGCAGTAGTAATGAGAAATGTGATATTGAACATCAGCGAGGGCAACAACAACAATTTTGAAATTCCCAATACAGAAATTCTGGATGGTATTGAAGCCGACCTTACAAAGGCGGATGCAGCCAATACAGCTCCAAAAGACTACCGGGGTGAAATAGTTAAGGATAATGAAAATGATATCAATGACCGTTTCTACGGCAATAATGATATTATGGCCGGGATGTCCTCTGCCTTACATGGCACGCACGTTTCCGGTATCATTGCTGCCGTAAGGAATAATGGTAAAGGCATTGATGGAATTGCAGACAATGTTCGCATCATGATGGTTCGTGCTGTTCCGGATGGAGATGAGCATGATAAGGATATTGCCCTGGCCATACGGTATGCTGTGGATAATGGCGCCCGCGTGATCAATATGAGTTTTGGCAAATATTACTCACCCAATAAAAAATGGGTGGATGATGCTGTAAAATATGCTGAAAGTAAAGGGGTGATACTGGTAGCAGCAGCTGGAAATGAAGGCTTTTTAGTTGATACCATGCAACACTACCCTTCTCCTATATTGCTAGATCATGAAAAAGTGAATAACTGGATCATGGTAGGTGCCAGTGGTGATCCAACTAATGGTGGCCTGGTAGCAGATTTTTCCAACTTTGGTAAAAAAGAAGTTGATGTATTTGCCCCAGGGGTTAATATCTATTCTACTGTTCCTGGCGGAAATACCTACAGGAATCTTTCGGGAACAAGTATGGCCTCTCCTGTTACAGCAGGGGTTGCAGCCTTCCTCCTGGAATATTATCCCACGCTAACTCCTCAACAGGTAAAACAGGTTATTGAAAAAAGTGCCGTTGATCCCAAAGTAAAGGTGACACAACCCAACTCAAATAAATTAGTTCCATTTTCTGAACTCAGTAAGACAGGCGGTGTGGTGAATGCTTATGAAGCGGCAAAGCTTGCAGATGCCCTTACAAAGCAAGGTGATGTTACACCAGTTAAAACGAAGATCAAAATAAAAAAGACCAAAAGAGCTTAAGTGTAGGTGCCATATATCATTTAAATCCCGGTAGTATTACCGGGATTTTTTATTTTCAGCCTATAAAAATATCATCTATGGCCAAAGTTGACCTTTCCAGGATTCCCGAATTCTATCATAAATATATTAACCAGGTTAGTGATAAGGATCTTAATGAAGCACTGGACCACTACCCTGTTGAATTCATCATTTTTTTGGATGCCATTCCATCAGAGAAATGGGACTTCCGCTATGCACCTGGGAAGTGGTCCATCAAGGAAATGGTACAACATATTATTGATGCAGAAAGGATCTTCTGTTACAGGGCTCTGTGTTTTTCCAGGAAAGACCAGACTCCACTTCCTGGTTTTGAAGAGAATGATTATGCTTTGAATTCAATGGCCGGGCTTCGGACGAAGGAAGACTTGGTGGAGGAACTAAAAGCCGTACAAAGGTCCACCGCATTATTATTCAGATCCTTTGACCCAACTATGTTGAATGAAACAGGAACTGCTAACGGAAACCCGGTTTATGTAAAAGGGATTGGGTATATCATCCTGGGTCATATGCAACATCATAAAAGCATACTGAAGGAAAGATACCTGCAAGAAAAAACCATCTCTTTGTAAGAGATGGTTTTTAGAAAATTTATTTTTTAATCAATAAATATTAAAAGGTTTTCTGGGCTGTTTTTCCTTTAGCAATATTCTGCTGGTTCACTATATCATTGATCACTTTCACTGCCTGGTCAACATACACATCCTTACTCACATTATTCAGCCACTGCTTATATCTTTCAGTTTTATCCTTATCTGCAGATACATAACGCTGTTCATCCTGCTTTAAGAAGGATACCTGCATGTTCTTATCCATTTTAACCAGCTTTTCTATTTCTTTAACCGCATCCCGGGTGATCCTTTGTTCTTTACGGAACTGGTCAATCTGCAGGGGATAAACCTTATCATCCTGCTTTGCCAGCATATCCGTTTCTTTCTTTATTAATTGAAAAACTGAATCATTGGCAATCCTTGCAGAGCCAAGGGTTTTGATGGTTTGAAGGTCATACCCCGGCTGCCAGATTTTATAGGAAGCTTTGGAAATTTCGTCCCATGGCAATGCATTATTATTATCCCTTTCACGCATTTTCAAATACTCATAATAATCAGGTATTACCAGGTCAGGAACTACACCCTTTAATTGGGTGGAGCCTCCGCTAATGCGATAAAACTTTTGCAAGGTCAATTTTAAAGACCCCAGGTCTGAATTGGTAGCGAGGAAATTAGATGTCGGATCAAGGCCTATAGGGCGCTGAACAGTTCCTTTCCCATAAGTGCTGGAACTTCCAATGATCACACCTCTGCCATAATCCTGGATAGCGGCTGCAAATATTTCAGAAGCCGAAGCACTGAATTCATTTACCATAACTGCCAATGGGCCATCATATAACACTCCACCATCCTTATCCCTCATTACCTGCGGCTGGCCTTCCCTGTCTTTTACCTGGACCACGGGTCCCTGGTCAATGAACAGGCCGGCTATCTGGATAACATCATATAAAGAGCCACCACCATTGTTTCGAAGATCTATAACTATACCATCAACCTTATCTTCTTTCAGCTTTTGTACTTCTTTGGCCACATCGGCTGAGCTTCTATGAGGGTCATTTGGATCATCGAAATTAGCATAGAACTCAGGCAGAAATATATAACCGATCTTAGATGTACCCTGGTTGATCACCGCGCTGCGAACATAACTTTCATCCTGGACGATCTTATCCCTGATAAGGGAGACAGGTTTTAATGTACCATCTTTTTTACGTAGTGTCAGTTTCACCTCGGTACCTTTTTGCCCCCTTATGATCTTCACTGCATCTGTTACATCATATCCCGTCAGTTCTACAGGTGTTTCTTTTCCCTGTGCTACTTTCACTATTATATCCCCGGCTTCTACTTCTCCTGATTTTTGTGCCGGGCCACCTGGAAGAACACTGGCAATTTTTATGTTACCTTCTTCATAGGTAAGCTGTGCACCTATTCCGTAGAAGGAACCGCTTAACTGCTCATCAAAATATCTTTTATCTACCGGGGGAAAAAACTCTGTGTAAGGATCCATCATAGAAGTAATGGTGTTCACATATACACTGAATTTTTCATCGTCATTAAACTTCAAGCGATACCTGTCGAAGATCCTGTCCATCGTGGTTTTTACCTTATCTCTTGCTTCCTTTTCCAGTTCGGCATCTGTTTTCACTACAAATCCTTCCTTACCCTTGTTGCTTTCCCTTGCATCTTGCAAGTCAACAAAACGCTGCAGCGCCAGGTATTTTAAACGCTTGCGCCATTGTTCCTTCCTTTCAGAGACAGAAGAGGCAAAATTTACTTTTTTAGGGTCTGTTACGATAGTTTCGTTAACAGAAAAATCAAAAGGCTTAGCTAATATCTCTTTATAAACAGCAGTAGCTTCCTCTGCCCTTTTATTAAAAATCTTTCCTGCCTCTAAAAAGAACTGAACGGGAGCACCTTTGATCTCGTCGTCTATCCGGGTAGAATATTTATCTAAGGATGTAATATCACTTTGCAGGAATATATTTTTGTCTGGGTCCAGTTCCTCAAAATACTTTGTGAATACTTTTTTGGAAAAGTCATCATTAATGTCTTTAGGGCTATAATGGCCCTGGCTCAATATCTCTCCCACAATCTGCAGGATCTTTTCATACTTAGAGGGTGGGATCTTGGAGTTGGTTTTTCCCATAGTGTTGAACGCCAGGAAAACTCCGGCGACAACCATCACAATTAATATTGGAAGTCTTTTCATATCTAACATGTATTTAAGTGCCTTGGGCATAGTACCAAATTTAGTCTAAATAAAATGCTCTGTTACTATAGTTTATCCCTTTAACAAACGTTTTTGACAAGCGGAAACTTTCCGTAGTCCAATGATCAAATTAATAATTTGCTATTGGAATTTACTTCCCCTGGTAATATTAATAACAAATAATAAAATAAATGTGCCACTGCAAAAACAGAAAAATTTTGAATGATTAGAAGCAGATTATCAACTTCATTTCATTATTTTTGCAGCCCACACGGTGGCTGTAGCTCAGTTGGTTAGAGCATCAGATTGTGGTTCTGAGGGTCGGGGGTTCGAGACCCCTCAGTCACCCAAAGGCCTCCTGGCAACAGGAGGCCTTTTTATTTGCCATTGATATTGTATTTCAACCTCTTAAAGAGTTTAATGTTAAATAAGGTTAATTAGTCAACTAACCCCCGCATTGCGGTCTACCTTTGCTCCGCAATTATAAATACATGAGAAAGTTTTTAGTTTTATTTCTGTTAGGATGCATTTCAGCGCAATCATTTTCACAAATGCCAGGTGGCCAGATGAGAGGTAATGGGCAGGCTCCTACCGGAAGATTTTACGGCAAAGTGGTTGATGCAGCCAACAAAGGCCTTGAAGCAGTGTCTGTGACGCTGGTCACCACCAAAATGGATAGTGCTACAAGGAAACCTAAAGAAAATATTATCGGTGGTATGTTAACCAGTGCTGTCGGGGATTTCAGCATAGAAAATGTGCCTGCTTTTGGAAAATACAAATTAAAGATCACAGGTATAGGCTTTAAAGAACTGGATATGCCGGTAGCATTCGAAATGCCCAATAGAAATTCCATGGGCAATGACCCTTCAGCCATGCTGGGCGCCCTTGACAAGGACCTGGGAAATATCAAAATGCAGATAGATGAAAATGTTTTAGGTGCGGTAACGGTTACGGCGGCTAAACCTATGCTGCAAATGGGTATCGATCGAAAAATATTCAATGTTGACAAAAACCTTACTTCTGCTGGCGGTACGGCAGTGGATGTTATGAAGAATGTGCCATCGGTAAATGTGGACATTGATGGCAATGTCACCTTAAGAAATAATGCGCCTCAGATATTTGTAGATGGCCGTCCTACCAATTTAACATTGGAACAAATTCCTGCTGATGCCATTGAAAGCGTAGAGATCATCACCAATCCCTCTGCAAAATTTGATGCTTCCGGTGGAACTGCAGGCATACTAAACATAGTTATGAAAAAGAACAGGCGGGTAGGCTATAGCGGAAATCTCCGTGTAAATGCCGACAGCCGTGGCCGTGTAGGTGGAGGCCTTGATATCAACCTTCGCCAGAATAAGATCAATATTTTTGGAAGCGGGAACCTGTTTCAGCGAAAATCTATCAGTAATGGATTTACTGACCGGACTAATTTCGGCAACAATGACAGCAGCACGCATTTTACTCAAAATGACAGGTCCGAAGGAAACGGTCAATTCCATTTCGGCAGAGCTGGCGTAGATTATTTTATAGACAACCGGAATACGCTAACCGTAAGTGGTACAATTATGAAAGGTAAAATGTCTCCGGATCAGGTAAGTGATATCAATATTGACTCCATTGCCCACAGCATGGGTTATGGAAGTTCTTACCAGCATAGAGTTTCCAATACGGATTATACTTTTAATAACTCCAGGGCCCAATTAAGTTATAAGCATAATTTCCCACAAACAGGCCATGAACTAACGGCAGATGCCACTTATGATAAAGGAAAAAGCACAAGTGAGAACAATACCAACACTGACTATTATGCCATGCCTGGAAATGTATTTAATAAAACATACCAGCAGATACAATTAGGCGGTGGTACCAACGAAAGTTGGGTATTGCAAACAGATTATGCCAACCCAATATCAGCCAATTCCAAAATAGAACTTGGCGCCAGGGCTTCACTGCGTCAGAGCAATAATTTCAACCAATTCTACACCAGGAGTCTCAATGGTGATCTCAAGCCAACTTCTTTAAATACCATTTATAATAATAAGGATAATGTGTATGCCGCTTACGCAACTTTTTCAAGCCGCATAAAGAGTTTTGGTTACCAGTTAGGCTTAAGAGCGGAGAGGTCTGATTACACAGGCGATATCCCGACTAAGAATCAGACGTTCAAGATCAATTTCCCCATCAGCTTCTTCCCTAGCATGTTCTTGTCTCAAAAGCTGACCGAAACTGATGAAATGCAGTTTAACTATAGTCGCCGGATCAATCGTCCCAATGTGTTCCAGTTGTTTCCTTTTATAGATTCCAGCGACCTGCTCAACGTAAGTGTGGGTAACCCTGCACTGCAGCCGGAGTTTACCAATTCCTTCGAACTCTCCTATTCTAAAACCTTTAAGAACCGGGATAATTTTATTGCTTCCGCCTATTTCAAAAATACCAATGACCTGATCACAAGGTTTCAGAAAATTGATACAAGTATCAGTAAGTACGGTGTGGTCAATACCTATATCAATGCCAACCGCATGTACATAACAGGTCTTGAACTAACCGCCAGGAATAAACTTACCAATTTCTGGGACCTTACTTCCAATGTAAACCTTTTTACAGCTAAGGTTACCATAGACAACCAGCAAAGTCCTGAACAGTTTCCCAGTTACTTTTTGAAGTTGAATAACAACTTCAAACTACCCAAAAACTTTTCATTCCAGCTTTCCGGCGATTACCAGTCCAAGATCATTTCCTCTCCTGGTGGTGGTGGCCGTGGATTTGGCGGTGGGGGTATGTTTGGAGGAAATAACACAGCCTCACAGGGTTATATAAGGCCAAATTATGGTGTGGATGCTGCACTGAAATTTGAATTCCTGAAAGATAAGAAAGCTTCCCTCTCCCTGAATGTGAATGATATACTTCGTACCCGCAAGTATGATGCACATTCAGAATCAACCTTCTTTGTACAGGATATAGTAAGAAGAAGAGATCCGCAGATATTCAGGCTGAACTTCAACTACCGTTTCGGTAAATTTGATGCCAACCTGTTCAAACGGAAGAATACAAAAGCAGATAATAATGTTGACATGGGCAATATGAACATGTAATATTCACCAGATAGTTTAGGAAGCTCTCCCCAAAAGGAGAGCTTTTTATATTATACTAATTATTTTTGGCGCTTATGTATCAATTTGCCCTCATTGGTTGCGGACGCATTTCCAGGCGACATGCAGAGAATATCCAAAGGATTGGAAAATTAGTAGCCGTATGTGATATCGTACCCGAAAAGGCGGACACACTGGCAAAAGAATACAATTGTAAGGCTTATTATTCCATTGATACGTTGCTCAGGGAGGAAAAAGAACTTACTATGATCTCGGTCTGCACCCCCAATGGCTTTCATGCAGAACATTCCATTAAATCCTTGCAGGCAGGTCTGCATGTATTATGTGAAAAACCACTATGCCTTACTACTGCGGCGGCCTGGCAGATCATTGAAACAGAAAAATTCTGTCGCAGGCATTTGTTTGTTGTCAAATCCAACAGGTATAATCCAATACTGATCCAGTTAAAGAAATTATTGGATGAAGGCCAACTGGGAAAGGTTTATAGCTTTCACTTAAGTTGTTTATGGAATCGCCCCAGTGAATATTACCAGGATTGGCATGGTAAAACATTTCCAGATGGTGGCACATTATATACGCAATTCAGCCATTATATCGATGCGATGGTGTCCTTATTTGGAGCGCTCGGTGAAGTAAAAGGATTTTGTGGGAGCCCGGCTCAAAAAACCGGGATGGAATTCGAAGACACGGGCGTGGCAGCATTGCATATGGATAATGGAATCCTGGGTAGTTTTCACTGGTCAGTGAATACCTATAAAAAAAATCACGAGATCGCCCTTACTATAATTGCGGAAAAAGGTACGATTCGTTTGGGTGGCGAATACCTTAATGAAGTACAATACCATTCATTGGAAAACGAGTTTGAATTCAAACACCCGGGCAAACCATCAAACGAATATGTATCTTATAAAGGATCTATGAGCAACCATACTGAAGTATATGACCATTTAGTACCGGCACTTGAAAACAAGGACAATGATTTTGCCAATGCATTTGATGGGTTAAGAACCGTTGAAGCAATAGAGAAAATATACAAAGCCATTACCACCATACCTTACAACTCTTGAAGCGCATATTTTTCACAGTTACCAATGATCTGACTTACGATCAGCGTATGCACCGCATATGTAGTTCCATTGCCCATAATGGTTTTGAAGTAACATTAGTTGGCAGGCAGCTTGAAAATTCTCTCCCTTTAGAAAAAAAAGGTTTCACTCAAAAAAGGCTCCGTTGTTTTTTCAATAAAGGTTTCCTGTTTTACCTGGAATACAATACCAGGCTATTCTTTTACCTGCTCGCTAATAAAATGGATGCCATTTGCGCCATAGACCTCGACACCATTCTACCCTGCCTGTTTGTATCCGGGTTAAAAAAGCTTACAAGGATCTATGATGCACATGAATACTTTACCGAATTAAAGGAGGTACATACCAGGCCATTGGTTCAAAAAATATGGTTAGGCATTGAAAGGTTTGCTGTACCCCGTTTTAAATGGGGCTATACAGTGAGCGGGGGACTTGCAGAAGCATTTAAAGATAAATATCAAAGGGAATACCTGGTCATCAGGAACCTGCCTGTATTACATACAATTGATGTCAATGTACAAAGGGAAAAAACTTTGTTATACCAGGGAGCGGTGAACGAAGGCAGGGGATTTGAATATTTAATACCTGCTATGAAAACGATACCGTATAAACTCATAGTCTGCGGAGATGGTAATTTCATGTCAGAATTGAAACAATTGATCAGGGAGCACCAGGTTCAGGACAAGGTCGAATTAAAAGGAATGGTTCTCCCCCGCGATCTTCCCGGTTATACCCAAAAAGCCTCTTTGGGTATTGGAATCTCAGAAAAAGAAGGACTGAACCAGTTCATGGCCCTGCCTAACAAATTCTTTGATTACATGCACGGGGGACTACCCCAACTGGCTATGAAGTTCCCGGAATATGAAAAAGTGAACAGCCAATTTCAAATCGCTGTATTGATAGACTCCCTTAAACCTGAAGAGATAAGTAGTACTATCAATTCTGTTATGCAAAATGGTGAACTCTTAAAGCAAATGGAAAACAATTGCCTGGAAGCCCGTGAAGTATATTGCTGGCAATCAGAAGAAAAAAAACTGCTCCAGTATTTCAACCAAATCTTTTCCAGTGAATAATTACCTGCATATAGTTTGCCTCGATGCTCCTTCACCTCCCGATTATGGAGGAGCTATCGACATGTATTTCAAGGTGAAAACACTGGCAGAACAGGGAAAACAAATCATTTTACATTATTTCGATTATCATAGTAATCGAAATGCAGACGGACTTGAAAATTATTGTACTGAAATACATGCTTATCCCCGGAAAAATTATGTACGCTCCCTATCGTTTACCAGGCCTTACATAACCAGGTCGCGCATCAATGCATCTTTGATCAACCGGCTCAACGAGCATAACTATCCTGTTTTACTGGAAGGACTTCATTGCACGGAAATTTTGCCATACCTGCACCATGCATCAAGAGTGGTAGTGAGAATGCATAATGAGGAAGCAGTTTATTACAGGGCATTGGCAGATTATGAACCTAACATATTTAGAAAAAAATACTACTCTTTCGAATCAGGCCTGATCAATCATTATCAAAAGAAATTGAACCGTGATCTCAAGCTGGCTGTATTATCAAACAGTGACCTTGGACGTTTTAAAGAACAAGGATTTTATAATGCACATTTCATCCCCTGCTTTATTCCCTGGCAGGAGCTAAAGTGCCTGCCTGGCAAAGGAGAGTACTGTCTTTACCATGGTAATTTGGGCATCATTGAAAATGAAAAGGCCGCGGCATGGCTGATCAAAAACGTTTTTGATCAATTGAATATTCCATTGGTGATAGCAGGTAAAAACATATCTAAAAAACTGGAAAGTCTTGCAGGTAAACAACGTAATGTAAGGCTCATTTTTGAACCACCTTCAAATGAGCTGGATGCATTGATCAGGGATGCACATATCAATGTATTACCATCTTTTAATTCCACAGGAGTCAAACTAAAACTTTTACATGCTTTGTTCTATGGCAGGTTCTGTATTACCAATGAGCAAGGATCAAAAGGCAGTGGTTTGACAAACCTGGTTAATAATGCAGAAACAGTGGAAGATTTCAGAAGATCGATAATAACAATTTTTGAGACTTCATTTGATGAAGCCCGGGTAATGGAACGCCAGGCTATGATGCATTTATATAACAATCAAACCAACGCGGTAAAACTTAATGCAATATGGTAGCATTATCGTAAACCCTTCCTGATTCTGTTTTAACCATCCTGGCAGGAAACTTTTGAATGACAATATAATCATGTGTGGCCATGACAACGGCAGTACCATAATCTTTGGCAATATGTATCAGCAGGTTCATGATCTCGTCAGAGGTTTCCGGGTCAAGGTTGCCGGTAGGTTCATCTGCCAGGATCAATTTGGGAGAGTTCAATAATGCCCTTGCAATATCAACACGTTGCTGCTCTCCACCACTCATCTCGTAGGGCATTTTAAAACCTTTGGAACGAAGTCCCACTTTATCCAAAACATCAGCTATTTTTTCATTCATCAATTTCTCATCTTTCCATCCTATAGCCTTCAAAACAAACTTAAGGTTCTCATTTACATTCCTGTCTGTCAGCAATTGAAAATCCTGGAATACCACACCCATGTTCCTCCGGAGGTATGGAACGGTTTTCCAGGTCAGGGCTTTGAGATCATAACCAACAACAGTAGCCTCCCCTTCTTTCAAGGGCAATTCACCATAAAGGGTTTTCAATAAACTTGACTTCCCGGTGCCGGTTTTTCCTACCAGGAAAACGAACTCACCCTTATGTACAGTAAGATTTACATCCTGTAAAATGAGATTGTCGCCCTGGTAAATATTGGCATTCCTTATGTCTATTATGCTCTCTGCCATTCCTCAGATTTATTTGTTGCAAAATAACGTAAGAAAGACCATGCACCAAGCCAATAATTTTATAAACTAAGTTTTTAGTTGTTAAACTAAATATTTAGTTATACCTTGGCTTCACAATTCACAAAATGAAAACATTAACTAAAGCAGAAGAACAGGTGATGCAGGTGCTCTGGAAACTGAAAGAGGGCTTCATACGTGATATTATGGATGCCATGCCACCTCCCAAACCCCACCAGAATACTATAGCCACCCTGCTTAAAATATTAGTGGATAAAGAATTTGTAGGCATCAGGATTTTTGGAAGACAACACCAGTATCATCCTCTTGTAAGCAAGGATAGCTATTCTAAGGCCACTATGCGGTCATTGGTAAAAAGTTATTTCGGTGGTTCATTCAGCGATGCTGTTTCTTTTATGGTTAAGGAGAACAATATAAGCGTTGACGATCTTGAAACTTTATTGCAACAAATCAAAAAAGGAAAAAAATGATAGCCCTTGCCTATTATTTACTGAAAGTCATTATTTGCTCCGGGCTATTATTTGGATATTACCATATTGCCCTGCGTAACAAAGTATTTCACCAATGGAACCGTTTTTATTTACTGGGAATCGTAGTCCTGTCTCTTTCACTTCCCTGGTTGCAAATTACCTTGTATCACTACCAGGATGAACCCAATAATGCTATACGGTTATTGAAAGTAGTGCAATCCGCAGACGTGTATATGGAAGAAATATCCAGCCGCCAAAACCAGTTATTAAGTACCGAACAGTGGTTGGGGTTGTTGTATGGCTCCATTTCTCTTACGATTCTGGCAGGTGCGTTCATTTCTGTTTCAAAGATTATTAACCTTATTCGCAGGCACAATACCAGGCTGGTCAATCGCATTAAATTTATTTCCACCCGTGAGCCGGGAACGCCCTTCTCGTTCTTTAATTATATTTTCTGGAATGAGAATATTGATATCAATACCTCAACGGGTCAGCAGATATTCCAGCACGAATTGGTGCATGTTAAAGAAGCTCACAGTTTTGATAAACTATTTATCCAGCTTACGCTTATCCTGGTTTGGTGCAACCCATTTTTTTGGTTCATCAGGAAAGAATTGCAAATGATACATGAATTCATTGCAGATAAGGAAGCAGTTAAACACCATGATACTGCAACACTTGCTGCTATGATCCTGCAGGCAAGTTATCCGCATCATTTCAGTCATCTCACCAATGCTTTTTTTCAATCATCTATAAAACGACGCCTCCTTATGCTTACCAAAATTCAAAACCCGCGTATCACTTATTTTAGCCGCATACTGGCACTTCCGCTGATAGCTTGTATAGCTTTAGCCTTTAGCTTCAGAACTGTTTCTGTCGCACATCTTGAAAAGACTATCACAGTAGTAATTGATGCAGGCCATGGAAAAACAACCAATGGGCAGTTGTCTGGTGCTTCCAGCAATAATATTTATGAAGATGCTATTGTATTAGCCATTGCCAAAAAGATCAAGGCCATCAATGCCAACTCCGAAATAAATATCGTTTTAACCAGGACTGATGACAACATCATTGAACTTCACAAAAGAGTGGACCTGGCAAAAGAAAACAATGCCGACCTGTTTATTTCACTTCATGTGGCTGCATCAGAAAACGATAAAACCGGTAACGGGATGGAAGTTTATGTTTCAAATAAAAACACCCCCTTCCAGCATCAAAGTGAGTTATTAGGTTCTGTGATCAAAGAAGAATTAACCTCCATATACCCGACTACTCCTGAATTGATCAAGCGCACCGTTGGTATTTGGGTAGTAGACAAAAATGTATGCCCATCAGTGTTGGTTGAATGTGGTTACATCACAGATAAAAAAGACAGGGAATTTATTACCAATGAAGCGAACCAGGAATTAGTAGCCAGAAAGATCCTTAAGGCGGTAGAAAGATATGCGTCCTCTACTGAAAAAGGCTCATATACTACTATATCTGACACATTGCCTAATAAGAAAGCTGTAGATATCAATTCAGTGAATGTCGATAAGAACAAAGGATTGATCACCATTGATTACAAAGATGGTACTCGAGAAACTTTAACCATAGAGCAGGCCAGGCAAAGAAAGCTTATCAAAGAAAAGAAATTCGAGACTAAGGAAGATTTTCATACTGAAAAAGACACATCCATCAAAATTGGTGGAAAAGATAAGCCTCTGATTTATGTAGATGGAAAAGAATTTAAAGGAACTCTTGATAAGCTTGACCCTTCACTGATCCAGTCAGTTAATGTGCTAAAAGACAAGTCAGCCACCGGGAAGTATGGCGAAAAAGGAAAGAATGGCGTAATAGAGATCATAACCAAACCTGCCGAGCGCCAGAATATTTTTGATACGATTTCCAAATCAAAACCTATTTCACTAGCCCCTGCAGCTATTGCGCCCACCCACAGTCAAGTATCCAAATAGATATATTATTTCTATAATTATATAAATGGGGCTGAAATATCAGCCCCATTTTTTTATGCTATTTATACTACCCTGCTTATGATCTTAACTATTTACGGTTTGGCTCCTGCCTGTCAAGGCCCTGCGTACTCCCTACCTGGAGTATAGCTGCCCCCTATCAACTCCCTACCTGCGGTATAGATACTGCGTGATGATCACGCAGTATCTATACCGTAGCTATACTGCAGGTAGGGCTTTGCTATACTTCAGATAGGAAGAAGGGTGGGAATATCGAACAGATGAACAGGGAATGTTGAATGATGAAGTGGGGTTAGGTTGGAGAGGCATGGTTTATAGCGGTCTTTTGTTAGGTGGAAGGAGGAATAATGATCAATGAGCAATGCTCAATGTTCAATGTTCAATGAGGGAAAAAGGAGTAAGGATCAATTGGTTAGAGAGGAAAACGGACAAAAACGGCCAATACGGTCAAAAGCGGTCATTACCGGTCAAATCGGTCAAAAACGGCCAAAACGGACATAGGGGTTTTGAACTGAGAGGGATTTTCAAAAACTTGCAGCTATAAAATCTAATACCAGTTATGGCTAAGCAAGTAGGATACGTTACAGCAACAGGCACCGTGGATGGTGACACCAACTTTTATAAGGATGTGGAATGGGGATTTTTGGTAAGAATGCTTCCGGGGGTAGGCAGTAAGCGCTTCTGGAAGGATCCTGCCTTTGAAGGAAGCCGCAGAAGCGCAGAAAGGTTTGGTACAGGCAATATCATCTCTTCGATCATCTACCGCTTTGTACCGGTTAAAAGAAGGTACAGGCAGTTGTTTAAACAGGTAAGGACCATAGCCATTGTTTGTTTAAAGCAGGGAATGGATAAAGCAGCGGTATTCACAGCCTTGCATACCTTCCTTACTGAACAAAAGCGTACTTCTTTAACCCAAGATCAGTTTACCCTCCTTCTCTCTTCCTTTGAACAGGAGCTGGCAGGAAGGCTCAAAGAGCCAAAGCGGGAGAAGGAAAAGAAGATGAAGAACAAGCTGGAGATTACAGTGAAAGCACCCCTGAGTGCAGAAGACACCGAGTACTTACAATTGTACATGGATGATTATGACTGGACCATCAGGTTTGAGGGAGACTTTCCACCGGACTACCAGGTACCGTTTTTTTTGCTTAAGCATGCTGCTTAAGCGTTTCTGGTTTTTAGTTTTTTGTTTCTGGTTCTTTAGGTCTGGGCAGAACTATTATGTGCAGTTATTCTTTAGGTCAAACTATGGGGCGTTAGAGAGGTTGAATTATAGGCTATCTGAATACACAACTGATGGTACTATTAACCCACAAGGCGTACCTACGGCACGCTAAACATCCCTGCCTGTTTTTTTCTGCCTAGCAGATGTCCCGATGGGACATGGTTTAGAACATATCATTTCATTAGAATACCAATTATAATAGGAATAAAATATTCCGATTTAATCAATTTATAGGCGCACAGGGCATAAAACAGCTTTGCCTCTGCATGTTCCATAGGAACATTTTGTGGGTAGAAAATAACAATGAAAATGCAACAGCGTGCCGTAGGTACGCCTTGTGGGTTGATTTATAGTTTTTTGTTTCTGGTTCGTTAGGTGTGAAGTGAACTATTAGGTGCAGGCTTACTTTATTGAGTATTCATCTTTGTGATCCTTTGCGAACATCTTGGCACTCTTTGCGTTACTGAGTATCGCAAAGTGCGCAGCAGTACTATTTAGAAATTATAGCTGATCTTTTTATCACCGGTAATAATTTCCAGTTCTTTATTGCCTTCTTCTACCCTTCCAATAACCTGCGCATCTATTCCAAAATCATTGGCGATACTAATCAACTGGTCAGCAGTTTTTTCATTGGTATAGATCTCGAGACGGCAACCCATATTGAACACCTGGTACATTTCTTTTTCATCAGCACCACTTGCCTGCTGGATGATACTGAAGATCTCGGGTGCCTGGAATAAATTATCCTTTACCAGCTTCACATCCTCCGGCACGTACTTCATACACTTGGTCTGCCCGCCGCCACTGCAATGGATCAAACCATGAATGTCATCAAAATATTCTTCCAGGATTTGTTTAACCAGAGGTGCATAGGTTCGTGTAGGTGAAAGAATGAGTTTGCCTATATTGGTTTCGAATCTTTCTTTTCTAAAAGGAATAGTAATAGGGTCCATTAATTTATGCTTACCTATATACACTACATCGTCGCTTAATGAAGATTCAAATGTTTCAGGAAACTTCTCTGCATAATATTTACTCAGCACATCATGCCGGGCACTGGTTAAACCATTACTTCCAATACCACTATTATACTCTACTTCGTAAGATGACCTGCCAAAGCTTGCCAGTCCAACGATCACATTGCCATTAGCTATTTTTTCATTAGTGATCAATTTTTCCTTTGGCCACCTCGCTGCCATTGTACCATTGACTGCAATGGTCCTCACCACGTCTCCCACATCTGCTGTTTCACCACCAAGGAAAGCGATATCCACATCAAAATCTCTCATGGTATCAAAGAATGCCTGGGTTCCTTCAATCAATGCCTGGAGAACTTCTCCGGGCAATAGGTGTTTATTCCTGTCTATAGATGAAGAAAATAATATTTTGTCATAGATGCCCACACAAAGCAGGTCATCGAGGTTCATAACAATGGCATCCTGTGCTATACCCTTCCATACTGAAAGATCACCGGTTTCTTTCCAGTACAGATAGGCCAGGATACTTTTGGTGCCCGCACCATCTGCATGCATAACATTGATCCAGTTTTCATCATTCCCCAACAGGTCTTTATAAATCTTACAAAAGGCTTTAGGGTAAAGGCCTTTATTAATATTTTTAGTTGCGGCATGCACCTCTTCTTTTTGTGCGGAGACACCCCTTTTAGAATACAATGACATCTGGCAAAGATAGAAGAAGTTTACTGGCGCAGATGCTGCCTTCCATTATGAACTGCCAAAAACATAGAGTACAAAAGCACTGTAAACTGTTATTATCTTCGCGCCCATGCAGGTGCATCGCAGTATAGATCATTTACCCGGTTTTCAAAATTCCGTAATTACTATTGGAACCTTTGATGGTGTACATGAGGGACATCAACAGATCATCGAGGCACTGAAAGCGGAAGCACGCGCTGTCAATGGGGAAGCTGTGCTCATAACCTTTGATCCGCACCCGCGTATGATTGTTCATCCGCACACCCATTTACATTTGATCAACACTCTCGAAGAAAAAATTGAATTGTTATCAAAGACAGGGATTGACCACCTGGTAGTTGTGCCTTTTACTAAGGAATTTTCAGATCAGCCGGCAGAAGAATATATTGAACATTTTCTTATAGGCAGGTTTCATCCACATAGCATTATCATAGGTTATGACCATCATTTTGGTCATGGACGAAAAGGGAATTTCCGTTTACTTGAAGACAATGCTGAACACTTCCATTATAAATTGCTGGAAATTCCACGACATGTCCTGGATTCCATAGCTGTCAGCTCCACCAAGATCAGGAAAGCCATCCAGGAAAGCCACATTGAAACAGCCAACAAGTTACTGGGTTATGATTTTTTCTTCGAAGGCCTCGTTGTTCCCGGGGATAAACTTGGAAGGCAACTGGGATATCCTACTGCAAATCTTGAATATACCAGTAAGGAAAAGATCCACCCGGGTCATGGAGTGTATGCTGTGCATGTAGAAATTGAGGGGGAAATTAAGAAGGGCATGCTTAGTATTGGAGACAGGCCCACCCTGAACAAAACGGGAGAAAAAGTTGAGGTCAATATTTTTGATTTTGACAGGGATATATATGGAAAAACAATGAGGGTGATCATACGTAAGTTTTTGCGCGAACAGGTGAAATATGATTCACTGGACAAATTAGTAGCGCAATTGCATAAAGACAGGGCAAACAGCTTGTCGGTGTTGTAAAACTTTATCAGGCTGCGATCATCTTGACCACCATTTCCTTTAAAAGATCTGCATCTTCCGTGCCCGCATCGTTGATCCCGATATTGCGAAGGTTGTATTCGTAAAGTAACAGCAATACTTTTTCTATTTCCTGGTGGCTGAACTTAATGGCTGTTTGAATATAGTCCTTTACAAAAAATCCGTTGACGCCAATAGCTGTAGCAACCGACCTTTCGTCCCTGGCCTGCACTGAATAGATCATCAATACCTTACTAAAGAAATTGTACAATGAGGGAAAGATCAATTGAAGGGGTGCAGCTTTGGGATTGGCACTAAAATATTGAATGATACGTATAGCCTTGTACAGGTCTTTCGATGCGATAGCTTGTTGCAATTCAAAAACATTAAACTCCTTACTGATACCAACGAAATTTTCTATATCATCCTCCGTAATATTCTTTCGGTTACCAAGGTTGAGTGCCAGTTTATCAACTTCATTATTCAGGCGGCTCAGGTCATTGCCAATATGATCAATAAGTAGAAATAGTGCTTTATTAGTAATGGTGTAGCCTTTGGATTTTACCAGTCCACTCACCCAATCTGGAAGTTCATTGTCGTATAATTTTTTGGAGGTGAACAATACAGCCTTGTCCTTAAGCATCTTGGCCAGCTTTGTTCTGCCATCCAGTTTTTTATTTTTATAGGCAACAAAAAGATAGGTTGAAGAAAGTGGCTTTTCAATATAGCTTTCAAACTTTTCAATATCCTTCATGCCCTGTGCTTCCTTCAATATGACCACCTGCTTATCAGAAAACATTGGATATCTTCTGCAACTGTTTACCACGTCTGTCCAGGATGCATCCCGTCCATAATACACAGTTAGGTTGAAGCCTGCTTCACTTTCTGTTAAAATTTTGTTTTCAGCATAGGCTATAACCTGGTCTATAAAATATTCCTCATCCCCTTCCAGCCAATAAACTGGCTTAAAGTTTTGTTTCTTTAAATCATTAACTATCTTTTCTGAACTCATGTTTATAAACTCTTATACATTTTTTCTGGCACGGTTTTCGAACAGGTGCGTAAAATCTCAAAAGTAAAGTTTTCGATTTAACCAATATAAATCAAATATCGTTTAACTAAAACCCCTACAACGATGGCAAATACAAATTATCCTTCAGCGGAAAATTCAACAAATCCAAATCGTCCGGTGAGGAGCAACAACACAACCAAAAATATTTTGATTGGTGTGTTAGCCGCAGGTCTTTTAGGTACCTGGGCTTACTTCTTATATGACAAAAATGATTCAACAAAACAGATCCAGGTTAAGACTGCAGAAGTTAACAATGCAATGACTGCAAAGGATTCTGTACAGGTATTATATAATGATGCCTTGACGCGCCTTGATTCAATTACGGGTAGCAACAATAACCTGAGCGGCCAGCTTAGTGACCGTCAGTCAGATATCACGAAATTAAAAAATGAGATCAACAGGATCATGCGTGATAAGAACTCTACTGCAGCAGATTACAGGAGAGCTAAATCACTGATCTCAGAACTGAACGGGAAGATCGCCAACCTGGAAGCAGAGGTTTCAAGGCTTACTGGTGAGAACCAGCAACTGGCAGCCAATAATACACACCTGACTCAGGAAAGAGATGTATTGGCCACCAACCTGCAAACAACAACGGCAGAAAAAGAAGAGTTGGCACAAACTGTTGATGTAGCTTCAACGTTCACCGCTTCCAACATCCAGATCACTCCAATCAAGGAAAAGAAAAATGGTAAAGAGAAAGTAACTACTACCGCTAAGCGCGTAGACAAACTGGTTGTTTCTTTTGATGTGGAGAATCGTGTTGCACGTTCCGGCCCTGCTGACATGTATGTAATTGTTACTGGTCCTGATGGCAATGTAGTTAACGATCCAAACCTCGGATCAAGCACATTGACCACCCGCACTGATGGTGACAGGCCTTACACTTTCAAGACCACTGCTGAATACGAGCAGGGTACACGTAAGACGATTTCTATCCCATTGCGCCAGGATCATTTCCAAACAGGTAACTACAAGATTGAAATATATCAAAATGGATTTAAGATAGCTGAGGGTGTTAGAACCCTGAAAAAAGGTGGTTTATTCGGTTAATTCTCATTTCCAACTCCTACAGAAAAACGCCTGATAATAAAATTATCAGGCGTTTTCATTTTATAGATATTATCACTAATTATTGAGGTCTTAATACCTGGTCTATTTTGTGTAAAACTCCATTGATATACAATTGGTCACTTGTCCCTGCATTTGCGGGGGTTGGATTGATCAACAGGTTAGATGCTGTTGGATTAGCAGCTCCTTTCACAGTAGCAGCAGTGACGCCCGTAGCACCAAAACTTGCCTGCAGTGTTACGCCGGGATGAGCAGGTAAAGCGCTGTTCAGCAACGTGGGCACACTGGCAGGTGTAGTTGGAAAATTAACTGTAAATGCCCTTGTTCCTAATAAATGATATACTACAATACCTTTTACTGTTTGCGCAGATAAAGCTCCGTATAAGGCTGGATTTTGGAATACAGCCGTTGTTCCTGCAAGAGAAGCCGCCTGGCCCTGGGCAATAGCAGGAGCCTGTTGCTGGGCTATTACAGGAGCCTGAGCTGCAGCCTCTTCTGGTGTGGCTCCGCCAGCTATTAGTTGTTGCGTAATAACTGGTATTAGTTGGGCGGTAACTACAGGTATTAATGCAAGTGTGATCTGGCCGGTAAGGATTTGTTTGAAAGCTGTGTCTGTAGGTGCAAATACAGTCAGGTTAGCTGCAGGATTCAATAATGCAGCTTGTAATGAACTGGCAGCTACTGCCCCACTATCAGCTCTCTGGATCGCTGCCTTCAGGTATGTAAACTCCGGGTCTGTATTGATACGGTTCCATAAAAATTGGGAAGGAGGTGCAACCAGCACAGGTACTTTATGTATTACACTGCTGCCTGCTAAAATATCCGCCTGTATCACTGGGATATTATTCACCCATACAGTTGTTCCTCGTTTTGAAGGGAAAATAGACATCCTTAATCCGGGGGGCAAAGATGCCGATGGTGCCGCCAATACCAGTGAACTTGGCTCCTGGGCATTAGGAAAACTGGTAGCTATTTTATCTGTCGTCAACAGTTGTCCCCCAATTAATCCATAGCGTAATAAAGTATCCAATTGCCCGGGCCTGAATGCAGCTACGGCTGCAGGCGTAGTGATACCAATTGCCTGGAAAGCTGAATTGGCAGGAGCAAAAAAAGTAAATACAGCCGATTTATCACTTAGTAGCGCGGTTAAATTGGTCCCTGCCCTTGTTACAGCTGCTTTGAGGATGGTAAAGTCTGGATCATTCAACGCATCGATAATAGAGGCAGAAGCAGGTGCAGGTTGCGCAATAGGCTGTGGGGTCAGGTTGTCTTTGTTACAGGCAACCAGGATGCTTACTACCCCGGAAAGCACCAGGAAAGGTTTCAGCCATTTATATACATTCAATTTCATATAATTATTTTAATTCTTTAGATTATCTCTTATAATACGTTGTAGGCAAAACTTACATAATACAAGCCACCAATACTTGGATTACCAACTGCCGTACGGTAATACTGGTTGCCGGCATTGGTTGCACCCAATTTGAACTGCGATTTGATGGAAGGAACTTTTACAGAAAAAGCCGCATCTACAACATTAAATGAAGGAAGTTCGCCCTGTGTAAAATCGTTCTCGTAGAAGAAGCCCTTCTGCCAGCGCCAGGCAATATTGAATCCCAGGATATGATTAGGTCCAAAGCCTGTGTTGCCAAACCCAAGGACTGTTCTATATCTTGGCGTATTAAAGAAAGCACGGAAACCTACAGGTACATTTTTGATAGTGTCAGAAGAAACATTACCACTTACAACAAAATTAGCCGGCAATAAATACTCTGCACTAACACCCCATCCATAGGTCTTTACCTTCTCAGGAGAGTTAACTACTATAGAATAACCTTTTGTAGTTGATAACTGCAATACATCCCTGCGGGTGATGAAATCTTTATAATTACCTGTATAATAGTAAGCGTCTATCAAAAGTTTTTTCTGTATCAGTGTTTTATACCCAACTTCAAAAGTGGTCACTGATTCAGGTTTTACTTCCTTATAAGGGATAGTTTCTCCAACTGTACCCTGTGGAGATACACTGTTTGGCGGATTACCGACAAGGTCATATTTATCCCATAAAGCTTTATTAGCACCCAATAGTGTTCCTGTACCTACATTCAGGTCTATCCATTGTTGTTGTGTACTTGGAAAGCGATAAGCTGTCTGGTAGGATAAGCGAATATTGTGATCTTTGGCAGGCTTAATGACCGCTGTTACCCTGGGTGTAAAACGACCCTGGAAGTTCTCGTTCTTATCGTAACGGCCAGAAGCGGTTAATTTCAAAAGATCCTTGATGATCTCTTTACCTACCTGTGCATAAGCACCATATTCATTGATCTTGATAGGGCCTTTTTTATCTGCGAATAGTGTGCCCTGGCTGTTCAAAACATACTGTTTCCAGTTGCCACCCACTAATACCTCAGCCACTTTTACAGCATCAGATAAATTATATTGTCCTTCTACCATATAAAGATCTGTACGGTCTACGAATAAACCTCCAATAGGTATAGGCAGAGACCTTACATTGTCAAACAATGTTCTGAACTGTTGTGTTCCGGCAGCGGGTCTGCCTTTGTCAGCAACGCTTCTCGCAATGTTATGAGATTCCATATCACCACGACCAGCCTGCCTTGCATTCAAATAAGCAAAAGCATATTCCTGGTACCATTGAGAGCTTGGTTTCCAGGCTTCATTAAATAACTGGGTGGTTACCGTTAGGTTATGTGATTCTCCTGAATTTTCCTGGGTTGTATAACCACGCAGAAACCATTTATTTGAATTGAGTTCCAGTTTGTATTGGCCCACTTTCAAATCTTTCAGGGAATAACGCTGGCTACCGGTGTACACCGTATTACCTGTTCCCCAGTTACCAGCTAAAACTGCTTCAATTCCCGGAGTCAATTTATAATGCAAAGCACCGGACAATTTAAAATTCAGTGTATTGGGATTGGCTAACTCATTTTCTGTATAACCAGTCCGGGAAACTCTCATATCGGGAGCGATACCTGGTGTGATAGTCGCTATATAATCTTTTAAGAAAGGTACAGCGGTGCCAATAGAAGTCAGGATAGAAC
Organism: Flavisolibacter ginsengiterrae DSM 18136; assembly: GCF_059568575.1. Classification (NCBI taxonomy): domain Bacteria; kingdom Pseudomonadati; phylum Bacteroidota; class Chitinophagia; order Chitinophagales; family Chitinophagaceae; genus Flavisolibacter; species Flavisolibacter ginsengiterrae. The sequence goes on from NZ_JCANTR010000001.1 coordinate 320,829, forward strand.
CGAAAGTGGGAATCCTTGGATCTGAAGTTTCGTCTCCATACACATTCACCCCATCGTAATTGGGATCAGTTTCCCTGGTTCCGGCAACTATTTGACCTGAAGTTCCAAATCTTTTATAGTTACGGTAATCACGGGCCAGCCAGTCTTTTGCCTGGATCAACTCAGTGCTGATCTTAAAGGCAAATTTCTCAGACACCTTTTTACCCCAGCGAAGCGCCCAATTGTAATAAGGTGATACACCTCTCTCCTCGTCATTGATATGCATGATACCGGTCTTCACCTGGTAAGAAAGACCCTGGTATTTGAAAGGATTTTTACTGTTGATCAATAAAGTTCCGTTCATACCTCCCGGGCCAAATAAAGCAGAAGAGGCACCTGGAAGCAATTCCATATTATCCACATCCAGTTCGGTCAATCCTATTACGCTTCCTACGGAAAAGTTCAAACCAGGGGCCTGGTTATCCATTCCATCCACTATCTGGTTGAAACGCAGGTTTCCACTTCCGGAGAAACCACGGGTAGTAGGCGTTTTAAATGTCATGGAAGAAGCCACTACATCAACACCCTTTAAATTGGTTACTACATCATAGTAACTGGCAGCGGGGGCATTTCTAATAGTAGTAGCATTCACACGTTCAATCGATACCGGTGATTCGAGTATCCGTTGAGGTGTTCTGGTGGCTGAAACAACAACCTCCTGTCCTAAGGAACTGGCAGGATTGAGACTAACGGCTACTGGTGTTGCAGCATTGTCCACGACTACTTCTTTCGGGTCAAACCCGATAGAACTAAAAATTAATGTGACAGGCAATGATGGCACGGTTAATTTAAACCCACCATTGGCATCCGTATAGCTTCCCTGTGACCCACCCTTTAGTGTTACAGAAACAGAAGGAATTCCATCCCCGGTGGTACTGTGTTTGACCTGACCACTGATAGTAACATTCTGAGCAAAAAGAGGGGAAAGTGAAAAAAAGATCGCAGCAAGCAATACAGCCAAATAACTTAGGCTTTTTCTCATAGTGACAATTTTAGTTTGGGAAATCAGTAATCATGACTCATTGTTTTCCATTAATTACCTGTATTTCTACGCGGAAAAATAAGCATTTGGGGATTCATCGGAAAATTAATTTCGACGATTTCGGATAAGTTGTTGAAATTTTCAAACCGTGTTTCCATCATATAAGATCAGTTCAATTTACTTTCGGGGCATGGGAAGTTTTCAATTTAAGGGACAGATTGCTTTTTATAAGGGAAAGGTCAGGGATGTTTATACCATAAATAATGACCTGTTGGTAATGATCGCATCAGACAGGATATCTGCTTTTGATGTGATCCTGCCAAGAGCTATTCCTTTTAAAGGCCAGGTTTTAAACCAACTTGCTGCCTTTATGTTGAAAGCCACCTCTGATATTTGTCCTAACTGGTTGCTGGAAAGCCCTACACCCAACAGTTCTATTGGCTATAAATGCGAACCCTATAAAGTTGAAGTTGTAGTAAGAGGCAATTTATGCGGACATGCCTGGCGCACTTATAATAATGGTCAGAGAGTATTGTGCGGTGCGCTGATGCCTGATGACTTGAAAGAAAATGATTTTTTCCCTGCTCCTTTGATCACACCTTCCACAAAGGCCAGTGAAGGGCATGATGAGGATATTTCCGAAAAAGAGATCATTGAACAAGGCCTGGTGCCCCAGGCTGATTGGGAACAAATAAAGAACTATGCGTTTGCCTTATTTGAAAGGGGTAAAGAACTTGCCCTGAAACAGGGATTGATTTTAGCGGATACCAAATATGAGTTTGGCAGCCGGGATGGAAAAATCGTCCTGATGGATGAGATCCACACCCCTGATTCGTCCCGTTATTTTTATGCAGAAGGATATAAGGAAAGGCAGGATAAAGGAGAAAAACAAAAACAATTAAGTAAGGAGTTTGTGCGTGAATGGTTGATACAAAACGAATTTATGGGTAAGGAAGGACAAACAGTTCCTGCCATGAGTGATGAATGGGTAGATACAATTTCCGGCAGGTATATTGAGCTGTATGAAAAAGTTACAGGCTTTGCTTTTCAACCACAACAACTTGAAGAAGAACAAAATTATAAAGAAATTTCAGCCGCTTTATCTAAATATATATAGGCTTTATGAAAAGTCCTTCATGATTTACCAGGAAGAACTATACTATTAATGTATTACAATAGGTTTATGCCCTTCGGGACGTAGGATTCGAAGTTTCATATCAAATACATCTTCCAGCATCTCTGTGGTCATTAGTTCTATACCCTCAAGATCGTACACTATAGCACCTTGTTTCATCAAAATAAGCCTGTCAGCAAAATTGATAGCCAGGTTGAGATCATGAAGAATAGCGACAACTGTAATATTCTGATGACAGAGATCTTTTGCTACCTGTAATAACTGGTATTGGTATTTAATATCCAGGTGTGCTACAGGTTCATCCAGGAAAATTATTTTCCGTTCAGCAGATCCATCCTGCCATACCTGGGAAAGCACCCTGCTCATTTGAACTTTCTGGGCTTCGCCGCCTGATAATGTATTGTAATCCCTGTCGAAAAATTGTTCCACCTTCATTAGCTCCATAGCCTGTTTCTGAATAGCAATATCTTTTTGAGAGGGTATGCTGTCAAAATGAGGATACCGGCCCATCATCACCATTTCAGCTGCAGTTACAGGGAAAGTAATATTGTAATGCTGTGATAGCACACCTCTCCTTTTGGCTAATTGTTTACGGGAATAACTGGTTAGCTTTTGGTTATCAAACAAAACTTCACCCGAGAATGGAAGAATATCTCCTGCCAATAATTTTAATAAAGTTGATTTTCCGGCACCATTGGCCCCCATTATCACATGAAAAGCATTGGCTTTAAAATTTACATTAGAGTGTTCTAGTAAAATTTTGTTGCCGATCTTATAGGAGACTTCTTTTGCTTCAAGCATAAAACCCTCCTTTTTGACCATTGTTCTTTATCCGGTTCAATAGCCATAAAAAAACCGGCGCTCCTACAAAGGCAGTAATGATACCGATAGGCATTTCGGCAGGCGCAATGATCAACCGGCAAACCATGTCAGTGAGAGTAAGCATTACCGCACCTAATAATGCTGATCCAATTATAAGATAACGGTTATCTGATCCTTTCATCAACCGCAATAAATGTGGAATGATCAGGCCAACGAAAGCAATGACCCCCACCAATGAGGTAGCTATAGATACCAAAAGGGTATTGATAAGGATGATACTGATCTTAAGCTTCTCCGTATTTATACCCAGGTAGCCTGCTTCAGTTTCTCCCAACTGAAGGGCGTTGAGTGATTTGGCAAAACGAAGCGAAAGAAACAAGCCTGCAATAGAGGAAAAACCTGCAAAGAGCACGGCCTGCCAGTTGGCGCCGGCAAAGGAGCCCAGGTTCCAGAAAGTAATAGATCGTGCCTGCGGATCACGGGCAATATAGGCAAGAAAACCAGTGGCACCATTGGTAATGGCATTTATAGCAATCCCCGCCAGTATCATCACAGAAATATTGACACGATTGAACGAGGCGGAAAAATAATAAACAATGATAGTGGCCAGTAAACCTCCTAAGAAGGCACAGGCAGGCATTAGCAGGTCGCCAAGGAAAGATAGATGTGTAAAAAAAGCTTCCTTACCCAATACAATGAGGAGGGCAGCACCCAATGCAGATCCGGCAGACGTACCAACCAATCCAGGCTCCACAATTGGATTTCGAAATAATGATTGCATAAGTGCACCCGAGACAGAAAGGGAAGCACCAACAAAAAGGCATAACAAGGTTCTTGGTAAACGTATCTGGAAAAATAAACCTTCATGTACCTGGTTTACTATACCTCTTCCAAAAGTTTTATGGATAATAAGGGAAGCAATTTCACTGAAGGATAAATAAACTGCCCCTGTACCTGCAGAAAGTATAATGGAAATAATGAGCAACAAGGATAGCCCTGTATAAATAGAACCATAACTTGTTTTTTTAAATAAGACCATGACTACTGGTGTATCAGTTTGGCTATCTTAATAATGTTCTGGCCTGTACGTGGACCAAAATAAACCAGGTCATGCTCTTCGACCCTATAGATCTTTCCATTTTTGGCTGCCGGAGTTAAAGCTATTCCAGGCAATTCCATAAATTTTTGAATATTTCCTCCCAGCCTGTCAAAGCCAAAATCCGTAGCCAGGATTACATCAGGCTGCTCTCTTGCAATTACTTCAGCACTCAGGTCCCTGAAGGAGCTGGTATCCGCTGCATTATCACCACCAGCTAATGTTAGCATGGCATTGGCGGTGCCCCTGGTTCCCATAACAAAATACTGGTTGCGTTGCTGACCAAAGTGAATGATCAGAACTCTGGGTCGCGATGTATAGGTCTTTACAATGGAATCTGCTTTTTTTAATTCCCTGTCAAGGTTTTCGTTCAACTTTTCAGCTATACTATCTGCACCGTAATCATGGGCTACCATGGCAAGAACTATTTTAGCACTGTCAATTGTTGAGCCTGCGGGATATTGTTTAACGGGTATGCCTACCTGTTGGACCTGGGTCATTACACTTGTGGGTGCTATGTCTCCCTGGTGAATGACTACCGTTGGATCAAGGGATATAATGCCTTCGGCATTTAAATGGCGGTGATAGCCTACTGTAGTAAGCTTTTTTGTTTCAGGAGGATAGGTACTGGTAAGGTCTATTCCTACGATCTTATTATCTAAATGCAGAGCGAAAAGGAATTCCGTCATTTGTTTTGAAACACTTACGATCCGATCCTTATCGCCACGATCATGCTTCTTTCCAAAACGGCCACAACAAACCAGGAAAATTCCCAATAATGACAGCACAAATATTTTTCTCATAAATAGTGTATAGATAGAGACAGCTTTACAAGCTGTCTCTATCATTATTTTAAAAATTATACTTAAGATTAATGCCACCAAAATAATTGGCTTTGTCGGGTGCTGGCAGGTAGGCATCGGGCAACTGGTTTACAAACACCATATAATAATACTGATGGCCTGTCAAATTATTTACACCAAAATATAAATCGGTATCAAAATGCCTGGACAATGTTTTTTTCCAACCCAGCTTTGCATTCAGTAGGTTATAACGTTTAGTCATTTCCTTACCATCTGAGGTAATAGGCATGGCGTCTTTATAGGTATAATAAATATTACCGTAGAATCCATAATTGGTCATAAGATCAATACCCAGGTTCAGGGTAATGGGGGAAACACCTGCTACATCCTTCCCGGTATAATCTACTGTATCGACCATGGTATTGCTTCCAGTCTTAAATTTCTGGAAGATAAAGTTCCTGTATGTAAAATCAGAATAAGCAAAGTTGGCAAATGGGCGAACGGATCTCAAAAAGGATTTGTAAGATTCATATACGGTATACTTTACATTGGCTTCCAGGCCCCTGTTGTCCTGCTTTCCACCATTGGCAACATATGAATAAGCTGTAGTAGTTGCAGAACCATCAAGAGGAACTGCGACCACAGTCATTTTATTGGAGAACAAAGCATCAAAAACAGCTACCTGGTAACTCAATTTATCATGAATCAGCAAGCCTTTGGATCCCAACTCAAACTGATCACCTTCTTCAGGTTTAAGCGATGTATTTAATTTCCCTATTGTCGGAATAAAGAAGTAGGAACTTACAGGTGCCTTGTACCCTTTACTATAAGAAGCATAAAAGGAAAGCTGCTTATTGAATACTTTGTTGATAGCAAAGTGTGGAGAAAGCATATTGTTATAACTTCTCTTATACTGGCGCGGATTATTACTATTGGCTACAAAAAAACGGTCATTCAATTCGATATGCATATCACTCCAGCCCAGGCCTGCTGTGATTGAAAGTTCTTTTGGTAAAGTAAGCGTCCACTCAGAAAAAACAGAAGAAGTTCCCGAGTACGTAGCCTGGTTGCTTCGCATAGCACCCACTACCCAGTAACCATTGGGATCAGAAGGATTGGATACCATGGTATAGCCCATAGTTTGTGCATATTGGTGTTGGGATTCTACTCCTGTAATCCCGGAAAGTGTAACATTATTATGCAGTGGAAATTTTGTCTCCATGGCAGACCGAAGGCCAAAATTGATGGGATCTTTGTCGGTCCATCCCCCGGCAGAACTGGCATTCGTGTTCATTGCTGTTCCAAAAACTGTGGTGGTATTAGAAAAAGTATTACTGAATTTATAAGTATGCCCTAAGCCTGCCCTGAAACTGGTTACTTCAGAGTGAGCGTTTCGTTTAATGTATTCTGGATTGCCACTGTAGTCAAAGTTTTTGTATTGATCTATGGTAAGTTCACCACCTCTTTGATCATAGCTTTTGCTATAACCGAAATAACTAAAAAAAGTTTGCTTCGGATTTACCTGGAAATTCCCAGCCAGGTTGACAAACTGTTTTGAGGATGCTGTATGTGACATAAACCCATCTGACTCCTGGTGTCCATAATTAGCGAGTAAGGAAGAATGTTCCGTTGCTGTCTGAAAACTGGTGGTAAATCTTTTAAGGCCGTAACTACCCATCATCACTTCCTGTCCTACGCTGGTAGTTCCATTTTCAGGATTGAGGGTATTTAGGTTAACAACACCTGCAATCGCCAGGCCATATAAAGTTCCGGATGGGCCCTTAATGACTTCTACATTACCAATGGAACCAAAATCGACATCATCCATAATAGTTATGCCTTCAGCATCAGTCAATGGTATTCCATTTAAATAAATCCTGGAGCCCTGGTTATCAAAATTGCTGTTGATCCCATTGGTCCCCCTGGTACCATTTCCATAACCCCTGATATTAAATTGCTGACCTGCAGATACAGTTCTTCGTTGCATGGTTACGCCAGGAACATTGGCATTAATGGCATCATCCAGAAACAGACCGGTACCTCTCTTTAATTCACGGGTATTGAGTTTGGCAATAGATGCTGGCTGGTACAAGACGGATTTATTCTGAGCGGAGGTGGCGGTTATTTCCACAACATCCAATGAATGAACCAGAGGCACTAACTCAATCACCAATTCATCATTGCAGTTCCTGGCAAACCGTTCCGTTGTTTCATATCCCGGATGCGTAATTATGAGTCTGAACTCTTTTTCACAATCAACTGTAAAGGAGCCATCTTCAATGGTAATGGCTTTGTCTTTACCTGTAGTTACTGAGGCCCCCTGTAATGCGGTCTTTGTTAGGGCATCTATCACCTTGCCTTTTAATGTTTCCTGCGCATGTATTGTCATTGCAGAGAAAAGAGATATTAGTACGACTAGAATTCGTTTCATGAATAAATAAGTTGAAACTTACCTGGTTAAAAAATAAACAGACCGGTAAAGCCTGAGTGTATAAACTTTACGAATCAAATTGAGATAACAATTACTGATTAATCAGGAAATACAGGGTGGGCGTTCGGGAACAGCAATAGTAGCCATACAAACGGATGTAGTGTACTGGGAATAATTTATTGGAGGATTAGAAAAGGCAACAGTTACCTGATAATGTGTGGCTGGTATAAAATAAGTGGCCATCAGCTTGACCAGACCGGTTTTTATGGGTGAAGGCGCATCATCTTGCAGCTTTTGATAGGCCAGGAGTAAGTCTTTTTCTTTTTTATCCGAGATACAACGAATGATCAATTGATGTCCTGAAGTGATGGTATCGATCACATCATACATTTCATCCTCAAAGCGTATTTCCTTATCATCTTCCCAATCCAGCTTAAACTTTTGTTCCTTATCAAAGACAAGGGTGACAACCTCTTTGGAACCAGGTGCAAGCAATTTTGCCCTCATTTCTGATTTAATACCTGCCAGGCGAACACGGTAAATAAAATGGTACCCAAAAAGAGTAAACAAAAGACAACAGGTGAGAATTATGGCAGCTACTTTATTCACGATTTAGCAATGGCCTGCTAAGGTAGGAAAGCGCAATTATAAATCTCCCTGTTGTTTTTTATTCATTTCAGCCAGCCGGGGCCTAAGCCGGGCTCTTGACTTATTAAAAATATTACGCCCCTTATCTATTCCTTTTCTGACAACTTTTTGTTCTTCCAAAGGAAGATGAATTACATCCTGGCACTCTTTGGTACAACATCCATCAAAAGATGTTTTACATTCTTCACACTGGATAAACAGCAGATGGCATGCTTCGTTGGCGCAATTCACGTGTGTATCAGCCGGCTTACCACATTGATGGCAACGGGCTATGATCTCTTCGGTAATACGCTCACCAAGTCGATTGTCAAAGACAAAGTTCTTACCCCTGAACTTCAGTTCAAGGCCTTTTTCCCGTGCCTGGTTGGCATAGTTGATAATGCCACCTTCCAGGTGAAAAACATTTTTGAATCCCTGGTGGAGCATGTAGGCGCTGGCTTTTTCGCAACGGATGCCCCCTGTGCAATACATGATAATATTTTTGTCCCGGGCATCCTTCAACATATCCGCGGCCATTGGCAACTGTTCACGGAAGGTGTCTGAGGGCACCTCAATGGCATTTTCAAAATGTCCCACTTCATATTCATAGTGATTACGCATATCCACTACGATGGTTTCAGGGTCTTCTGTAAGCTGGTTGAATTCTTCGGCATTGACATATTGACCCTTGTTACGCATATCAAAGTCAGGGTCTGTAATTCCATCAGCAACTATCTTATCCCTCACCTTGATCTTGAGCACCCAGAATGATTTACCATCATCATCTACCGCAATATTCAACCTGGTGCCATTCAAAGGTTCAATAGAATATAAATAACCCTTAAGGGCTTCAAACTGACTATCAGGCACACTTAACTGGGCATTGATCCCCTCGTGTGCCACATATATTCGTCCAAATACCTTTAACAGGTTCAGATTTTTATATAACTCATCCCGGAAAACCTTTGGATCGTCAATAGGAAAATAATGATAGAAGGAAATAGTGGTCCGATGTTCTTTTTCTTCGAACAGACGTTGTTTGAGCTCCGCCTGGGAGACACGATTATGTAATACAGCCATAGTAGAAATTTATAGGACACTCGCCGGGTGAACCCTGCCTGGGCAGGAAAATTTCAGTTTTAAGGAACAAAAATACAATTTCACTCTTCAATGAATTGTGAAATTGAAGAGTTAGTATATAGAAAAAGGACTGTGAAACACAGTCCTTTATAAAAATCAATAAACTTTAGATCAAATGCTGCCTGTCAGGTAAAGGATCAATCCAACAATGGCCACAATCAGGGCTGCGATTGGATAATAAAATACCAGGACCAGGGCCAATATGCCTAACAGGATATAAAGCACCAATTGGCGGTCAGTTGGTCTCCTGCTAAAAAGTGATTTTAATTTTAATTTGAAGGCTGTCCAAAGAAACTTACGCTTAAGCTTGCGAAAATTCTTTTTACTTTTTTGAGCTGCGTAAACCGACAGAACCAGCATACTTAATAAAGAAGCAGCGGCTGCATTGTTGGTGTTATTAACGGGTTGTTCATTAACAGGTTTAGCAACAGGTTGAATGGTAGTAGATGTAAATGCCATAATTATTCGTTGGTTTTTTGGATGCCCGAAATTAGGCAATCAAATTTATTTGAACGTTTTTGTTCAGACGAAAATATTTTAAACCGGTATGAAGATAGGGCTAACTTATTGAGAAATAGAATTTTCAACAATGAATAACCAGCGCCTCCAGGTATCATGTATGAGGAAAAAAATACCTGCCACGCTAATTTTGAAAGTTTTGCCTTTGCCTTCCTGATTTTATTGCCGGAGCCAGCGAACTTCCTGCCATTGCCCCAAATCCACCTACTATAGCTCCAAGTAAAGCAGTGATGAGAATAAGTAAAACAGAAGATCCTCCCAGCGGTATAACCTGAGCAATTTTATGGGAGAGAATACTTTCATTTTGCAGATCGATCCACAAAGACAATAATCCCCATAAAATAAAAATACCTGCAAAGCCTGATAAGAATCCGCGGCCTATGGGTTGCACTATCAATAAGGCAATAAGAAAAGAAACTATGGCAATGCTCCACCAGGGTAGATAAATGCCGGCTATAAAACTAAGTGCAGTGGTAAGCAATGTAGCAAGAAGAAATCTCATGATCATCAGGAATTGGTAAAGTTTAATTGACCTATTATGCGTTTGTCCGTTGACTCACTCTCTTTCATCATCCAAAGAGTGAAATATTTACCCGTAGCCCAGGTATCAATAAAATCTTCATAGAATTTACTTCCCGGGTTACCGCTTTGCCCACCAGGATAAACACCATAGGCTTCAATAGGTTTTGTCAGTTGAATGATCATTCTCCAGCTTGGACCATGGGTCTTGCTTAAAGCATTGATCGTGGTGCTCCATCCATTGCACTCCAATCCCGTTCGCCCAAATGAAGGCAATGCATCTCTTAACAGGTGTTGAATAAATGTATTGCGATGTTTCCACCAGGTAACGGTCTCATCATTTTTTGCCAGCTCACTAACCGCTTTTTTAAAAGCATCGGTAACATCCTGGTAGAGGTCTTCTTTCTCTGGCGTATTGATATTATCAATAAACCTGAAAGCGGAATCTCTTAATAAATTTTCAAGAAGTATTTGTTCGGCAGGTATAGCTACAGGTTTTGCTGCCTGGGAAAATTCATCGGTCCATATGGTGGTTTCCAGGCTATCCATCCAGGTTTGAAATATGGTCGGTGCCCTCCCCTGTGCTGCATAAACAAAATCCCACTTCCTGACCTCATCCCAATATTGCAGTTCCGTTTCAGACAATTCGTTTGTTTTCAAATAGCGGGTAAATAAAGGCATAGCATCTGCGGCCAATGTACTATAGGCATTACCCTGGAGGCGCATCATATCCTGTGGTGTAATTTCCTGCATCTGGCTTAATTGCCTGTAGATAGACCTGCCCCGCGGCACATAATAATCACCGGGAATAAAATAAGGATAGGAAGAATCCACAGCCCTTTGATTGGCACTCTGGATAAAATTATCGGCCGGGTTAAGCACATGGGGATTTTCAGCCTGCGGTATAAAGCCCTGCCAGCTATACGTATCATCCTCGCCGGGCATAACATACAATCCCTGGTCCTTCCACCTTGCAGGAAATTTTCCCTGTTGCCAAATGGCAATATCACCGTTTGTAGATCCGAAAATAATATTCTGCCCGGGGCAGGCAAATTCCTTTATGGCCTGTGAATATTCACTATAGTTTTTAGCCCTGTTAAGTTTTATAAGCGTCAACACTTCATTGGAAGGATCATGAGCGGTCCACCTCATAGCCAGCGCCGTATTGGTGTTGGAGTCTGCAGTGGTAAAATTCCTGTCATAGGTTACGGGTCCAAACACGGTGTAGGCCACTGTATCGGTTATTGTAGCACTACCCTTTACCTTGATCTTTTCAACACGTAGTGTGGCAGATTGCCATTGATTGTTATACCAGTATTTCTTACGGGAAGCATCTTTAAATTTAATCTGGTAATAATCCATTACATCCCTGCCTGCATTGGTCAATCCAATAGCAATACTGTCATTAAACCCTATAACAATTCCCGGTACACTGGGAAATCCAACGCCATATACATTCATACTTGGTGTATGCAATTGCATCTCGTACCAGATGGAGGGAAGTGTCAATCTAAGATGGGGATCATTACATAAAATCGGCGCGCCGCTTTTTGTTTTGGCCCCGCTCACTACCCAGTTATTACTTCCTTTGATCTCAAATGGCTTTGGCACTTTTACAGGTTCCGCAATGGAATCTTTCCGTTGATAGAATGAATCCGCATTGGCTGGAACTTCCGGGTGAATGGCAGGTGCATCAAATGTTGTCCCTTTAGGAATAATAGGCATGGAAGAATCGGAAACCTGGGGATAAAGCAGATCCATTTCTTCTTTGGAGAAAAGAGATTTCTCGTTACTGAAAGAAATATCCTTACCATACTCCTGTCCTGCCAGGTCGCTGCACATGACCTTAAAAAACAGCGCAATTTTTAAATTGGTCCATGGTTCTGGCCTGAAGTCCAGTAATTTATATTCAACCGGTAAATTGCTGGTGGAAAGTGAAGTGATATAACTGTTTACGCCCGCTGTATAAGCATCATATACTTTTTGAGTGAGCGGGTCTTTTGCCACAGCCTTCAATTCGTTCTCGGCGCCATACACCATTCCCATCCTTCTTTGCAACCTGTCATAATTGATGATCTGCGGATTATTGCCCAATATTTCACTCAACCTGCCGGCAGCAGCGTGGGTTTGAAATTCCATCTGGAACAACCTATACTTCGCATGGAGGTAACCCTGCACGAAATAAACATCTTCATCATAGTCTGCAAAAACGTGAGGTACCATGCGTTCATCCATGTACACTTTTACCTTTCCTTTCAGGCCAGAAAAACTAAGGTTTTCATCAGGCCTGGCATCACAAGGTTCGGCATTCTGCCAGAACCCTTCCTGGGGGCTTAGAAATTTCCCCAGTGGTGGTATGGTTCCGATCTTTGTATTGAGGGCAAACACCAGGGCCAGGGTAACTACCAGGCTTATAGCAAAAGGTATAATTCTCATAAGCAAAGTTTCACTGTGTCTCAGGTATTCAACCAGTGAAATGTTGAGTTATTAATAAAAAGGAAAGATAGTAAAGGAAAGCTGACTATTATATACTCTTTGACATCATTTCCATCAATCGTTCTTTCCACCCAACATGGGAACAAAACTAAAACGGTCAAATATTTCTTCTTTCAAACTGCCTTCATGTTGTTTAGTCAATCTTTTCATTACTTGCACTTCCCCCGTTCCTACAGGTATGACCATCATGGCACCTGTTTTCATTTGCTGCACCAGTTTTTGGGGTATCTCGGGTGCTGCTGCTGTTATCAGCACTTTATCAAAAGGAGCGAATGTGGGTAGTCCCTCGTAGCCATCCCCATAAAAGAATTTGATATTGGGGTATCTTTTGATATAGTCAAACCGCTTATTGGATTCAAATAATTTTTTTTGTCGCTCAATAGTATAGACCTGGACACCCAGTTCGGCCAGTACTGATGCCTGGTAGGCACTACCTGTCCCTATTTCCAATACTTTTTCAAATGGTTTTACTTCCAGTAACTGTGTTTGATAAGCTACTGTATATGGCTGAGAGATCGTTTGATTTTCTGCTATAGGAAATGCTTTGTCTTCATAAGCTACTTCATCAAAGGCGGAGTCAAGAAAAAAATGTCTTGGTATTCTTTCGATAGCTTCCAGTACTTTTTCATCCGTTATACCCTTTGACCTGACGGTCTCCACCAGCTTTTTGCGAAGCCCCTTATGACGGTATGTATCTTCAAATCTTCTCATGCGGCAAATATAATTTTATGATGATGTCTTTCCATAAAAAGCTAAAGGAGTACTTTTATAGATGCCTGGAAACCATTTCATTCTTATTTTTTTATGGACTGCTTACTGCATTTTGCATAGCCTGCTGGCCAGCATTGGCATCAAAAAAAAACTGCTGAATATCCTGGGCGATAAATTCAAATATTACAGGTTGTTCTATACAATCTTTGCTTTTGTATTCCTTGTGTATATTTTATATTATCAGTTTTCTATTGAAACAAGCCTTGTTTTTAATACCTCATTGTTTTCCAGGTTGGCCGGGATCATCGTTGGCGGGACTGGCCTGGTTATCATGCTTATCTGCATCAAAAAGTATTTCATAAGCCTCAGCGGGCTTTTAAGCCTTATAAAAGAAACCAGCCATAGCACCCTGATCATTTCCGGCATACATAGATATGTCAGGCACCCCTTGTACCTCGGAACATTCGGGTTTATCTGGGGAGCTTTTCTTTGCTATCCATTGTGGACCCTGTTAATAGCCGACACCATCATTACAGTCTATACCTTGATCGCCATCAAGTATGAAGAAGATAAATTGGTAGAAGAATATGGTAGTAGTTACAGGGAGTACCAGAAAACTGTTCCAAAGCTCATCCCTTCTTTCAGATCCCGACGCACAGCTCAAGCCTGATCAACCCATAAAAATGGGATTTCGGCGATTCACATTTGCCGGGCCGGGATTTTCCCCTTTTCTTTGTGCCCTCATACAGAAATAAACCAATCAAAATATTAAGTCCATCCGCCTAAAAAGAGGAAGTGCTCCATAAGAGCACTTTTTAATTTTATACCAGTCTGCTGGCTTTCTATAAATTCATGTCTTTAATAATGGTTTTGATCTTATCCCTGGCTTTCTGCTGAGCTTCAGCAAATTTTTCTATGGCCTCCAGCCTTGTATTAACACTAAAGTAAAATTTGATCTTGGGCTCCGTTCCGGATGGGCGGGCACTGATCTTACTACCATCTTCCAAAATAAACTGTAACACATTGGATTTAGGAAGTGTTATCGCTGAAGTTTGACCAGTTTGCAGATCTGTTCTGACTTGTAACTGGTAATCCAGTAATTGGGTCACTTTGACGCCTGCCAATACTTTTGGTGGATTATTCCTGAAGTCTTCCATCATCTGTGCGATCTCCTGCTGGCCATTCATTCCTTTCTTGGTGATAGATATAAGGTCTTCCTGGTAATAACCATACTTCTTATACAAGTCAAGAAGTTTTTGAAACAGGGTTTTGCCCTTACTTTTTTCGTAGGCTGCCATTTCACACAACAGGGCAACTGCAGAAATAGCATCTTTATCCCTGATCTTTGATCCTATCATCAAGCCATAACTTTCTTCCCCACCTATTACATAATTTTCTTTTCCTTCCTTTTCTTTGATCAATTCTGCTATCCATTTAAAACCGGTGAGTACATTATAGCATTTAACACCAAGGGATTTGGCAATTACATCAATCAGGTCTGTAGTAACAATGGTCTTCACCACCATATCATTGGGTTGTGCAATACCCTTTTCCTTGCGGCTTTCCATCATGTAGTTAAAAGCAAGTACAGCCGTCTGGTTGCCATTCATCAGCACCCACTTGCCATTATTATCCTTTACACCTATACCAACCCTGTCCGCATCAGGATCAGTACCTAAAAGAATATCCGCATCAATTGATTCCGCTTTTTTCAATCCCATGCTCATGGCCTCACTTTCTTCAGGATTGGGAGAAACCACTGTGGGGAAATTACCATCAGGTGTAGCCTGTTCTTCCACTATATGCACATTCTCAAAACCAAAAGCCTGGAGTACTGCAGGCACCAGCTTAATTCCGGTACCATGTATGGAAGTATAAACGATCTTGAGATCTTTCTGTTCTTTGATGACTTCCGGATATACACTCAGGCCCTTGACCATTTTGATATACGCTTCATCTACATCCTTACCTATAATCTCGATGTTTGATTCTCCCCCGCTCCATTTTACATCTTTTACATCATGAATCTTTTCCACTTCGGCAATTACAGCCTTGTCATGAGGAGGCACCAGCTGTCCGCCATCCGTCCAATACGCCTTGTAGCCATTATATTCTTTAGGATTATGAGATGCTGTACAAACAACCCCACCCTGGCAACCAAACTTTCGAATGGTAAATGACAATTCAGGTGTAGGCCGCAGGTCTTCAAACAGGAAAACCTTGATGCCATTGGCAGCAAAAACATTGGCGGCTGTTTCAGCAAAGAAACGGCTGTTATTGCGGCTGTCATGTGCAATAGCCACCTTTACCTGTTCGTTAGGGAAACTTTGCTTCAGGTAATTGGCATATCCCTGTGTAGCCATTCCAACAGTATATTTATTCATTCTATTGGTACCAACACCCATCAATCCACGCAAACCACCGGTACCAAATTCAAGCGTGCGGTAAAATGCATCTGCCAGTTCATCCAATCCATTTTTTTGTAGTTCCCTGATCTGGTTTTTTACATCTTCATCAAAAGCTCCATTTAGCCATTTGTCTACGTTCTGTTGAATAGCAGCATTCATCGTATAGAATTTATTGGTTTATATTTTTTGAACAATGCCTGTGAGAAAAGCATGAATAAAATTAAAATTCCAGATGCCCGGTGAAATAATTATCGTGCAGAGTATTTCAATTTAATTCAATGCGAAGTTAAGTGTACGTACATTTGAAAGGTGAGAAAATGCCTCGTATCTGTTTTTATTTTTATCGTTGTATCGGTTAATGCCCAGGAAGGCAATGATCATTGGCAAACAAGGGATAGCTTATCATCTTTACCTGGTGTTCAAAAACCTCCAAATCTGCGTAAATGGATTGCAGGTACCGGAATGGCCATGGTGTACGGTGGTTCATTTGTTTTTTTAAATGAAGCCTGGTATAAAGGCTATCCCCGAACATCTTTCCACACCTTCAATGATGCAGGTGAATGGTTGCAGATGGATAAGATAGGCCATGCATGGACGGCCTATCATAGCAGCCGTTTAAATACAGAAGTTTGGAAATGGGCCGGAATGAATGATCACCAGTCTGTATTGCTGGGGACAGGTACCAGCCTGGCATACATGCTATCCATAGAATACCTTGATGGCAGGTCTGCAGAATGGGGCTGGAGCTGGCCGGATGCCGCTGCAGATCTGTTTGGCGCAGGGCTATTTGCTACACAGGCACTTACATGGAAAGAACAAAGGATCAGTCTGAAGTTTTCTTCATTTAAAAAGAGATACAAACCTGATGCGCTTGAGCAAAGGGCCAACAGTTTATTCGGAAATAGTTTGCCGGAAAGATTATTAAAAGACTACAATGCTCAAACCTATTGGTTAAGTATGAACCTTCATTCCTTCCTGGGCATGAACGAGCTCCCAGCCTGGCTTAACCTGGCTGTTGGCTATGGAGCTGATAATATGTGGGGAGGCTATGATAATATTGCCCGTGATAAAGAAGGAAATATTGTTTTTGACCGGCGCGACCTGCAGCGTTCCAGGCAATGGTACTTCTCCCCTGATATTGACCTTTCAAAGATCAAAACCAGGAGTAAATTCCTTCGTACAGCTTTTTCAGTATTGAATATTCTCAAGATACCGGCACCCGCATTGGAATTGTCAAAAGGGAAAATCCAGGCACACTGGATAAGCTTTTAATATTTGCCGCTGAAAAGTTCCACTGATTTAATACAACCAGGCTCCTGTTATTGTATCTCCCTCAGTTTCCACAGCTATATGTTCCTGCAAGGTCGTTGCCAGTGACAGCCCGGCATAATCCGTTTGTACAGGAAAGAGTTTATGACTACGCTCTACCAATACGAGGGTTTGGATCTTTGCGGGGTGAGCAGATAAAAAAGCTTTCAAGGCATATAACATGGTTTTGCCAGTGTTTGCCACATCATCTACAAGGATTACTGTTTTGTTGGACACATCCGTTTCAGGTTCCAAAACTGCATCCATCAATTGTTTTTTATTCAGCATTACTTTGATCAGGCTTGTTTTTATAGTACTCAATGCAGAAAGCTCTTCTACCAGGCATTTTGCCACTATTTCTCCATTGCCGGTTATGCCGGCAATGAGCAGGTGAGATGCTTCATTGTTTTGCTCAGCGATCTCCAATGCCATACGTTTCATCTTTCGGTTAATGGCTTCTTTGTCCAAAACACAATTCCGGTTTTGCGTAGTTTCCATATTTAGCTCCTATTTTTACAGCGCTTAAATTAGCAAATCTATATGCAGTTGGTGCAACAAATTTTATTTATTGTCCTGGTGGCAGCAGCGATCTGGTTGTTTACAAAAAAGGCAATCTTTATTCGTAAGAATATTAATCTTGGCAGGGAAGAAAAAATAGACCCGCACCCGGACAGGTGGAAAAATGTGTTGCTGATGGCGTTTGGCCAAAAAAGAATGTTTGACAAGCCACTGGTTGCTTTGCTACACCTGGCGGTATATGCCGGTTTTATTATTATTAATGTCGAGATCCTGGAAATCATACTGGATGGCATTTTGGGCACACATAGGTTGTTTGCACCTTCTCTCGGTAATGTGTACTCTTTTGTGATCGATTTTTTTGAAGTATTGGCTTTTTTGGTGCTTACCTCCTGCATTATTTTTCTTATCCGCAGAAATATTATTCGTGTTCGCCGGTTGAACATGAAGGAATTAAATGGCTGGCCCCGCAGTGATGCCAATTATATATTGTGCTTTGAGATCGTGTTAATGAGCTTATTTCTTACCATGAATGCCGCAGATAAAGCTCTTCAAATAAAAGGTTATGGGCATTACGCGGAAGTTCATACCGCTTCCTTTTGGGTATCAGGATTTATCACTCCGCTATTTCAAAACCTAAGTGATACATCCCTTGTTACCATCGAAAGGTCGGCATGGTGGCTTCATATTGCGGGTATTTTCGTGTTTTTAAATTACTTGCCCTACTCCAAGCATTTACATATATTACTGGCATTTCCCAATACCTATTATGCACGGCTGCAACCGCAAGGAAAAATGGATAATATGCCCGAAATACAAAGGGAGGTTCTGTACGCTATGCAGCCGGAAACCATTCCTGCGGAAGCAGCAACAGAAGAACATAAAAAGTTTGGAGCTAAGGATATTACCGATCTGAGTTGGAAAAACCTGCTGGATGCCTATACATGCACGGAATGTGGCCGGTGTACCGCTGCCTGCCCTGCCAACCAAACAGGCAAAAAATTATCTCCCCGGAAGATCATGATGGATACACGAGACAGGATGGAGGAATTGGGCACAAACAGGGATCATAAACTTGCTGAAGATTCCAAAACCCTGCTGCATGATTATATTACGCCCGAAGAATTATGGGCCTGTACCAGTTGCCAGGCTTGTGTGCAGGTTTGCCCGGTACTGATAAGCCCTTTAAATATTATCAACCAGCTAAAAAGATACCTGGCGCTGGAAGAAAGTAACCAGCCTTCCGAATGGAATGGCATGTACAGCAATGTGGAAAATAATTTCGCTCCATGGAAATTCAGCCCCGATGACAGGGATGCATGGGTTGCTGAAATGAAATCCTGAACCTTTACTTTTTACATTCTACCTGGGTAAAGTTTTTGCAATAGCCTGGATATACAGGTTTTAAACCTGCATAATTATTCATGTATAATGACCTCCTTGCATATTTCATATAGACTTATTATCTTGTCGCACCGTAAAAATCCTAAACTAATACCCCTATGAACTTCTTAAGGAAACTTCTGCTATTTACACTATATCCCAAACTGGACAAAAAAGAGATCACTGACTTTGCTTTATTGATCCTGGTTTGCTTTATGATCGTCTTCTATAAGGTCTTAAAAAGCTGAGGAAAGTCTAGCCTGGATTTCCATATTATTTCCCCCCTGTAAATTGTAATTTGCAGCAATAATACCTTGCTATGCCCGAACATGACTGGTCCCGCTTTCAGTTAAGAATTCCTGTTAAGGCGGACAAAAATGCAATTTTCAGGCGTTGGACCACTCCCAATGGATTGACATCGTGGTTCCTCAGAGAAGCTAATTTTATGGATGTTCAAGGCAGAGAAAGAACCGGAGACGGCACAGTAGAAAGGAACGATTCCTATGTCTGGCGATGGCATGGCTGGAGTGATGACGTTAACGAAACAGGTAAAGTTCTGGAAGTAAAAGAATATGAAAGGTTTGAATTTACTTTTGGAAATGCAGGTATAGTAAGTATCAATTTGACAGAAGAATCAGGAGATAACCTGGTTGAGCTTACTCAATACAATATTCCTACTGATCCCGGTTCACAGGTGAATTATTACCTGGGTTGCTCAAAAGGTTGGCTTTTTTACTTGGCCAACCTGAAATCTATCATGGAGGGCGGTCTAGATCTTCGCAACAGGAAAGTGGAATTGACCAATGTAATCAACTCCTGAAAGCATCGTTTGCGTAATAGGTTAAGCATTAAATTTTTGTATATTTAATAAAACTGCTGAAATGCGAACTGCTGCCGCTTACTTCTCCTTTGTTTTATTGTTGTTTACGCTGGCTTCCTGTAGTGATGATAATCAAAGAAGTTATGTTCAGTATTACCATCCCCAGCCAGGATTGATCTTTGCCAGCAGTTCCACTGCTGGTGCTGCCAGGAACCCGGCACATGGTAAACCTGGTCACCGTTGCGATATACCAGAAGGTTCTCCCCTGCCTGTTTCCGCTTCGTTACCTGCAGGCACAAACGCTTTTCCAGCCACAACACCATCACCAGGTGTATTGACCACACCAACCACTTCACCGGGTTTAGAAAATGGAGCTGCAATAAATCCTGCACATGGAAAACCAGGACACCGGTGTGATATCCCGGTAGGAGCCCCATTAAATACAGCTGCGGTAAATGCCATAAATAAGCAAGTCGGTCCCACATTAATTAATACAACCCAAAACGCAAATCAATTAAATCCTGCACATGGCCAGCCAGGTCATCGCTGTGATATTGCTGCAGGAGCACCGTTGAATTCAGCACCTCAAAAGACGGTAAGTTCAACTAATGCTAAATCCCTAATTCCTGTATCATCACCCGCAAATGGAAACCTTGCATTAAATCCTTCGCATGGCCAACCAGGTCATCGATGTGATATTGCCGTGGGAGCGCCATTAAATTCATCACGTAGTAAAACTCCTTCAACAACTCCTGTTACAGCACCCAGCCTTGTGGCAACTAAAACACTATCCAGGGAAGATTCTTTAACCATCTTGAATGCTTTGCCAACTGACAGCACTGGAGCCAGGTTAAATCCCGCGCATGGTCAACCCGGTCATGATTGTTCTGTTGCAGTAGGTAAGCCTCTTAAACAAAAAGAATAATATACCATGGGCTTTATGGCCCGGCAAGAAGAATAACTTTACAAGGAGTTCTCAATAGTAGTTCAGATAAAAAAACGTTTTCCTATTTATCAGTTTTTTCAAAAGCCTTATCGAGTGACCAGGGACCACTGCCAATAACAAAGAAGTATATCAATAATATCAATACAATAACAGAGATAAGCGCTTCAGAAAATGGCTTTAATGTTTCAGAGAATTCTCCAAATATTATAGCACCCATAAGTATAGGGATCTGAATGATACATGCCATTCGTGTAAGCAATCCTACGGCTAGCAAAAAGCCTCCCATGATATGGGCAAAAACCACATAATGGCCTATCAATACCAACATGAATGTGCTGAAGGGCATTGAACCGGTCATTAAGTTCATCAATTCGCCCATGTGCGTAGCAAAGCTGATTCCCCTGAAGCAGAGAAACACTCCAAGTGCTATACGTAATAGATCAATCCATTTGGGATGGTGATGCTCACCCCAGAATTCGAGGCGTTGTACGACGTTCATATAGCTAAGTTTTAGGTTGAAAAAAAGAGCTAAATCAAAGCTACGTTTATTCCCCAAACCGGCCTATGAGTAAGTCAAGGAAGAATAGGAGATTCTTACTGTAAATCACCTAAGAATGCTTTTGGATATCATTCAGTTGCCCTTCAAACTTTCGGGTCAATTCCTCCGGGTGCTCAATGTCATGGTGGGCATCTTTATTCTTGAGTATCTTATAAAGTTGTATGCATGCTGTGACCAGGAAAATGCCTCCAATGATCCAGTTCAATATATTCTGATTATTGCTGATGCGGTCTGCTATGATCCTGCCACCAAATATAAACACACAGTTTCCCATCAGGGTACCCAGTCCTATGCCAATGATATAGGTATTGTAATGACTATTGCGCGGCAACAAAATATTTTTGGTAAACAATACCGTGCTCCATCCAAACCAAAAAGGAATCTGCACTGGATTTACAGCACTCATGGTGAGGCCCAGTAAATAGGGGTGCAAAGAGGTATTGAGTATGGGACTTTTATGAACACCAGGATGCAGGGCCGTGTAGAAACTGGATATTGCCAGCGCCAGTACAATGACCAAAGTAACCCATTCCAGTGCTTTTAATATTTTTTGTTGCTTGCGCACCCAATCCATGGCAACCAATGAAAGTCTTACATAAATAACCTCGGCAGTCAGCGAACCCAATGAAAAGAACAAAGCAGCTTTTACCGTTTCGGCAATAGCTATTTGCATCGCCGCGATATTCAGGGTACCCAGTGGAAGAGAACCTAAAAAACTAATGAGCAAACCCGTAAAAAAAATGCGTATCAGCTTTTGCATACCCAGGCACTTGGTTTCGAAAATAGCATATATCTTTCTTTACTGTTATGGTGCATTTTATACCAGGATCTCATTATCATAATGTTCCAATACCTTAAGGTGTCTTTTAGCTTCTTTTAAAAACTCCCAACCTCTTTGAAAAGACCAGTACGGTATCCCATGTTCTTTATTATACTTCGATATCTCGAACAAGACCTTCCAGTGCTTAATAAATTCCTGGTTGGCCTGTAATAAGGTATACCCTGAATTATACACATGGTTTGGCTCGGCTCCGCTTCCATTGAATTCCAAAATGCTGAAATGCTCTCCCTTTTTCAGGTCTTCAACAGACCTGCATTTGATATCATACCGACCATAATAAAATTGGGTAGGATGACTCAATGCATCAAACACATTCAACAAATCTTCATCAACCAGGTGTTTTAAATTGGTGAACCGGGCACCCCGGTTAAGGTTTGCGGCATGTGTCAAAATATACCTTTCTCCTTCAGGCAATATTTTGTCAAGGGAATCTATATGTTTAATACGCATTTCCTCCAGCCGGTGCCTGGCTTTTGCATGCATGGTGATCAACTCCCAGATAGTACTGCGGCCATCACCAATAATATCCATCAACTCTTTTTGAATAAATCCCGTGATAACCCCTTTTTCTCGATCAGGATACCGGTAATAAAAAACACTTACCTCCAATGGGTATTCTACCAGTTCCTGTACTATATATTCCATTGGTATCAGCCTGTGGTATTTTTCAAGGGCTGCTTCATTATCTATTTTCCTGAAAAGAAGGCCCTTCATACCAACATCTGGCTTGACGATAAAGGGATACGAAAAACCATTTTCATGGATGCGATGCCTTACAGAGGAAAAAAGTTCGCCCGGTTGTATATATATGGTCTTTGGAAAGCTGTGTAAAGGCAATAGCTCATACATTTCCTTTTTGCCTTCGCCTTCAAACCCTCCGAATGTAATAGTGGGATTGGAAGAAGAAAAGAACCATAGTGATCCTGAACGCAGGCAATACCAGGCCCACACAGGACTGATCAAAAGATAACGAAGGGCGAATGGCCATAATTCCCAATTGGACCACTTTTCCCAAAATCCTTTCCAATTCATAGTAAGCCTTCAAAAATAAACACATATTGTTAGCTGTATCTAATTTCATTACTATAAGGCTTCATGACTTATTTTTGAGCCCGAAGAAAAATTAAAGCATGCAGGTAAGAACAATGGCCGAACTTTTTGCTTCCGGGGAAACACCGGAGATATTATTTTGGGTGGGATGTGCAGGCAGTTTTGACCAACGGGCTCAAAAGATCACAAAAGCATTTGCAACTATATTGAACAAAGTTGAGATCAACTATGCCATACTGGGCAAAGAAGAAATGTGCACAGGAGACCCGGCAAGAAGAGCAGGTAACGAGTTCCTGTTCCAGATGATGGCCTACCAGAATATTCAAACCCTGAATAATTATGGTATCAAAAAAATAGTAACAACATGCCCGCACTGTTTTAATATTTTCAAAAATGAATACCCTGAATTAGGTGGCAGCTACGAAGTCGTTCATCATACTACTTTTTTACAGCAATTGATAGATGAAGGAAAGATCAGGTTAAAAGATTCAGATACTTTCAAAGGCCGGAAGATAACCTATCATGACAGTTGCTACCTGGGAAGGGCCAATGGAATTTACGAAGCACCAAGAAAGGTATTGGAAGCCCTGGATGCAGAACTCGTGGAAATGAAGCGTTGCCGCAAGCAGGGATTTTGTTGCGGTGCAGGGGGTGCCCAAATGTTCAAAGAGGAAGAACCAGGCAATACCAGGATTAATTTAGACAGGGCCAATGAGGCCATAGATACTGGCTCACAAATAGTAGCATCTGCCTGTCCTTTTTGCAATACCATGCTCACAGACGGTATAAAGGCGGCAGAAAAAGAAACGGATGTCCGTGTGATGGACATTGCCGAACTGGTAGCTGCTTCACTTCAATAATACAATGATGAGGGGCAGTGCACTGCCAGGATACATATGAAATAAACAGCGATCACAAATTTTTTAATCACCTTACACGATACTGCCTTCTTGAGCCTTTATATCAGAACCATATCGCTGTTCCAGTTTAAAAATTACTTCCAGCAGGAGTTTACCTTTAATGAACGGATCATTGGCATTTGCGGGCGCAATGGTGTTGGCAAGACCAATCTTTTAGACGCCATTCATTACCTCTGTTTTACCAAAAGTTATTTTACCCGGCAAGACAGCACTAATATCCTCCAGGGCCAGGAAGGATTCAGAATAGAAGGACACCTGCAACTCAATGAAAAAGAAGAAAAGGCAGTTTGTATTCTCAGGGAGACGGGCAAAAAGGAATTTTCTGTGAATGATGAATTATATACCCGGTTTTCCAAACATATTGGTCGCTATCCCTGTGTCATTATAGCACCTGATGATATCCAGTTGATCATTGGAGGAAGTGAGGAAAGAAGAAAATTTATCGATACCCTGCTTTCCCAGCTGGATCATGACTACCTGCAAAGCCTGATCGATTATACCAAGATCCTTCAACAAAGAAATTCTTTCCTGCGCTCCTATAATGATAGTTATACAAAAGACCTGACCGTCCTTGATATCCTGGATGAACAGCTTTCCAAAGAAGGGAATCATATTTTCGAAAAAAGACGTGAATTCCTTTTGAGGTTCCTGCCAATGGTTAAGCAATTATATAATGACATATGCCAGCGGTATGAAGATATTAACCTGTTTTACGAAACAGAACTACACCATGTAAGCATGGAGGAATTATTGAAACATAACCGCCAAAAGGACCTGATGGTTCAAAGATCTTCTGGTGGTATCCATAAAGACGACCTGTTTTTTACATTGAGTGAGCAGTCTTTCAGGAGTATTGCCTCACAGGGACAACGTAAAAGCCTACTGTTTGCCCTCAAACTTGCAGAAATGCAGATCATTAAAGAAGAAAAGCATCTTTCTCCCCTGTTGCTACTGGATGATGTATTTGAAAAGCTGGATGAGGAACGCATATCCAACCTGCTGCAAAGGGTCTGCTCTGATGAAGAAACACAGATATTTATTACAGATACCAATTGCAACAGGCTTCAGCAGCAATTGGAAAAACTGGGTCAACCCCTCCAGATGATCGAATTATAATCCTACTTACAGGATACATTCACCATCTGCCTTTCTGAATAATTCAGCCTCACCGGGTCATAAAGGATAGGAGAATCCTCAATTTCTATCCATTTCAAAAAATGGCCATAAAATATGGTTCAGACATTTCAACCCCTATCTTTGCCGTCCTCAAATCCGAATCCTTCGGGAGGGGTAAAAAAATAACTTAAGACTGCAATATGAATTCTTACGTTTATCTGGTTCCCATTATGGGATTAATTGGTTTGCTCTACACCTTGTGGAAATTTGCATGGGTAAGTAAACAGGAAGCTGGTACTGACCGCATGAAAGAGATCGCAAATTACATTGCCGAAGGTGCCATGGCATTTCTCAGGGCCGAGTGGAAGATCCTTACTTATTTCGGAATTATTGTGGCCTTATTATTAGGCTATATGGGAAGCAGGAATGCGGAATCACATTGGTTCATCGCTGTAGCTTTCCTTATTGGTGCGTTCTTTAGTGCCCTTGCCGGTTATATTGGTATGCGCGCTGCCACTAAGGCTAATGTAAGAACAGCACATGCTGCCCGCACTTCTTTATCCAAGGCACTAAAGGTATCCTTTACCGGCGGCGCCGTAATGGGTATGGGTGTTGCAGGACTGGCCGTACTGGGGCTGGGTGGATTATTCATTGTATTGATCAAATGGTTTGCTCCTGATGCCTTGTCTACAGGCCATGAAGTAACCCGCGCTATAGAAGTGCTGACAGGATTTTCACTGGGTGCAGAAAGCATTGCCCTTTTTGCCCGCGTGGGTGGAGGTATCTATACAAAGGCTGCCGATGTGGGTGCAGACCTTGTAGGTAAAGTGGAAGCCGGCATACCGGAGGACGATCCCCGCAACCCTGCTACCATTGCAGATAATGTTGGAGATAACGTGGGTGATGTTGCCGGTATGGGTGCTGACCTTTTTGGATCTTATGTGGCTACTGTATTGGCAACAATAGTTTTGGGACACGAGGTGACTGACAATGCCGGTACATCCCTGAATGATACTTTTAATGGATACTCACCTATATTATTGCCAATGCTGATTGCAGGCGTAGGTATTATCTTCTCTATCATCGGAACATTCTTTGTTCGCATATCTGATAAGTCAGGCATTAGCACGGGTGTGGTTCAGAAAGCCCTGAATATGGGTAACTGGGGTTCCATCGTATTATCAGCCATTGCAGCATTTTTCCTGGTAAGTTTCATATTACCTGATGGTGATATGTACCTGCGTGGTTTTGCTTTTACCAAAATGAATGTTTTTGGATCCATTGCAGTTGGCCTTGTTGTAGGTACTTTAATGAGTATCATCACTGAATATTACACAGCTATGGGCAAACGCCCCGTGAACAGTATTGTTAGACAGTCAGGTACGGGTCATGCTACTAACGTTATTGGCGGCCTGGCTATGGGTATGGAATCTACCTTCCTTCCTATCCTGGTATTAGCGGGGGGTATATATGGTTCTTACGCCTTTGCTGGCTTATATGGAGTGGCCATAGCAGCAGCCGGGATGATGTCAACAACTGCTATGCAGTTAGCTATCGATGCCTTTGGACCCATTGCTGACAATGCCGGTGGTATCGCTGAAATGAGTGAGCTGCCTAAAGATGTTCGTGAAAAAACAGATACCCTTGATGCAGTTGGTAACACTACCGCAGCTACCGGGAAAGGATTCGCCATCGCTTCGGCAGCTTTAACTGCACTGGCATTATTTGCGGCCTATGTGGGAGTTATTAATACCAACGGTTTTAAAATGGATGGTATTAATATTTACAATGCGAAAGTACTGGCCAGCCTTTTTGTAGGTGGTATGATACCGTTCATTTTCTCGTCCCTTGCCATCCGTGCCGTTGGAGAAGCTGCCATGGCAATGGTGGAAGAAGTTCGCCGCCAGTTCCGGGATATTCCCGGTATCATGGAAGGAAAGGGCAAACCTGAATATGATAAATGCGTAGCCATTTCTACCCAGGCATCTATTAAGAAAATGATGCTGCCTGGAGCAATTGCCATCGTATCACCACTGATCATTGGATTCCTGCTTGGACCTGAAGCCTTAGGTGGATTCCTGGCAGGGGCAACCGTATGCGGCGTTTTGATGGGTATGTTCCAGAACAATGCCGGTGGCGCATGGGACAATGCCAAGAAAAGCTTTGAAAAAGGCGTAGATATCAATGGCCAGATGTATTATAAAGGTTCTGACCCACATAAAGCTTCAGTGACCGGCGATACAGTAGGAGACCCATTTAAGGACACATCAGGCCCTTCCATGAATATCCTTATTAAGCTGATGTCCATAGTTTCCCTGGTGATAGCACCTACCCTGGCTTCTGTTTTTAAAGAAAAAAATAATTCTGAGACCGGTGCAGCGAATTCAAAGACTGAACAGTCTATACAAGTAACTGCCTCAAAATCAGTATCAGCAAATACAATTCATTTAAGATAGTTCTGCTTTGTGAGAGACAAAAAAAGTTCCCCCGGTCTGCTTCGGGGGGCTTTTATTTTTAGCCCTTCCCTATGGAAAGGGCTTTATTTTTTTATTCCTGGTGCCCTTTTAAGGCCAATTTCCAGGCTTGACCTGCCTTTATAAGAAAATACCATCCATTATAAGCTCAGGCCTGGTGTATAAGCTCAGGCCTGGTGAGTTACGGTAGTACTTATTAATTTATACAGTTTCTCCACATCCTCCAGCTTGCAAAGCTCTGTTCCGGGATTCAGTGTGGCTGCCGTGCCACAGGCTACACCATATTTCATGGCTTCCTTCAGATCCATGCCCCTGGATAAACTTAATATAACGCCAGCCACCATACTGTCACCTGCCCCCACGGTACTCAGCCGTTTCACCACGGGAGGAATTACCTGGATCACTTCATCTTTAGTGATCAACCTTGCCCCCGCGGATCCAAGGGAAACAATAATGGCCTGGCAACAATTCCTGCTAATGATGTCTTTGGCAATCTCATCCACCGATTCGTGGGATACTTCTTCCTTGCCTACGAGTGAACTCAGTTCCCCAAGGTTAGGCTTTAATAGAAATACACCCTTGTCTACAGCCTTTTTAAGGGCTTCGCCGGAAGTATCAACTATTAATTTAGCCTGTATCTTACGGGCTATTTCTGCTATCCATCCAAAAATATCGTCTGGCATTCCCGGTGGCAGGCTACCACTGGCAATGATATATTCAGCTCCCGAATTTTCAATATCTGTCAAAAGCTGGCGCCATTCTTCTTCCAACACCTCAGAACCAGGCATACCAAAGCGGTATTGCAGGCTGGTAGACCTGTCAAACACGATCAGGTTCTCACGGGTATGTGACCTGGTCGGAACAGCATGAACGGTAACTCCTTCCCTGGCCATCAAATCATTTAAAAACCGGCCTGAGTAGCCGCCGGCCGGATAAACTGCTAAAGCTTCACCACCCAGTTTTTTTATGGCCCTTGCCACGTTAATTCCACCACCACCAGGTTCAAACCGGGGAGCAGAGCATTGAAGTTTTTTTTCAGGCATAAGGGCCGCTATTGAGGTGCTCTTATCAATGGTTGGGTTGAAAGTGACCGTAATGATCTTTGGCATTCCTCAAAGCTACCCTACCCCTTTGAGAAAGCAATGAACAGATCTGTTAGTTCGAGTGATAAGTTTTATTCCCGGGTAATCAGTCACAAGATGCATTTTATTCCTACCCTAAAGCTGGCCAAAGCCAACCATTTCCTAAACATATCCTATGGATCAGCCATATGCCTCGGCGACTCACCAGAGGAATAATTGATACCTCCTGCCCTAGGCGTCTTACCGTTCATCCTTAAAAACTGTTAATAAATATTAAATATGATTACCCTATTTCCACTATACGAAAATGGTCGTATATTCGTCAGGTAAATGCTTTTTTATGGCGGCGAAATACATTAAACCTACAGAAAGTGAATTAGAGATCCTGAATATCCTTTGGCATAAGGATATCGCTACTGTGCGTGAAGTACATGAGGAACTGGCTAAATCAAAGGATGTAGGCTATACCACTACGCTTAAGCTCATGCAGATCATGCATGAAAAAGGGCTGGTAAAGAGGGATGAGTCCATGAGAACGCACGTCTATCAACCTGCCGTAAACAGGGAGAAGACCCAAAAACACCTTTTAAATAAAATGATTGATTCCCTTTTTGGAGGATCATCGACTCAATTAGTTTTGCAGGCACTGGGTAG
The DNA here is from genome assembly GCF_059568575.1 of Flavisolibacter ginsengiterrae DSM 18136. Classification (NCBI taxonomy): domain Bacteria; kingdom Pseudomonadati; phylum Bacteroidota; class Chitinophagia; order Chitinophagales; family Chitinophagaceae; genus Flavisolibacter; species Flavisolibacter ginsengiterrae. The sequence continues at coordinate 350,226 of NZ_JCANTR010000001.1, forward strand.
CGGTGAACAAAAAGTTTCCGCTGAGGAGTTGGATAAAATTCAGACTCTCATTGACAACCTGAAAAAACAGTAAACCATGGCCAATTGGAGCCAGTCCCATTTCCTGCAATCGCTGGGATGGGCCACCCTTAATAGTTTTTGGCAAATGGCATTGCTCTGGTGCCTGTTCCTCGGGGCAAGTAATTTATTCCAACTCAGTTCCCACAAAAAATACCAGTTTTCCGTTCTTGCCATCATTGCCGGTTTTATATGGTTCATAGCAAGCTTTGTAATGTTCTATACCAGTAAGCCAGTGTCAACCATAGTATTCTTTAATCAAAGCATTCCTGAGGCAGACGGGATATTAAATATCTTCCTCCTCTCCGCTTCTGTAGCCTACCTCAGCCTGTTGGCCTTTCCCACATGGCGACTTTATAAAAATTACCGCTTCGTTCAACATATTAAGCAAGAAGGACTGCAAAAGGCTGACCTTACCTATCGCCTTTTTGTACAAAAAATCTCTTCTCATTTAAGCATAGGCAAAAAAGTGAAGGTGTATGTTTCCAGCATTGCCCGCTCCCCACTTACCGTTGGATACATTAAACCTATCATTCTATTACCGGTTGCCAGCTTGAATAATCTATCAGTTCAGCAGGTTGAGGCTGTATTGCTTCACGAACTTTCGCATATTAAACGTTATGACTACCTGGTAAACCTTATCATCAGTATTATCCATACGATACTTTATTTTAATCCTTTTGTAAAGCAGTTCATGAAGACCATCGAAGCTGAAAGAGAGACTTGCTGCGATGAACTGGTGTTGCAATTCGGTTATGACAAAGTAAGCTATGCATCAGCGTTGCTTACACTGGAAAAAGTTGCATCTTCCTCAACGCATATATTAGCCATAGGTGCCACAGGCAAGAATTCCTTATTGAACAGAATAGAAAAAATTGTAGGTATGGAAAAGAAAAAAAGATTTCAGTTCAGGCAACTGGCCGGCGTACTGGCAGCCCTGTTCTGTATTATTGCTTTGAATTCCGTACTTATTATTAAGGAGAAGAAAAGGCAGGGTAACTATGCTTTTGCCTACAACACCATGGCCAATCCTTTTGCCTTATTTAGCGCGGAAGATGAAACTGCGTCGGCTGCTGAATCCATATCACCTGTGCCGGTGGTTCATTCCAAAGCAACCGTGGCCATTCACACTCCTAAAAATGAAAAATACATTTACCATAGCCAAATAACATCGGACCAAACTCAAGAACTTTTAAAGGATCGCCAGGCAACCGGATATATACAGGTAGCCCAGGACGATGTTGATGCATCGCTGACACAGGAGCAAAAACAACAGGTTGCCAAAACTGTTGATGCTACCAAAAAGGTTATGAAAACATTGCAATGGAAAGAGGTGGAAACGCAAATTGCAGATGCCATGACCATGAAAGAAAAAGCCGTGGCACAACAGCAATACAACAAGGAACTGGAAAAGATCAACTGGCAGAATATTGAGCAGAACTTAAAAGCACAATACGAAAAAATTGACTGGTCCAGGATCAATACGAATTTGTCCAATGCGCTAACAGAAATTGAACTGGATAGTATGCAGACGAATTGTGACCAGGTACTCTCTCAACTGGAAAAAGTAGAATCACAAATGTCACAGGCACAAATTACTACCTGCAACCCAATACCTGATGGTAGCCTGTCAGCAATCAGAGATGCCAAAATCAGCCTGAAGATCAAGTTGGAAAAGATCAAAGCTTTGAAGTCTGATAAAAAAGTGATCCGCCTGTAATCAGCACCTGTTTTAAGAAACAAGGTTTACTCTGTTTTTCAAAGAATTTACCAGACATTCCTGGGGCAGGTATCACCATACCGGTTGCCAATCAAGAAACCAATGATGATCTCATGCGTGCCCCTGCTTACCGTGTTAAGTGCAGTTCTTGTAAAATCGTAGGCATACCCCATATTAAATGAGTTGGCTACGTTCAATCCCAACATTGCGGCATAACCATCGTTCAACCTATAGCTACCACCCACCCAGAAAAGATCCTGGTATTGCAATTTCAGGTTTACATCAAGCTGCGGATCTAATGGTGAAACATATTTAACCATGACTGATGGAATAGCATTGACATCTTCACTGAGCAGGAACCTGATGCCACCCGTGGCAAACAAATGGGGAACAATCTTAAAGCCCAATGTATCATCAGTAAAGGAAACTTTTTGAGGGATCACCTGCTGTGCACTAAGACCAACAAAATAATCTGCACCATTTATCCAGATGCCTGCTGAAAGATCTGGCCTGACCCGGTAAATATCAGAAGTATTACCCTGTGCCGGATCGGTAGGATCATTGTTGTTGAACGTTGATTTGGTGCCATCGCGGTTGATACTTTGGATGCCTGCAGCAAATCCTGCGGCAATATTGGTCCGGGCAGATAAGCCCAGATGGTAGGCATAAGAAACATTGGCAGAAAAGCGGTTATACAACCCTGTTCTATCATTCATAACAGAAAAGCCGATGCCATGGTGCGGCTCTGAGGCGGTATAGTTAGACCAGTAATTGGTACCCCTGGGGTTTTCCCCGGGAACCGAATATGAGGTTGCAGAAGTTTTATAATCCTTTTTACCGATAGGCATATGTACAGTAAGATACATAGTCCGTGGTGCGCCATCCAATCCCACCCACTGGTCCCTCCCGCTGATCTTTACATCGGTATAGTTCTCTATTCCGGTTAAAGCAGGATTCAGAATATAATTGTTCAGGATATACTGTGTATAATGAGGTCGCTGTTGGGCTTTACCCTGCAAGGAGCCGGTGATGAGTAATGATAATATGAACAGTAATCGACTCATGTTATTAACGGATGATATCTACAAATCCCGACATTGGCTGCCTCCCATTCTTAGGGTCAATAATATAATAATAGGTTCCTGCCGGCAATGGACTTCCTTTAAAGGTGCCATCCCATGGTTTGTTGTAACCAATGGTTTTAAATACCGGTTGTCCATACCGGTTAAATATCTCCACGGTAGCTCCCGGGTAACTATCCAGGTACCGTATCTCCCACCTGTCATGTATTCCATCTCCATTGGGTGAAAATGTATTGGGTATGGTTGGCTTTTTCAACACTTTCACCAATACTTTATCTGAATCGCTGCAAAGTTCTGCTGAAGTTCCTACCAGTGTATATTCCAGGTCTATGGCCGTAGTAGTGGTAGGTTGTGAAAGTGAAGGGTCATTCAATCCCTGCACCGGCGACCAGGAATAACTGATGTTATTGCCAGAGCCAGTCCCCAATAATACCACGCTGCCTCCCTCCAATAGCACCCGGTCAGGCCCGGCATTAATGATGGGAAGGGATGATACCTTAACAGACTGCTCTACATGATTTTCACAACCATTGTCAGCTGAAAAGGTATAGCTTATAATATGCTCTCCTACACCTGCCAGGGAAGGATCAAACAAACCTGCAGGCGTAATTCCCTTTCCTGAAAATGTACCTGAACCCTGTGTCCCATTCAATGCCTGTGCTTCCGAAATGGTAAAGGGTTTTAAATTGGCACAAACAGGGGGTATGGGATCAAAACTTAACTGAGGTGAAGCCTTCAACAGGATGGTTTGGGCATATACATTACTGCAATTTTCTCCTGACCAGGCTACTACCCTTATCTCAGCGGGTTTTGAAGCCGGGCTGAAAAATTCAGGGTATGTATGAGTAAATTTCGCTCCTGCAAGCGGATAGGTAATGGTATCGGCTGCAGCCGGATCATTCTTATAATCCCATTGAATGATAAGCTGAATTAACCTTCCTACATCCACACCTGAATTATTCGTAATAGTCACCACCTTATTGCTACATGCCTCAGTGCCATTATCAATTGTAATGGAAGCCTTAGGCACGGAGCCATTTATAAAAAACGGTTGTGCAATGGCAGCCGTACACCCATCTGCGGATGTCACCATTAACGAAACATCATAAGAACCTACACTTGTATATTTATGTTGCGGATCTTTTACAACCGATGTATTGGCGTTGGCGGGACTGGCATTAGCATCACCAAAATTCCAGGAATAGCTAAATGATCTTTGTGAGCCATCAGTTATAGAACTGCTGTCACGGAATTGGGAATAAGGATCGGCCAGGCAGTTGCCTGGCATGTTGAATGCGACCAGCGGTAATGGGTGCACTGTGATCTCCCGGGTAAACACCGAAGAAGTACATCCCCTATCGGTTTTTACCTGCAGGCTCACCTGGTATTTTTTTTCTGCACCGAATGTATGGGTGATTGTTTCGTTGGTGTTTTTATTGAGTATCGTTCCATCTCCAAGATCCCATTTCCAATCTGTTATAGTGCCTGCATTGGCCTTTGAAGCATCTGCCAAGCTTACTTCTTTGCCCACACAGGCAGGTGAAATAATGTTATAGGCAGCAGTGGGTAAAGGATTCACAACAATATTTTTTATTGCTGTATCGGATTGACAGCCAACAGCAGAAGTGACCACCATTGAAACTTTATAGGTTCCGGCAACTGTGTATACGTGCACAGGCTTTTGTTGTGTAGCAACCGATCCATCACCAAAGTCCCAATTCCACTTCAAAACAGAGCTTCCTGAAGCTGTAGATGCATCCTGTGGGTTAACAGAATCCCCAAGGCAGATTGCAGCAGGAAGGAAAAAGGTCGCTTTAGGCTGGGTATAAATCGTGTTGACTGATTTGGTGATGCTATCCCTGCAACCTGCATTGGAGACCACTTTCAATTCAACAGCAAATGGACCGACAGAACTATAAGAATGAGCTGGTGATGGTTGAATGGCCTTTGTTCCATCACCAAAATTCCATGCATAGCTTAGCGCTGCCTGGGAGCCATCAGTGATAGCGGAATTATTAGTGAATGACATGGTACCGGATGGAAGGCATGCATTACTAAAATCGAATGCCGCAACCGGCCGGGGTGTAACGGATATTGATCTTGTAAATACAGTACTCTGGCAGCCACCTGCCATTTCTACTTTTAAGGATATAGTATAGGCACCTCCGGTAGAGAAACTATGTAATTGAGCCGCATTGGAAGAGGCAATTAATTAGGACTTCCATCACCAAAATTCCAATACCATTTGACAATGGGGGAAGAACTGGTTGTAGAAGAGTCAAGGAAACGAATGGGTTGTCCAATACAATACGGGCTTTCAATACCAAACTTTGCCACTGGCGGATTGGAAAGGATTATTTTATTACTGGTGGTATCAGAAATGCACCCGATATCTGTAATGATGGAATAGTTGACATTATAAGAACCCGGAGAAGTATACAAATGTGCAGGGTTACGAATGCCAGAAACATTCCCGTCGTTAAAATCCCAAAGCCATTTAACCACTGCACGGCCATTGCCGTTGGAAAGATCTGTAAACCGAACGCTGTCTGATAAACAACCATTGGTGTTGAAATTAAAAGAAGCTGAAGGCCGGTCATACACCTGTAGATCGTAATTGATCTCCTGTTCCCCACTGCAACCGTCAGGCGTTGGATTTTGGGCCAATACCTTAATAGGAAAGGTACCGGTTCCCGGAAGGTTGAAAGCTGCAGGCAGCTGGTAACGGAACAATTGCTTTCCATTGATGCTCCAGGTAGAATCATATACCGGCGCATTAATGGTTACGTCAGGTATTATACCATTGAAAACCCATTTGATCTGGGTTGGCTGGTAAGGAAAGGTCATTGCCAGGTAAAAGGGTGAATTCTTACAGGTCCCGGGAAAATTGACAGTACCGAATACATTTTTGATAGTGACAAACTGGTAAAGGTCTTTAACATTAGCCCCCGCAGAATACCCATAGCTTTCTGCATTGGCATAGCCATAGGCTAAAGCATTGAAGCCCGAATCTGAAGAAATACGATGATATCCCTGGTTAACATTACTTAGGTACAGGTACGAATAGGTTGGATCTGAGGGATGGATTGTCCATAAAGAAGGTGATACACTGGCTCCATCCAACTGGAAGGATGAAATGCCGCTTCCTCCATTCTTCATGATCACATGAATATGGTGTTGGTGGGGATATTGGGAAGTGGATGGAGCAAAAAGATTGGAGTTGACAAGCGTAACATTATTGATATTTTGCTCTACCGGGTTTAAAACGATCATGTCCGGATCGTAAGGAACCGTATTACTATTACCATCGCATCCCTGCGTAGTGAAATATTGAGCTACGGAAACCGGCTGGTCAGAAACGATCTCGTTGGGCCTGTTATTAAAAAACTGGTAATAGGTATTATTAATAAAGGACGAAGCCGGGACCAGGCTGCCATTTACATATACCGAAGCGGAAGGGTTATTTTTAATGACCCTGTAATAATTATTGGGATTATTCTTACTGGGAACGGTAAGGTATTTTTTGCCCCAGGTACCTGTAGGATATAGTTGCTGATAAAGATTGTCTGAACTATTTATGTTGCAACCCGTGGCCGGGATGCGGATCTTCCCGCTGCCGGAAAATACAGCTATCCTTTTACACCCTCCTGTACCACTTGCCACAGATCTTATTCTTGACCCGGTCAGGTCAACACCCGAGGCATCAGGTGTAAGCCCCAGCACCTGGTAAATCTGGCCTTTATTTAAATTGACCGAATAAGTAGTATTGGCCTTCCATCCATTTTTTGTATCCGCGGCAGGAGTTATCTCTACGGTTGTATTGTCCTCTACGGCAATGATCGTAAAGTAGGAATTTGATTGTAATTCATTGGACTCCTGGGTAAAATTGAGGGAATAATATTCTTTGCCCAAAACATTAGTGGGGAGGCAAAGTGTTGCGCCGCTGGCCGCACTCCTGGTTATGTAAGAATACACCACGAAGGATTTATCACCTGTTACCCGGACAGCCCGGTTATTAAAAAGACCCTCATCATCAATAAAATAAAAGTTGGGAATGGTTACGCTCACTACTGCACCTGCCTGGATGGTCCCGGTTTGAATCACCGATCCACCATAAACTTCTACTGTAAAGTTGGTGATCACGTCAGAGGTCAGGTAAATGGTCATGGTGGGGCTACCACCCCCATTCATTCCCACATGGTAGGAATAGGATAACCAGAATTCTTTTCCCTTGTTAGAAAAATCCTGTCCCGGTGATATAAACGGAAATACTAATAGGAAAATAAATGAGGTAAATAATTTATATCTCATCAGTTAGTCTTCGGGGAGTAAATAAGAGAGGTAATGCAATGTACGAAAAGACCGGTTTGGTTTCATTGACCAAATTCAGGTACACCTCAGTTTATTTTTTACAACTGCAATTATGTCACCTGTCCTACAACTTCTTTAAAAGGTTACTTAAAAGTTTTCTGACTCCATTTTATGAACCAGGCAAAAATTGAATGTATTGAATTAAGCGCTTGTTTTTGATCTTGGGGCGTATTGCAATGCCGTGGATGATAACCCTTCATTTATTTAAAACAGGCTCTTAAAAGCCAAATTTCACTTTAGCATGATGATGTTAATAGTTATAATACTAGTACTTTATTTAATGTATGTTTCTATACAATATTTTAATCTCATTTTAGTTCATAATAAACTATTTATCAAGTACTTAATAGATTAACCATTTTAATGTATAATTGATGAGCTAATGCACTATGTTCGAATATAAATTTTAAAATAAATTATATTATTTAATGTTACTTAAACATTGTAAAACATTTGTTTTAAGTTGTTTATGTCTTTTTAAACTACTAATATTATTAGACAAGCTACCACTATCTCTTTTGCATACTGATTCTACTATTATTAGTAATCGGGTTATTCACATTTAATGAAAATATAGCTGCATGATTTTTGCCATTATGGAGGTATGCAATGGAAGATTATTTTACCATCCCTCCTGCTCCTGGCTTCAAGCTTTATGAGCTGTAAGGAGGTTAAAGACCCGGAATTCCGTAAAGTAGACGAGTTTGGATTGAAAAATCTGAGCATCCAGGATGCTACGGTTGGGTTCAGTGTCACCTATTTTAACCCTAATGATTTTGGTGTAACTGTCAAGGAGGCAGAAGCAGATATTTATTTGGATAGTACCTATATGGGTAAGTTCACCCAGGATACAGCCATAGATGTAAGGAAACAGTCTGACTTTACTATACCGTTTTCAGGAACTATACCTCTTCGTAAAGCCATGGAGCTGAACCTGGAATCTTTGTCCCAAAAGGATATATTACTTAAAGCAGAAGGAAATGTAAAGGTGGGAAAGGCCGGAATTTATGTTAGCAGGCCCATACATTACCAGGGATTGCACCGGCTGAGCGAGATACAATTAAATAAAAAAACCCCTTAAAAAGGGGTTTAAAATCGATTTAAACGGGTTGGTTAATGCTTAGGCATTCCCCCACCATCCTCAGGTTTCTTACAACATTTCGGAAGTGCCTTATACGATTCAGGATTGGCTTTTACCTCGTTGGCATCATAGCCTGCATTGGCAATGGCAGCTTTCAATACCTCCTCATTCGTCCTGTCCGTAAGGTATTTGACCGTGGTTTCTTTTCTTTTATAATTGACATTAACGTAGGTCACTCCATCATACCTTTTCAGATATTCTTCGATCTTTTTCTTGCACATATCGCATTGAACAGTGGGGGTACTCAGTTTCACTGTTTGTGCAGCCTTTGTCTGGGCTGATGCGCCGACACTTAGCATCATCCCTGCAAAAGCCATTACCAGCAGTTTTTTCATAAATAATTATTTGAATACCAATTTAGGAAACTCCTTTCCAGTTTGCAGGATCAGACCTCCATTTTAACAAAATCTCTTCTTCAGAGGGCTCTATCAATCCCTTTTTAAGCGCCAATTGTATAAGGTTGGGATAATCTGTCAAGGAGATCAGGGGTACTCCTGCCTGTTCAAAAGCTTCTGCCGCCTGTTGAAACCTGTAATTAAATATGGAAACCATACCCATTACCTCTACTTCATTCTTCCTCAGAACATCCACCACCTGCAGGCTGCTTTTGCCCGTAGAAACAAGATCTTCCAGCACCACTATCTTCTGGCCGGGCGCATATTGTCCTTCTATCTGGTTACCTAATCCATGTTCTTTAGGCTTGGGACGAACATAAATAAATGGCAGCTTCAGCTGGTCCGCCACCATTGCTCCCCATGCTATGCCGGCTGTTGCCACACCAGCTATTACTTCAGCATCCGCAAATTTTTCAAATATTACATTACATAGTTCGCTTTTGATGTAATCCCTGATATAGGGAAGCGATAAAACCTTCCTGTTATCGCAATAGATAGGGCTTTTCCAGCCACTAGCCCATGTAAACGGGATCTTTGCATTGAGCCGGACTGCGTCTGCCTGTAATAGTTTTTCAGCTGTTACAATCGAATCTGTCATGCGGCGAAGATAGAAAACAAGGACTTAGTCCCTGTTCCAAATTGCATGCTTTCCATTTTATTTGAACGATGGCTTTCTCCTGCACATTGTTACTGCTTAACTTAGCTTATGCAGCAGATCATTTATTTTAACAATAAACCGCTCTACCTGGTTAATAAGATCAACCCTGAAATAGAAGAATTCTTACACCACGAGGAGACTGTTTTTATTGACGAATTCAACCTGCATACTGTTAAGGCCATGATCCATGAAATGGAACAACCCAGGATCATGAGAGGTGTTTTCCTGCACAATGATGCGGAGGCTGTTCTACATGCATTTAAAAAGAAATTGCACCTGGTAAAGGCTGCCGGAGGATTTGTTTATACAAAGGATCATGAGGTACTAATGATATTCAGAAGAGGGAAATGGGACCTCCCTAAAGGTAAACTAGATGAGGGCGAAGACCTGGAAACCTGTGCCCTGCGGGAGGTGAAAGAAGAAACGGGATTAGAAAAAATAGAAATGGACAGGCCCCTGGCAGTAACCTACCATACTTATCACCAGTATGGTGAACATATCATCAAGGAATCGCACTGGTATCTTGTCAAAAGCTTCAAGCAAAAGGAATTAAAACCCCAAACTGAAGAAGATATTGAAAAGTGTGAATGGGTGCCGTTAACAACATTAGGTCCTTACCTGGACAACACGCATGCATCCATCAGGGATGTGATCCATGCGGGAGTGCAGCTATTGAACCCCTCCGCTATCGCTTAGGCAAAAAGGATCTTGGGATCAGACTGCCGGATAGTTTTTAAAACTACATCCGGAACAAATTGCGATACGTCGCCTCCATACCGAAGTACATCCCTGACCAGGGTGGAAGCTACAGATGTATATTTTGGCAGGCAGGTAAGGAATACCGTTTCTATATTTTCATCAAGGCTACGGTTCATATCTGCGATGGCTTTCTCGTATTCAAAATCGTTGACATAGCGTATGCCCCGTAAAATATAATTAGCCTGGATTCTCCGGCAACAATCCACGGTCAGTCCTTCATAGATCACTGACTCGATCTTTGGCTCATTTTTAAATATATCCTCCAGCCAGTGCACACGCTGCTCGGCAGAGAACATGGGTTTTTTATTGGAGTTGATACCAATGCCAATATATAGTTTATCAAATAAGGGTATAGACCGCTCTATGATATCCAAGTGGCCAAAAGTAACAGGATCGAATGTTCCTGGAAATAAAGCTATACGCATGTAATAAAATTATAGGCAAGTTAAGATGAATTGCGATCTCCGGCCAGCAAGTACAAGACCGCCATACGGACAGCCACTCCATTTTCCACCTGTTGCAGGATAATGGATTGGTCACTATCAGCCACATCGCTATCCAGCTCCACACCCCTGTTAATAGGCCCTGGATGCATGATCGTTATTCTTTTCTCCAGGCTGTCAAGTATTTTTTTATTGATTCCATAGGCAAGGTTATACTCTCTTAAAGAAGAAAACAATACCTGGTTCTGCCTTTCCAGCTGGATGCGCAACACATTGGCCACATCACACCATTCCAATGCCTTCCTGAGATTGTATTCAACCCGCACATTAAAAGCCTGGTCAATATATTTTGGAATCAATGTAGGCGGTCCGCAAACCACCACTTCCGCTCCCATTTTAGTAAGCAGGTATATATTACTCTGAGCCACCCGGCTATGCATGATGTCACCAATGATGGCCACCCTGGTTCCTTTTAGTGTATCATACTTCTCTAAAATGGAAAAAGCATCCAGTAATGCCTGCGTAGGATGTTCATTGATGCCATCACCGGCATTGATGATGGAAGCAGGAATATGTTTGGCCAAAAAATGCGGCGCCCCGCTGGCACTATGTCTCATAACCACCATATCTACTTTCATAGACAGGATGTTATTCACAGTGTCCAGTAATGTTTCTCCTTTGGAGACAGAAGATCCTGAAGCGCTGAAATTGATGGTATCGGCTGATAGTCTTTTCTCGGCCAGTTCAAACGAGATCCTTGTGCGGGTTGAATTCTCATAAAAAAGGTTTACGATGGTCACATCTCTTAAGGAAGGAACCTTCTTGATAGGTCTTTGTAAAACTTCTTTAAACTGCTTTGCGGTATCGAGTAACAGGGAAATATCTGCCGGGGTGAGATCTTTTATTCCTAGAAGATGTCGGGTAGAAAGCGCCATTAAAAATCAAAGATAGAGTATTTCGAGTTTTTGAAACCAGATTCCGGGATTGCACCTTTACCCCGGTACAAATTCCGATAAAACGTTTACACGGACCTAATCCATCAACACTACTTCATCGCTACCATCTCTTTCCTGCCACAATACTTTTACTTTCTGGGTAACAATGGAATCAATTGATTTTCCCGTATAATCAGGCTGAATGGGAAGTTCACGGCTATACCTGCGATCTATGAGCACCATCAATTCCACTTTTTTCGGACGTCCAAAATCCATCAATGCATCAAGGGCAGCCCTAATGGTCCTCCCAGTATACAATACATCATCTATCAGGATCACCTTTTTCCCCTCTATCGAAAATAAAATATCAGTTTTATTAGGTACGTGAAGTTCTTTTCCAAAATCATCACGATAGAATGTGATATCCAGTTTTCCATAAGGAAATACGGATGCACCTTTTTCCAATTGTATCTCCCTGGCTATGCGATCAGATAAAAAAATACCGCGTGGCTGGATACCGATAAGGACAGTCTGCGAGGGATCGATATGGTTTTCAAGGATCTGGTTTGCCAAACGCTTTATGGTCAATTGAATATGCTGTGCGTTTAATAATGACTTCAAGGGAGCAATATTTTTATAAAAATAGCAATTAAGATCAGTAGAAATGCTTTGATGCAGGGAAGCAGTTAAAAGTTGTTGCAGCGGAATAAAACAGAAGGTATAAAAACAGGAAAGCCGGAAACAATTCCGGCTTTCGATTCATTACTATTGAAATAACTATTTGGCAGCACCAAACTGGTAAAATAATCCAACCTGGTACACCCTGTTCTTTAATTTTTGACCACTTACATAATTAGCTTTGCTGTCATCCAGAACATTGGTAAAACCGTAATTGTAACGTGCATTGATACCAAGGCCGATCCGGGAAAGATAACCGATACCACCAGATGCACCAATATCCAGTTTATTCAACTGGTCTTTAATATCCATTTCGCTGTTGCTTGTACCCGCACCGCTGCTATTGCTTTTGTTCTTTGCGTTGATCAGGTAACCAAACTGCGGCCCTAATTCTACAAACACACCAGTTGTGCTTTGCAATTGCAACATCAGGGGAACATTAATATAATTCAGATCCATCTCGTAATTGGAAGTGATATTTCCTGTAGGCGTTTGAACCACCTGTGTATTTTTTCCTCCCTGGCTGCTATACACTACTTCGGGTTGAAATCTGAAATTTGTTCCAACAGGAATGTTGATGAATAAGCCGCCATTGTATGAAGTTTTGGATTTGGATTCAAACTCTGAAGCGCTGGAAAAACCTTCATGGTTCATCTTGGCCAAATTCACACCGCCCTTAATACCTAACCGGGGTGTCACTTCCATTTCGGTTCTGAGCGTTGGCTTGTTGCTTTGTGCATTTGCAAACACTGTTGCAGTTAGAGCTAAGGCAAAAAAACTGATCTTTTTCATAAGTTAATATTTAGGTTGTCCTCTTTAAGCAAAAAGAAGGCCGCAATTGCGACCTCCTGAATTTTTTTTATGAATGGTGAATTATCTTGATTGTGCTTTATGGCTGTTATCAAGCATGTAGAATAAGCCAACCTGGAATACATTATTCTTTAAAGAATTGGTTCCTGCTTTATTAATATTGGTCAATCCCAAATTATAGCGGCCATCTATACCTAAACCAGAATAGGTTAAATACCCCAGGCCAAATGTCCATGAAACATCTGTGCTTTTAAAATCATCAGATGTGAAAAACTGCGTGTCCTGTCCATTCACTTTATCTTTTGTATTGATCAAAAAACCTAATTGGGGACCTGTTTGTAAACGGAAGCCATTATCAAACATGTATTGCAACTGCAGCGGAATGTTTATATAATCCAGGTTCAATGTATGCTCCTCACCATTAATGGTGTATTTGGCACCCTGGCCTGAATAAACTACTTCAGGCTGCAAAGCCAACTGGGGGGAAATATGAATATGCGCTAATGCGCCTGCATTCAAACCAAGGCGATTATTCCAGTTTAATCCAGGTACATTGGATAACTTGGAAACATTCAATCCTGCTTTTAATCCAAACTTAGGTGACTGCGCAAAAACTACAGCGCTGGTTGCTAAAATCAATACTACTAAACTGATCTTTTTCATAGATAAATATTTATACCGGGCTCATTGCAAAAAAAAGGCCGCAAACTTAATTACGGCCAAAATATCAGGTTCAATGACATTATTTAAAAAAATACCCCAGGCTGAGGCCTAAATACATAGTATGTGTTGTACCGTTATCCGCTTTATCCACATTAATGTTGGTAAGTCCCTGGTTAAAATTGGCAGCAATGAATATTTTATTGTGTAACTGAAAACCTGTGAGGAAATTGATCCCGAATTCCACAGCTTTATAATGCTGGTCATCATCATTGGGATTTTCTTTCCCATCAAACTTAACATTGGCTGTCTGATTGATTTCCTGCCTGTCACCATCGGCTATTTCAATCACATGTGCCGTTGCCTTCCCGCCAAGACCTAAACTAACCGACGGCCCTGCACCAATAAAAAAAGCAGCACCCCTTTGTGAAGGTTGCATATATACAAAATTCAGGGGCAATTCAATGTAAGAGAGTTTCATTGAACCCTTGGCTGAAAAGCTGTAATTAGACCCGCCCATTGACAACGAATAGGATTCATCTATCTTGACACCTTTACTGACAAAGTTCAATTCAGGGCGAAAGCTGATGCCGGAAGCAACCGGCAATACTGCACCTACCCCTATCCTTTCTGACAAACGGAATTTGCCATTGAATCCTTCCTGGTTATCATAACGCTCACTCAAATTTGCTAATATGGCCCCACCATGCACTTCATATGCAACTTGTGCATGTGCCCATGTACAGGTAAGAATTATACCGGCTAATAAAATTAATTTTTTCATAAACAGTTATTTACAATTAGAAAGTTTGGTTTAAATCAGACCTAAATGTAATATCAAAAGATGTAATTATTAAGTCAGTATAGTTGCTATAAGTAAAAACCTTTTATCATTTTATTCAAAACACGGATTATTATCATGAAAGATTTACAATCAAATACTATTTAATAAAAAGGGCTGATTTTATCAGCCCCTTACACACTGTTGTAATTTATTATTTGGAAGCAGTAGTTCCTCCCAGTGAAAAGTTATACCCTATATGCAAACCGATTAAAGAAGTGGTAGCACTATTTTTTGAAGCGCTCTGGTATCGTGCACCAATATCTAAACCCTGCTCCATAGCATAACCTAAACCTATAGCCCATGTGAAGGCGCCATCGGAATTACTTTCGTCAACACCACCACCTTTGAATTTAGATCCATAGATGCCATAACCTACTTGTGGCTCAACATAGGCACCACTGAAATTATGACGGTAACCTAACAAAATTGGAATGATAGATGCCTTAACAGTGTAGCCGCTAGGAACATCCTTTGCATTGAAGACAGTATAACCGGAAGTTAAAGACACCTGTCCGGCAGTTCCTACTCCATGTAAATATTTAAGTGAACCTCCAAAACCAGTTTTAAATCCGTCTTTAAAATCACCTGTTGGTAACCCAACTTCAAAAGCAATACCAACCTGATTCTTTCCTGATTGTGCTTTTGCAGAACATATTGCAAAAACTGAGGCAAGTACTAAAATTACCTTTCTCATAAAAATCATTTTTTGGTTTGAAATTCAATTGTCGATTTCAAAGTTAGTTTGATAATGACATATTTTATATGATCATGGTAACCTAAATATCTCTGCAATATTGTATTTGTAGTATAAAGCATATAGCTCAACAATTAAAAGGCTTAAAGATCAGGGCGCATTCTAATACATAGTCCATTCAAGTATTAAGAATAAAGATACCGGACTAGAACATCCACTTTTATTCAGTTATAAATCTACCAGGCAATAAAAAAAGGGCTGAATAACTTTCAGCCCTTTACACAAAATATTTGATAATCTTATTTAGAAGAAGAAGCTCCTCCTAATGAAAAATTATAACCAATATGAAGGCCAACTAAAGAAGTTGTGGAACCATCCTTAGAAGCACTCTGGTAGCGGGCACCAAGGTCAAGGCCTTGCTCCATTGCATAACCTAAACCAATAGCCCATGTGAAAGCACCATCAGAAGAACTTTCATCGAAGCCGCCGCCTTTTACTTTGGATCCATAAATGCCATAACCAACTTGTGGCTCAACATATGCACCGCTGAAGTTGTGACGATAACCTAATAAAATTGGAATGATAGAAGCTTTAACACTATAACCTGCAGGCATGTCTTTAGCACTGAAAGTTGTGTAACCTGAAGTTAAGCTTACCTGGCCGGCAGAACCAACACCATGTAAATACTTCAAAGAACCGCCAAAACCAGTTTTGAAAGCGTCACCAAAATCACCCATTGGCAACCCAGCTTCAAATGCAACTCCTACCTGGTTTTTACCGGTTTGTGCATGCACAGAACTTAATGCAATAACGGAGGCAAATACTAAAATTAATTTTCTCATAAAGGCTTTTTTGAGTTTTTGTATAGTTTAAATTTCGATGGCAAAACAATAAAATTAATTGTACAAATCAAAATTTCTACATGGCAATTTTCAGTTATCGAGGTTAAATACGCTTGTTGTTCATCCGTAAAAAACCTAAGTATTAAAAGTATAAATACGCTCCATTTTGTATGGAATGACAGAAAAGATGCATGAACTGTAATTAACCCGGATAGGTTGCAACAAAAAAATAAGCCACAATCGTGGCTTATTTATAAAGGTTGATATGTATTGTAATTATAAGCCTTCGCTCTCTCCTTTCATGAATGCATAACGGTAATCTGTAGCCGGTACAAATGTTTCTTTGATAGTGCGGGCACTTAACCAACGGTAGAGGTTGAGTATTGAGCCGGCCTTATCATTCGTGCCACTGGCTCTTGCTCCTCCAAATGGTTGCTGGCCAACTACTGCGCCTGTAGGTTTATCGTTGATATAAAAGTTACCTGCTGCGTTTCTTAACACGTTTGTTGCAAGATCGACTGCGTACCTGTCCTGTGCTATGATAGATCCTGTTAATGCATAAGGAGATGTAGAATCAACAAGGTGCAGGGTTTCTTCAAATTTGTCAGCATCATAAACATGAATGGTAAGTACGGGTCCAAATATCTCTTCGCACATGGTAACATATTTGGGATCCAGCGCTTCAATTATTGTAGGGTAAATAAAATAGCCTTTTGATTTATCTACTTTACCACCTACCAGTATGTTGGCATTTTTATGATCTTTTGCATCAGTAATATATGATGCGATCTTATCAAAACTTTTTTCATCAATAACAGCATTGACAAAATTGCCAAAATCATCTACAGCTCCTACCTGGAAACTGTTTACGCCTTCTACTAACAGCTTTTTAACTTCATCTGCAATATTCGAGGGGATATAGGCCCTGGATGCAGCAGAACATTTTTGACCCTGGTACTCAAAGGCACCGCGCAATAAAGCTGTCGCCACTACCTGCGGTTCTGCCGTTTTATGTGCAACAACAAAGTCCTTACCTCCCGTCTCCCCAACGATGCGTGGATAGCTTTTATAATTGCCTACATTTTCACCAATAGTCTTCCACATCTGGTTAAAGACACCTGTCGAT
The DNA here is from genome assembly GCF_059568575.1 of Flavisolibacter ginsengiterrae DSM 18136. Taxonomy (NCBI): domain Bacteria; kingdom Pseudomonadati; phylum Bacteroidota; class Chitinophagia; order Chitinophagales; family Chitinophagaceae; genus Flavisolibacter; species Flavisolibacter ginsengiterrae. Next base: position 367,441 of record NZ_JCANTR010000001.1, read on the forward strand.
CCTGTGAAGTGAACGCCTGCAAAATCCCTGTGGGAAAAACAAACCTTACCAATAGTAGGGCCATCAACATATATCAGGTTGATCACTCCATCAGGTAGCCCGGCTTCCTTTAACACCTGCATGATCATTTGGGCCGAGTACACCTGCGTATTGGCAGGCTTCCATACAACCACGTTACCACACATAGCGGCACTTGTGGGAAGGTTACCGGAAATAGCAGTAAAATTAAAAGGTGTGACCGCTAAGACAAATCCTTCCAGCGGACGGTACTCCATGCGGTTGTGCATGCCCGGGGCACTGATCGGTTGCTGCTTGTATATCTCGCTTAAAAAATGAACATTGAACCTAAGAAAATCGATGAGTTCACAGGCGCTATCGATCTCCGCCTGGAAAGCATTCTTACTTTGTCCCAGCATAGTAGTACCATTCATCAGGTAACGATACTTGGTTGCAATAAGATCTGCTGCTCTCAGGAAAATATTGGCCCTGTTCTCCCAGCTGGTGGCACTCCATGCTTCACGGGCAGCAAGGGCTGCGTCAATAGCTTGTTGAACATGGCTTGCATCACCGGCATGAAAATGTCCCAGCAGGTGAGCCGTTTCATGCGGAGGATGTATGGCTATTGTTTTCCCGGTTCTTACTTCTTTACCCCCGATATACATAGGAATATCGGCCTGGCTGCTTTTTAAATCAGCTAATGTTTTTTTCAAAGCTGCTCTTTCAGCACTTCCTGGTGCATAAGCATATACAGGCTCATTGACAGGCATTGGGTAAGAAAAATATCCTAAGCTCATTGTATTGAATTGAAGTATTTAGTATTTAAAAATATTTTCATCATGCAACCTGGGTATAAATAGTAAACATCACACCAGTTCATCAGGATTCAGCTTCTTTCTCACTCATCAGGTAAGCTTTTATAAATCCGTCCAGTTCTCCATCCATTACAGGGCCCACATTACCTACTTCATAATCTGTACGGTGGTCCTTGATCATTTTGTAGGGGTGGAAAACATAACTTCTTATCTGGCTTCCCCACTCTATTTTTTTCTTGCTGGCATTCGTTGCATCTTTTGCAGCTTCACGCCTGCGCAACTCTTCTTCATAGAGCCGGCTTTTCAGCATTTGCATAGCCTTTTCCCTGTTCCCCAGTTGTGAGCGTTCTGTCTGGCAAACCACTACAATACCTGTTGGAAGGTGGGTTAACATTACCTTGGTCTCCACCTTGTTCACATTCTGACCACCGGCACCACCACTGCGTGCCGTTTCCATTTTTACTTCACTGTCCTTTACCTCGATATTAATAGTATCATCTACCAGTGGATAAACAAACACGGATGCAAAAGAAGTATGCCTTCGCGCATTACTGTCAAAGGGAGATATGCGCACCAACCGGTGCACACCACTTTCAGCTTTCAGAAAGCCATAGGCAAATTCACCCTCAAACTGCAAGGTGCAGGTCTTGATACCAGCGCCATCACCATCTACCCAGTCAAGAATGGTCACTTTCCATCCCTGGCGTTCACCATACATACGGTACATGCGGGAAAGCATTTCAGCCCAGTCCTGGCTTTCTGTGCCACCGGCTCCTGAATTGATCTGTAAAACTGCGGGTAATTCGTCTTCGGGTTGGTTGAGCGTGCTTTTGAATTCCGTGTCTTCTATTGCATTTTTAGCCTTATCAAAGGCCATCTTCACATCTTCTTCAGATCCCTCACCTTCTTTCCAAAACTCAAACAGTATGGCAAAATCCTCCACAGCAGTATCTACCTGCTCGTAAAGGTTGATCCAATATTCATTGAGCTTAATTTCTTTTAAGATAGAAGTAGCACGGGCATTATCATCCCAAAATCCAGGCGCCAGTGATAATTGCTTATCCTGGTTTATTTTGTCTCTTCGGTTATCGACGTCAAAGAAACCTCCTCAGGACAACTACACGGTCCCTCATAACTTTCAATTGTTCTTGTGTCATAGCGGGGGCGAAGATAGGTGTTTCTTCTTTTTTCAAATGGTAATACTAAGTGAACGTGGCGTAAAGATTAAAAACAGGGATGTGAATTATATCACACTAAGTTTATTCATTTGTCCTGATGCAAACCATGAAGCCCCAGCCAGGTAAGGCTATAACCCTTTGCCTATCAAAATCAACAGGCTCCTGTGAAAACAGTTCCCTAAAATTTCCTGTTATCCTGTTATCAAGCAATTCAAGCCGTACCGGGTTGGATGAAAAGTTTAATAGCACCAACACTTCTTCCCTATCCTTTATGCGCAGATAAGAAAGTACCTTTTCGTCTCCAGAGCTATGCACCCTGGATAATTTACTATCACACCTCAATGCCGGATTGAAGCGTTGCAAATGTAACAATGCCTTGTAAAAAGAATGTAATGCCGGTTGCTCATTCCATTCAATAACATCCTTTTCAAAGAATAATAATCTTTTATGGTTAGGCAGTTCCTGCCCGCTATAGATCAACGGAATTCCCTGCCAGGTACAACTAAATACAGCCAGCATTTTCGCCGCATCCCCATATTTATCGTATTCCGTACCATTCCAGGTGTTCTCATCATGATTGGATGTGAACCAGGCATTGATGCCGGGTGCCTGCTGGTAACGATCCAGCACCTGCAGAAGCTCATATAAAGAGAAGGATCTTTTATAAAATTCTTCTGTTCGATGCATCCATGTCCATGTGTAGGCAGCATCAAAAACTTGCATGTATTCCGGGTGATCAAGCGGGTCAGATTCTGCCAGCCAGAATAAGGCTTTTATTGTATCAAGTACAGTTTTCGCCTCCACCCAAAAATCCAGTCGAACCCAAAATGCAAGGTCACAGCGAAATCCATCTATATTAGCTTCATTGACCCAAAAACTCATGGCCTCAATCATTGCCTTTCTCATTGCCCTGTGGCTGTAGTCCAGTTCAATGATATCATCCATCCCCGACGCACGTTTGAAGTCCCCTGTCATTTCATCCTTCTTATACCAATCAGGATGATTCCTTGTCCATATATGATCCCAGCCTGTATGATTGGCCACCCAGTCCATAATGACGCGGAAACCCATTTCATGCGCTTCATTCACTAATGCCCTGAAGTCCTCAAGTGTTCCAAATTCAGGATTAACAGAAGTGTAATCAGAACAGGCATAATAACTACCCATACTGCCTTTCCGGTTCAACAATGAAATAGGTGTAATTGGCATGAACCAAAGCGTTTCCACACCCATATCCTTCAGTCTTGGCAAATGACTGGCAAATGCCGAAAAACTTCCGCTTTCACTGTATTGCCGCAGGTTTACTTCATAAACGTTGGTAGAGCAGATCCAGTCTTTATTTGAAGTTTCCATTGTCTTAAATTGTGAAGATAAGGCCGGAAGCATAAAGGCGAAAATGAAAAGCTGTATACTCCCCGACCCTGTTAAAAAATCAGCAATTCCATTTATATAAAGGCCCTCTTTTCCCCTTAGCCTTAATTTTGCCTACGATGAAAAGTTTTGATGTCCCCATTGTTTATCGCAGTCCGCTTATTTCCGCCGTTAAAAAAAAGCGTAAGGAAAAGGACAGGATGAAAAAAGACTTCTCTCCCACATTGCTGGATTTTGGGCCTGTAAGGATATTCCTTGCCCGTCATTTTGGTTTTTGCTATGGGGTAGAGAATGCTATAGATATTGCTTTCAGGACCATAGAAGAAAACCCCGGCAAACGCATATACCTGCTAAGTGAAATGATCCACAACCCCCAGGTAAACGCAGACCTGGAAGCTAGTGGCGTTCAATTCCTCCAGGATAACGCAGGCAAACAATTAATACCTTTCGATTCATTGACATCCGAAGACATTGTATTGATCCCCGCCTTTGGCACCACACTCAAAATAGAAAAGCAACTTAAAGACCTGGGTATTCCCATCGAAAAATATAATACCACCTGTCCCTTTGTTGAAAAAGTATGGAATCGCAGCGAAGTGATTGCCAAAAACAATTATACCATTGTCATTCATGGCAAACCCACCCATGAAGAAACAAGGGCTACCTTTTCCCATGCCGCCTCCAATGCTCCATCTATTGTAGTCAAGGATATGGTGCAGGCCATTGAACTGGGGAAATATATAACAGGTGAAAAACCAGCAGCGCAATTTTATACAGATTTCAAACAACAGGTCTCCGCAGGTTTTGACCTGGAAAAAGACCTTCAGCGCATAGGCGTGGTAAACCAGACCACCATGCTGGCCAGCGATACGCAGGCTATTGCTGACTACCTGAAAGAAATCATGATGTCTCATTACGGGCTTGATGAAAACAATATTAAAGAACGCTTTGCAGACACCAGGGATACGCTTTGTTATGCTACCAATGATAACCAGACTTCAGTAACTGGCATGTTGCAAACCGAAGCTGACCTGGCCATTGTAGTTGGAGGATATAATTCTTCCAACACCTCTCACCTTGTAGAATTATGTGAAGAAAAATTGCCAACCTACTATATCAATAACGAAGAAAAGATCCTTTCCAGGGACGCTATCAGGCATTATAATTTTCACACAGCCATAGAACTGGTGAGCGAAAATTATTTGCCTGTAAAAGAACCAGTAAATATTCTTGTAACCAGTGGCGCTTCCTGTCCGGATGCATTGGTGGAAGGTGTCATAAAAAAACTGGCCGGGTTTTACCCAGCCAGCAGATCAATTGAAGACCTTGTAGATATATTAAACAACCAGGAATAGCCTGGAGTTTAATGTGTCATTTAATGAGCCATGTCATCTGCCACTACTCCTTTACGGACAGGTACATATTCTTTTTTATACAACAGGTCATAATATTCTTCAGCCATGCGGTTGCTGTCAAATTGTATTTGCACATCACGCATACCATTTTTCACTATCTGCCTCCATGTATTATGGTTGTCATAATAAAGGGGAAGCATTTCTTTATTTAATATTTCGTACAACTGGTCAAGATCATATTGATCCTGGTCCTGTACTGTCATCCCTGTATAATCTACCGGCGGAACGACAAATCCATTGTTTCCATGATGCACAAATTCAGGAATCCATCCATCATTGGTTGAAAAGTTCACGGCTCCATTCATAGCAGCAGTCATACCGCTGGTTCCTGACGCTTCGCGGGGCACCCTGGGATTATTCAGCCAGCAATCTGCGGCCTGCTTCAATCTCTTAGACAATCCCAATTCATAGCCTATCAGCACCGCCACATTTTTATAACTCTTGCTTAAATGCACCAGGTGGTTGAATTCAGATATGGCAGGATAATCAACAGGATACGGTTTACCCGCCCAGATGATCTGCACAGGATATTTTGTATTGCTTAATAATGCTTCAAAACGCTCTTTATCAGTCGAGATCAAACCAGCTCTTTTATAACCTGCAAAACGTCTTGCCCATACTATGGTAAATACATTTGGATTGAAGATCTTTCCTGTCTGGTCAGCCACGATCTCGAAGGCCCTTTTCTTCATCCATTTTTTGCGGTCGTCAAACACAAGGTCATGTCCTTCTTCTCCTGAGCGGTATAAAAGTTTATCAGACCAGTAACGCCAGTTCTGCGCGTTGGTAATAGCGATGATAGGACATATATCCTGGTACTTCTCCCACATATGCCTTGAAACCACTCCATGCAATTGAGACACTCCATTGGCAATGCGCGCAAAACGCAGTGCGGCCAATGAGTGGTTGAACTGGTCATCAGGCATGCCTGTAAGCTCTTTCACTTCATCTACTGAAAGACCACAGAAATAGCTCATTTTATGACAGAGGTATATATCATGCTTTTCATTGCCGGCTTCCTCAGGAGTATGCGTTGTAAATACCAGCCTCTTTTTAACTTCTTCCTTCTTCCTGCCAAATTTCTGGTACAGGTAAAAAGCTGCAGAAAGACCGTGTGCTTCATTAAGATGATATACATCAGGGTTGTAACCAATTTCGTCAAGCAGTTTGGCACCACCAACACCTAATAAAATGAACTGCGCCACTTTTGTGGCTACATTGGCATCATATAAACGGTGCGTAATGGTTTGCGATATATAATCATTCTCCGGTATGTCTGTTGTCATCAGGAACAACGGTGCGGAATTAAATGTATTCGGCGGCAGGTACATGACCTTTACCCATACGGGATGTTCATGAATGGTTACTTCAAATTTGATCCCGGTATCTTCAAGGAAGCTGTATTGTTTTTCCATCCAGGTCACCTGCAGGGTTTGATCCTGGTTGCGTGCCTGGTCGTAGTATCCATATTTCCATAAAATACCTACGGCAATAAGATTTTGACGCAGTTCATAAGCACTACGTAAATGTGAACCTGATAAAAAACCTAAACCACCACTATATATTTTTAATGGCTGGTGTATAGCAAATTCCATAGAGAAATAAGCTACTCGTTTAGAATAGCGGTCATCAACCGGATAAGGAACTTTAAATGATCTGAAATCCATTTTTTGTTATTTATAGCTGGGCAAAGTAATGAAATTACTGATAATGTGTATCAATTACACAATACAGTACTATTTTTTTGTTGTTTTTTTAGTGGTTGTTTTAGTTTTGGCTTCTTTCTTTTTGGTGAAAATACCATTAAGCGTACAGTCCAATCCTCTATGGTTTCCACAACCTTCTTCTTCCTTTAAAGTGACCGAAGAAGAGGTAAAGATAAATTGTAAAATACAAGGATCGCCACCCTGCCGGTATATAGCAGTATTGGAAGAAGTAAATAAGATCTCACCTTTCAGTTCACCCACGCATTCACTCTCATTTTTTTCAATATGTATAAAGGCCAGTGCCTGGTTGGGTGTACGACCGTTTCGAATAGAAACCAGGCTTCGTTTTCCCTGCAGATAATCACCAGAAAATTTTCGGGTTTTAGGCATCGTATCGATCGGGTTGATAAGATCACGTTTACTTTCATCCAAAAGGTCCGTCATGATCAAAATAAATTGCTTTGTGTCAGCACTATATACATACACGTTTTTCCCTTCGCCAGTCAACTCGCCCCCTTTTTTTTGAACGATGTTTTTGGAAATGGTTAGGGATTTATCAATTGAACTTGATTGCGATGTAGTTGGATCATCATCAGGTACTAAAAATGGAAAGCTCGTAGCATATTTTCCCTGGTTATCGAAGCTGATCAAAAGAGCTGCCTTTTTAGAGCCACTTACTGCTTTTACTATAAAGTAGGTTTCAGCTTTAGGCACGCCTATCCTGGCAAGGGCATAATATTTAGGCTTTGTTCCCCTGGCAAATATTTGGTTCTTAACAGAATCTGCGATGAAACCAGCAAATTCGGATGACCTTATCTGAATAGTATCTTTTGATTTTTGAAAACCCGTATCAGTTAATTGGTAAGGCAGTTTGGTGTTTGGAAATAAATTGGAAAAACCTTCGTATGTAAATCCATTTTCTTCTGTACTGGTCTTTACCTTTTTTGAATTACATGCCAACAGAACCAGGCAACAGAAAACATAGCCAAGCTTATACATAGGTAGTATTTGGTGTAAAATAACAGAAATACCACCATTATTCCTTTATACTATCTGGAAGGATTTTTTTAGATTTGTCTAAATTTTAAATTAGACAGATTTGAATTATACTACCAGCGAGGAGAATTATTTAAAGACGATCTTTCTGTTGCAGGAAACAGAAGGCACTGTTTCAACCAATATCCTGGCTGAGAAATTACAGACCAAGCCAGCATCTGTAACGGATATGATGAAAAAGCTGGATGCCAAAAAATTATTGAATTACAAGCCTTATTATGGCTTTACGCTAAGTTCGGAAGGGAAGAAAATAGCTTTGGGAATTATTAGAAGGCACCGTTTGTGGGAATACTTTCTCTGTAATAAATTGAACTTTGGCTGGGAAGAAGTGCACCACCTGGCAGAAGAACTGGAACATGTCAGTAATAAAAAACTGGTGGATCGACTTGATGCCTACTTAGGCTTTCCATCTTACGATCCTCATGGTGATCCCATTCCGGACAGCAAAGGAAGAATCCGGAGCATCCGCAAAATACCCCTGCACCAACTTCCGGTTCTTAGGCCTGCTGAAGTATGCCAGGTAACTAATCAATCCTCTGAAATGCTGGAGCTCCTGCACCACAAGAACATAGGTATAGGAACAAAGCTGGAGATCAAAAGATTCTTTGATTTTGATCATTCCCTTGAAATAAAGATGAAGAACAGCACCATAACCATCAGTGAACAACTGGCCCAAAATATTTTTGTTACATATGAGCAAGACCTTTAGTCACGAATCCTTAAGCGAGGTTCACCAAAGCGTAGATACAACCTCTGTTTCCATGCCGGTGTGGAAACGCATGTTCTCGTTTTTTGGACCTGCTTACCTGGTCAGTGTAGGATATATGGATCCCGGCAACTGGGCCACAGACCTGGCAGGTGGAAGTCATTTTGGGTATAAACTGATATGGGTATTGCTCATGAGTAATCTTATGGCCTTACTGCTGCAAAGCCTGGCAGCCCGCCTGGGCATTGTGCGGGGAAGAGATTTGGCACAAGCCAACCGGGAAACCTATCCGAAATCATTAAATTATTGTCTATATGGGCTGGCAGAAATAGCTATTGCGGCCACTGACCTGGCTGAAGTGCTGGGTATGGCTATCGGTATCCAGCTTTTGACAGGCATCCCTCTTATATGGGCTGTGCTGATCACAGTATTTGATACATTCCTGTTGCTTTTATTACAGCGCCTGGGCATGCGGAAAATGGAAGCCTTTATCATTGCATTGGTAGCCATCATTGGTGTTTCTTTTTTGATCCAGATCATTATGGCCAAACCTGACCTGGGCGAAGTAGCGAAAGGTTTTATTCCCAGCATACCCAGTGATGCAGCCTTGTACATTGCCATTGGAATTATTGGAGCTACAGTGATGCCCCATAATCTCTACCTGCATTCTGCGCTTGTGCAGACCCGTAAGTTCAAAAGAGATGAAGAAGGTATCAGGAGAGCCATAAAACTAAATTTCATTGACAGTGCCATTGCTTTAAACCTTGCCTTCTTTGTCAACGCTGCCATTTTGATATTGGCAGCCTCGGTTTTCTTTTACCGGGGCCTCACCGATGTGGCAGAGATCAAAACAGCGCATTTGTTATTGAATAAAATGCTTGGGTCTGAATTAGCACCGATACTATTTGCAGTAGCCCTGATAGCAGCAGGCCAAAGTTCCACCGTGACTGGCACACTGGCCGGTCAGATCGTTATGGAAGGCTACCTGCATATACGCATCAACCCCTGGATGCGCAGGCTGTTAACCAGGCTGATAGCTATCATCCCGGCTGTGATCGTCATAATGATCAATGGCGAATCAAATATTGACAGCCTGCTCGTACTAAGCCAGGTGATATTGAGCATGCAGCTGGGCTTTGCCATTATCCCCCTTATCCATTTTGTAAGTGATAAAAAAGAAATGGGAATCTTTGCCATCAAACCACTGGTGCAAGGACTGGCCTGGTTGATTACGGCTGTACTGGTCTATTTGAATATCCGGATGGTTATAGAACAGGCCTCCAATTATTTTACCACCAGTGATAATACTTTCTGGAAAATGGTCATTGTTTTGTTAGGGATATTATTCGTTGCCTTATTAGTGCTGATCATTATTTTTCCAAAGCTTAAGCGCAGGCCAAAAGATGTGTCACTGGAGTTGCATAAGAAAACACCGGTTGTATTGAGCGATAAGGAATTACCTGTATATAAAAGGATCGCCGTTGCGCTTGACTTTAGCGATAAAGATGAATTATTGCTCGCTTCAGCCCTTGGACAAGCGAGTAGCATTTCACATATCATTTTCATTCATATCGTAGAAAGCGCACCTGCCCGTATCTGGGGAGAAGAAGCAGATGATTATGAAACACGGCATGACCAGGAAAAACTGGATCGCTATGTTGCTTACGTTACAAGTAAAGGGCTGATAGCAGAAAGCAAACTGGGATTTAAAAACAGGAATAAGGACATTCCACGACTGGTAAAAGAAGCCAATGCCGATATGCTGATCATTGGAGCCCATGGACATAAAGGCATGAAAGACTGGTTATACGGAGAAACCATTGATGCTGTGAGACACCAGTTAAAGATCCCGGTGTTGATCGTAAGTAATTAATCAGGCTATTTTACTTTGGGCCTCTTTGTATTGGTCATAGATCTTTTCTAAACCCTGGTCAAGTGAAATAGATGCTTTCCATCCAAGAGCGTTTATTTTAGTTACATCCATTAATTTCCTGGGTGTTCCGTCAGGTTTGGAAGTATCAAATTCAAGTTGTCCTGTATAACCCACTTTATTACCTATCATCTCTGCCAGTTCCTTTATGGTTACATCTGTGCCGGTACCAATATTGACAAAACCCTGCTCATTGAAATGCTGCATCAGGAAATAACAGGCATCTGCCAGGTCATCGACATATAGGAACTCACGTCTTGGGCTACCCGAACCCCAAACAGTAACCTTATCCAATCCGGATTGCTTAGCTTCAAAAAATTTCCTTAATAAGGCTGGCAACACATGGCTGTTATTAAGGTCGTAGTTGTCATTAGGACCATAAAGATTTGTTGGCATCGCTGAAATAAAATTGCAACCATATTGCGACCTGTAGGCGTCACACATTTTGATCCCTGCAATTTTGGCTATCGCATAAGGTTCATTGGTAGTTTCCAGCGTGCCAGTCAATAAATATTCTTCCCTTAAAGGCTGAGGTGCCAGTTTGGGATATATACAGGAAGAGCCAAGGAACAATAACTTTTTCACGCCATGTTTATAGGATTGGTGAATGACATTGTTCTGGATCATCAGGTTATCATAAAGGAATTCGGCCCTGTATATATTATTAGCCTGTATGCCACCCACTTTGGCAGCAGCTAAAAAAACATATTCAGGCTGTTCCCGTTCAAAAAAATCAATAACAGCCTGTTGGTTTCGAAGGTCTGTTTCTGCTGATGTTGCAAGGCAAAAATTATGATATCCTTCCTTTTGAAGCTTTCTTACTATTGCGCTGCCCACCATGCCCTTATGGCCCGCTACATAGATCTTATTGCTCTTTTCCATATTTATTCGTACTGACGGCTAATATTAAATCCTGAATCCAGGAGCACCTTTTCCTGCCTGAAGGCATGCAGGTCTGCTTCCACCATTTCTGTTATCAATTCGTCCAGGCTGGTCTTTGGCTCCCAACCCAGTTTCCGGGCTTTGCTGGCATCTCCAATCAGCAGGTCCACTTCCGTGGGCCTGAAATAGGCAGGGTCTATCCTTACTACTTCCTGGCCCGGTTTGAGCGCCCACTGGCCGGTACAGGAACGCACAATACCTTTTTCCTCCAGCCCTGTACCTGTGAACTCCACCTCCACTCCGATTTTCTCAAAAGCAATCCTGATAAATTCGCGGACAGAAGTAGTGATACCTGTTGCTATCACATAATCTTCGGCTTTTTCCTGTTGCAGTATCAGCCACATGGCCTCTACATAATCTCTTGCATGACCCCAATCCCTCTTCGCATCCAGGTTACCCATATAGAGTTTATCGGTAAGCCCGAGAGCCAGTTGTGCCACGGCACGGGTGATCTTGCGCGTAACGAAAGTTTCCCCACGTAATGGACTCTCATGGTTGAATAGTATGCCATTACAGGCATAAATATTATAAGCCTCCCGGTAGTTCACGGTAATCCAATAGGCATAAAGTTTGGCAACTGCATACGGCGACCTGGGGTAAAAAGGAGTTGTTTCAGTTTGAGGTATCTCCTGCACCTTACCATACAATTCGGATGTGGAAGCCTGGTAGATCCTTGTCTTTTTTTCAAGCCTAAGCAGGCGAACTGCTTCCAATATACGAAGGGTACCAATTCCATCTGTGTTGGCAGTGTACTCAGGTGTATCAAAGCTCACCTTAACATGGCTCATAGCGCCAAGATTGTATATTTCATCAGGCTGCACTTCCTGGATGATGCGGATCAGGTTAGTGCTATCTGTAAGATCTCCATAATGAAGAATAAAATTGCGTTTCTTCTGGTGAGGATCCTGGTACAGGTGGTCTATCCGGTCCGTATTAAACAGAGAACTTCTCCTTTTGATACCATGGACTACATATCCCTTATTGATCAGGAATTCTGAAAGGTATGCTCCATCCTGCCCAGTCACACCAGTTATCAAAGCTACTTTGGCCATTTCGATTGATTATTGAACTTTATTCTTTTGAATAAAGAATAAGGATCAAAAATATTAAATAGTTACCCAACTAAATATTCGTCTCAAGGAACATACATTATAAGGCCTTTTCCCTGCCATTTATCCATTTACATTACCATTCCTTTTCCATGAATGGCTTCCGTCAAATTAATGAGTGGTATGGTAATAATCAGAATTAGATTTAAGAAAAACTTTGCTATGAGAAAGATCCTTTCATTATGCTTATTCATGGGATTATGCCTTGTTTCTGTGGCACAAATAACCTTAACAAGTTTGCCAAGTGGTGGCAATAAAAAAGCAGTTGTTGGAGAAAGAGTGGGTCTGACAGACATTACCATACATTATGACCGCCCGGGTGTGAAGGGCAGGGAAGGCAAGATATGGGGTCAGCTTATACCAGCAGGATATATAGATCCCGGATTTGGTTCCAGCAAATCTTCTCCCTGGCGTGCAGGGGCCAATGAGAACACCACCATTGAATTTTCCAATGATGTAACCATTGAAGGTCAACCCATCAAGGCTGGCCGTTATGGATTCTTTATAGCTTATGATCCCAATGAAAGCACCTTGATCTTTTCAAAAAACTCAAGTTCCTGGGGAAGCTATTACTACGACCCTAAAGAAGATGTATTGCAGGTGAAAGTAAAACCTGTAAAGCTGAATGAAAAAGTAGAATGGTTGAAATATGAATTCCTTGACCAGACAGAAAATACAGCAACAGTGGCATTGGAATGGGAAAATACAATGATACCATTCAAAGTCTCCACTAATTATATAGAGGACCAGTTAACATCATTCAGAAACGAGCTCCGAAGCGAAAGAGGGTTTTTCTGGCTGGCCTGGGACCAGGCAGCACAATGGTGCCTGCAGCATAATGTCAATTTGGAACAGGCATTACTCTGGTCTGATTCTGCCTCAGGACCATCTTTTGGAGGTAATGCGCTTTTTGGACCCAAGGCCACGAAAGCCCAGATCCTGGAGAAACTGGGCAGAACAGCTGAAGCACAGGCATTGATGAAATCTGCACTTCCATTAGCCAACATGCAGGAAGTGCATCAATATGCCCGGTCTTTACTGGCAGAAAAGAAAACCAGGGAAGCACTGGAAGTATTCCAGTTGAACTACAAAAAGAATCCCGGCCAATTCACTACATTAATGGGATTGACAAGAGGATATGCTGCAAATGGAGATTATAAAAATGCTTTAAAATATGCTACCATGGCCCAACCTATGGCGCCCAATGATGCTAACAGAAAATTCCTTGCTGATGCCATTGAAAAATTAAAGAAAGGCCAGGATATCAACTGACCATTTTACTATCAATTCTTTTAAATTATAGTAACCCTGGGAAATGTCCCCATAAAGGCAATGACCTGGTTACTTGCAGGGAAACTGCTACCTGCTTCCCTTATACACCAAACCATCCCCGAACGTTCTCCATACTTTCCCCGTACTATACGCGTTCGCATACGGGGACAGTACGGGTTTAGTACGGGGATACTACGGGGAAAGTATGGGATAAGCATATTGCAGGTAGGAAGAAAGTATTAATGTAATTATGCTCAAATTGATTCAATCAATATGCAGAATAGCTTACTGGTAATTAAATTTTTAGTAGGTCGTTTACCGTTATATTCTTTGTTTGAAGTTTGACTTTTAAACAAACGAATAATTGCCCTCCGGCAATTTACATTTTGATACAATCGATAGTATTATGATGTAATGTTCAAAACAAGATTGTTTGAAACCGTTACCAATAAAAAAACCGCCACGATCAATAGAAAGTGGCGGTTAAAGTATTTTTTGTAAAGTATCTGGATCAATTACATCCCAGTAGTTCGCAAAGCTTTTTTTCAAGGTCTTCACCCCGAAGGTCTTTGGCTACAATATTTCCATGGGGATCGATGAGAAAATTCTGAGGTATGCTTTGTACGCGGTACAATTGGGCCACCGCATTATTCCATTGCTGAAGATCGCTTACATGCGTCCAGGTTAGTTTGTCCTTTTCAATTGCTTTTACCCAGGCTGCCTTTTCCTGGTCAAGGGATACGCCCAGTACTGTAAAATTCTTATTCTTGAATTTGTTGTACACTTTTACCACGTTAGGGTTTTCTGCACGGCAGGGACGGCACCAGCTGGCCCAGAAATCTACCAGCACATATTTTCCTTTGAAAGAGGAAAGGGAAACAGCATGTCCGGCTGTATCATTTTGGGTGAACTCAATAGCAGGAGTTCCGATAGAACCTACTTTGCTGTAAGCAATGAATTCCGATAAGCTTTTACCAATATTAGAGTTACGAATAGGAGCATCCAGCGAATTATAATATTGTTCCAGCTGGGCAGGATTGGGATTCAATTGTGCTGTTACAAACAATACAAATGGCGCTACATAAGAGCTCTTTCTGTTGGCTACAAACTTTCCTACTTCCTTATTGATCTGCGATACGACAGAATCATACTGCACCATTAACTTTTCCTTTTTGCTTTCTCCTGCCTGTTGAAGTTGTGCAGCAAAAGCATTTAATTCTCCAATTAGCGGATTAAACGTTGTTTGAAATTCATCAAAATCCTTTTGCGATGATGAGCCTTCTATTTTGACCTTTTTGATGTCTTGCTTAATGCCCGTAACTTTCATTTCCGTGTTTTCCACATAGATATAAATAGGCTGCTCAGCACCTATTACCAGCCAAAGCAAGCTTGGTTCAGGGACCGTTCCCTGTAAGGTAAATTCTCCTGCTTTAGCCTGGCCCGTAGCCAGGACCTGGTGCGCATCCTGCGTGGAGGTAAGCTTTACCTCACCATCAGCGATTCCACTCACTTTCCCTTTTATAGTAAAGCCTTTTGTCTGCGCAAAAACAAAAGCAGGTAAAAGAAGAAGCGCAATTAGTATCTTTTTCATGTTTATTTTGATTGGTGTCTTTGTTCCAAAACCTTCACAACGTCAGCTAAAGAACAGTCCTTCGCTTGCAATAATATCAAATAATGAAATAATAAGTCAGCGGCTTCATTTAAAAATAACGCTTGGTTAACGTCTTTTGATTCTATGATCAGTTCCACCGCTTCTTCCCCTACTTTCTGGGCTATTTTATTGATTCCTTTGTTAAACAATTGCCTTACATATGATTTTTCGTCGATACCTGTTCTCCGCAATTCAATGATATGTTCCAGGTAATTGAGAAAGTCTTCCTTATGATTCTTTTCACTCCAGCAGGTGTCAGCTCCCGTGTGGCAAACAGGACCTTTAGGATCTGCCTTTATCAACAGGGTATCTTTATCGCAATCAAGCAGTATTTGCCTTAATTGCAATTGGTTACCACTTTCCTCTCCCTTAGTCCACAGTCTTTTTTTGGAACGGCTGTAAAAGGTCACCAGTCCTGTTTCTTCTGTTTTCTTCAGTGATTCCTCATTCATAAACCCAAGCATCAATACTTTTTGGGTAGTATAATCCTGGACGATGGCAGGTGCCAACCCATCAGCGTATTTCTTAAAATCGACTTTCATTATTGCGAAGGTATTTTATTATTGAAGCATCTGCAATTGGGTATAAGGAACAATATCCGGAGAAAGGATATGAGTTGTTTCTGAAATCAATTGTTAAATTCTTACAGGAATGTTTTGTTCCCTTAAATATCCTTTCAGCTCTGGTATCTCTATTTCCTTGAAATGAAAAACACTGGCTGCAAGAGCGGCATCTGCTTTGGCTTTAATAAATACATCCGCAAAATGTTCCATACTACCCCCACCACCAGACGCGATGACCGGCACAGGTAAGCTTTCCGAAAGTCTTTTAGTAATATCCAGGGCAAATCCCTGCTTGGTCCCATCATGATTCATGGATGTGAGCAGGATCTCGCCCGCACCAAGGTCCACCGCTTTACGCGCCCAGTCATAACAATGCATATCGGTTTTGGTTCTGCCCCCATCCAGGTACACGTACCACTCGCCATCCTCCTCCTGCCTGGTATCAATGGCCAGCACCACACATTGGCTTCCCGCCATATTTGCAATACCTGAAATAATACCGGGGTTATGAAAAGCTGCCGTATTGATAGATATTTTATCAGCGCCCGATTGCAGCAGCACCTTCACATCTTCCACCGTTTTGATGCCACCGCCTACCGTGAATGGGATATTGATGGTATGCGCAATGCGTTTTACCAGTTCTGCAAGGGTCTTTCTTTTTTCAACAGTTGCTGTAATATCCAGGAATACCAGTTCATCTGCACCCTGGAGCGCATAATTAGCCGCCAGTTCAACCGGGTCACCGGCATCTCTCAGATTTATAAAGTTGGTACCCTTAACTGTTCTGCCATCTTTAATATCGAGGCAGGGTATGATCCTCCTGGTTAGCATATTTATTGTTTCAATTTCACAAGATCCTTTAATAATATTTTCCCTTCATAGATTGCCTTGCCTATAATAACGCCACTGCATCCGGCTTCTTCCAAAGCATACACATCATCCATATTACTGACACCTCCACTGGCTATAAAATGGAGTGTAGGGAATTTCTCCACAATGTTTTTATATAAAACCAGTGAAGGACCTTCCATTGCGCCGTCTTTGGAAACATCGGTACAAAATACTTGTGTAATGCCTTTGGCCTGGTAGTTTTCAATAAAATCATAGATCCAAATATCTGTTTGCTCCAGCCACCCGCCTACCGTGATCTTTTCATCCTTTACATCTGCACCCAGCAGAAACTTTTCAGCACCTATGGCACTTAACCAGGAAGAAAACAATGGTTCATCTTTTACCGCTATACTGCCCACTGTAACAAAAACAGCACCTGAATCAAGCACTATCCGAACATCTTTCTCTGTTTTTACACCCCCACCAAAATCAATTACCAGCGAAGTTTTGCCAGCAATGGATTCAAGTACTTTCCAGTTCTTTACCACTCCTGCTTTGGCACCATCCAGGTCAACAAGATGCAGCCGCCGGATTCCGGCATCTTCAAATTCTTTTGCCACTTTCAGCGGGTTCTCATTATAGACCTTTTTCTGGTTGAAATCTCCATGCGTCAGCCTTACACATTTGCCATCTATTATATCTATTGCCGGTATGATCTCCATTATAAATTCAAAAAGTTTTGTATGATCTTATCGCCTGTCCGGGCGCTTTTCTCGGTATGAAACTGTACCCCGTAAAAGTTATCTTTCTGTACGGCGGCGGCATAAGTTATTCCATAATCGCAGCTGGCAATAGTCCAGGCACTATCCTCAGCATAATAACTGTGTACGTTATAAATAAAACTATTGTTCTCTACATCTTTAAACAATGCAGACTTAAGATTATAAATGTTGTTCCACCCTACCTGCGGCACCTTCAAACCTTCCTGCGACTGGAATTTTCTGACCTTTACCGGAACTATCCCCAGGCAGTCTATATCATTTTCTTCGGAATGCTGACAAAGCAATTGCATGCCCACACAAATGCCCAAAACAGGTTGTTTTAATTCTTTGATGATGGAATCCAGGCCATTGTCCTGCAAACTTTTCATGGCACTGCTGGCCTCCCCCACACCAGGAAATATGATTTTGTCTGCACCCAGTATTTTATCTCTTTCATCAGTAACAATCGCATTGTAACCCAAACGCTCCAACGCATTCAGTACTGATTGAATATTTCCTGCATTGTATTTTATAATTGCGAGATTCATTGTAACTTTCTTGCGTTATCAAAGCGGAAGTAGCTCACCTGGTAGAGCGACAGCTTCCCAAGCTGTAGGTAGCGGGTTCGAGTCCCGTCTTCCGCTCAATTCAATATTCCTTTTAAAAAATTCTCAGTCGCCACTTCAACATTTTCATTTGATTCCAGAGCTTTTATATAAGCACTGCCAATAATAGCACCGTTGGCATATTTGCAAGCCGTTTCAAATGTTGCCTTATCCTTTATTCCAAATCCCACCAGCACTGGATTTTTCAGCTTCAATGTCTGTAGCTTGTGCAGGTAAGTTTCTACAGGAGAAAAGTCTTTATCAGATCCTGTAATAGAAGAAGAAGATACAGCATATAAAAAACCACTGCTTAACTGGTCCAGATTCTTGATCCTTTCATCTGATGTTTCAGGAGTGACCAAAAAAATGAAATCCAGTCCATACTTTTCAATAATAGCCCTATACTCTTGTTCAAATTCATACATGGGAATATCAGGAATGATGATCCCGTCTATTCCTACTTCGGCTGCTTTGGCACAGAACTTTTCAAAACCATATTGCAACAAAGGATTTAAATATCCCATTAAAATCACCGGGACAGTAATATCCTTCCTGAAGTCTTTCAATTGCCCGAAAAGGGTTGAGATCGTCATGCCGTTTTGCAAGGCCTTTGAACTGCTGGCCTGTATCACAGGCCCGTCGGCTAAAGGATCACTATAAGGCATTCCTAATTCTATCAGGTCTGCACCATTTTCCTGCAATGATCTCATAATGTGTATGGTGCTTTGCAAGGTTGGAAACCCCGCAGTGCAATACACATTTAAGATCCTTTTGTTCTTTTGTTGAAATAAATTATGTAATCTGCTCATAGTAATTCGTAAAAAGCTGAAACATTTTCCCAGCTGCTGTCTTCTTCAATATCAAAGCTACTTTCCCTCTCGATTGTCTCCAGGAAGCTTTCCAAAAAATTAGATACCGCTTCCCTGTCCTTAGTATAAAATATAATTTCCCTGGTGCGGTAAAGCGTGGTATGACCCACATGAACCGTCTGGGTCTGACCTTCCAGGTATTCAATGATCTTTTTCTCCACATCATTTAAATAATCATACTCTTCGTCTTCCGGGTGTCCATTCTCATTAAAGCTGTCCGGTACCAACTCGATAAATACAGAATAAGGGTATTGCGATTTATTTTCCAGGTTTTTCAGATCACTGTTAATGATGGCAAGCGCAGGATATCCATCTACCTCAAACTCAAAACCACTATATGTTGCATTATTACTTTTCATTTTCAAATCTATTTTTTGATAACTGTTATTTCTACTGATTTAACCCTTTTGCTCTTCCATCACCTTCATATATGTTGCCAGGTCTTTATCGCCCCTCCCGCTCAGGCAAAGCACCACCCTGTCTTCCATTGTCAATGACAATTGATCTAGAGCTGCAAAAGCATGACCCGTTTCCAGGGCGGGAATAATACCTTCCAGTTTAGCTACTTCAAAAGAAGCCTTTAATGCTTCTTCATCTGTTGCTGAAAGGAACTGTCCGCGGCCGCTTTCAAACAGGTGGGCGTGCATGGGGCCTATACCAGGATAGTCCAGGCCGGCAGAGATGCTATGTGGTTCTGTTACCTGACCATCTTCAGTTTGCATGACCAGGCTACGGCTACCATGCAATACACCTTCTCTTCCCAGGCGGGTAGTGGCTGCACTCATTCCCGAATCAATACCATATCCTGCAGCTTCAACTGCAACGATCTTTACAGAAGGTTCATCAAGGAAATGATAGAAAGCTCCTGCTGCATTAGATCCTCCACCTACACAGGCTACTACATGCGTTGGTAATTCAGTACCTGTTTTTTCCTTCAACTGCCAGCGTGTTTCTTTTGAAATGATACTTTGAAAGCGTGCTACCATGTCGGGATAAGGATGAGGACCTACCACACTGCCAATAATATAATGCGTGTCTGATGGGTTATTGATCCAGTCCCTGATGGCTTCGTTGGTAGCATCTTTGAGGGTTTTGCTGCCACTGACTGCAGGTATCACTTTGGCTCCCAGCATTTTCATTCGGGCAACGTTGGGGGCCTGCCTTTCAATGTCCTTTTCCCCCATATAAACAATGCACTCCACTCCTTTCAAAGCGCATACAGTTGCTGTGGCCACGCCATGCTGCCCTGCTCCTGTTTCAGCAATGATACGTTTCTTGCCAAGGCGCAACGCCAGCAATATCTGTCCTACAGTGTTATTGATCTTATGCGCTCCGGTATGGCAAAGATCTTCCCTTTTCAAAAACAGGTTTGTATTGTACTTACGACTTAATCGGCCTGCAAAGTATAAGGGTGTCGGCCTGCCCACATAATCCTGCAGTAATTGCTGGTATTCCCGTTGAAACGCTGCTTCATGCATGATCTCCAGGTAGCGCGTTTTTAATTCTTCCACATTCCTGTGCAACATTTCAGGAATGTAAGCACCGCCAAAACGACCATAGTATCCCTGCGGAGACGGTGTTATATAAGTTTGAGTTTCGTTCATCATTAAAGTATTTCTAGACTTGTAGTATAAAAGATTAAATCCTGTCCAATTGATGTTTTGTTTTTTCATCAACAACATTACCTGTATTCAGGGTAGCTACCGGTTCAAATAATAATATCCATACTTCCTCATTCGCTACAGGTCTGTGCTCCACTCCCCTGGGAACAATTAAGAATTCCCCTGGCTCCAATACGATAGTTTTATCCCTGAACTCCATATTTAATGTTCCTTTCACTATTAAAAACAATTCATCTTCGTTTTCATGCTTGTGCCAAACGAAAGCTCCTGCGGATTTTACAAGCTTAATATGCTGGCCATTTAATTCTCCAACGATCTTTGGGTCCCATTGATCCTTAAACAAGGAAAACTTCTCCAACAGGTTTACTTTTTCCATATTCAGGAATTGAGTTCGTTTTTAAATTGCTTTACTTTTTCCATGTCCTTTATGCCAGGCGCCAGTTCAAAACGGCTATTAATATCCACTACAAAAAGATCCTTCGCTACCGGCTCCTGCATAAAATCCTTAACCAATTGCGCATCACCTGGTTCAATTCCGCCACTCAGGAAAAACGGTTTTCGTATGGAAAGACCTTTTAACCGGTTCCAGTTAAATTTTCTGCCAGTGCCACCATATAGCATTACGTTTCCGCTCTCCTCTCTGGATACTGGAACACCGGTATCAAACAGGAACATATCAGCATCACTATAGTAATCCTTTATCATCCATTCCACATGATCATTTTCCATAAACCGGAAAGCCTTTATAACATGAATGTAGTCAGCGATCTTTGAACATTCGAAAGGTGTTTCCCTTCCATGAAGTTGAACCATATCAAGCCCAAACTCATCCACTTGCCGCATGACCTCCCCGTACGAAGCATCTACAAAAACACCCACCTTGTACAATTTAAGTTTTGCTTTTTTCACCTCGGATCCGGTTAATCCCTGTTTGCCTACGAACCTGGGACTTTTAGGATAAAAAATAAATCCTGCGAAATCAATCCCGATATCCTCCAACTGGTGTAACTGGTCCATGGTGGTCATCCCACATACTTTAACTTTCATGTGCTGCTTTTAACCGGTTTAAAATATCAGCTAAAGCAATCGTTACGATGCACCCTGAGAACTTTTTACTATCGTTGAAACAGGTATACATGAATTTATAAACTGTAACTAAAATTCTTGAATGCTTCCATCGGGCTTTTCTGCTTCATGAAATACTCCCCGATCAAAAATCCCCGGAAGCCATGGGCTTTCAAATACTTTATATTATTCACATCATTGATACCGCTTTCAGCCACCTTCACAAATTCATTCCCAATTTTTTCAGCCAACCTGGTGGAATGTTCCAGGTTCACTTCAAATGTTTTAAGGTTCCGATTATTTACACCTACAAGATCAACAAGTTCACAAACATGATCCAATTCGCTTTCACCATGCAGCTCCAATAATACCTCCAGTCCAAGGTCTTTTGCTTTTTGGGCTAATTGTTTAACACGCAAGGGTGATAAACAAGCCGCGATCAAAAGAATGACGTCTGCCCCATACGCTTTGGCTTCTGTAATTTGATATTCATCTATCATAAAATCCTTACGCAAAAGCGGAATGCCATTATCCCTTGCGCTGATGAGATCATCCAAAGATCCTCCAAAGAATTCATGGTCCGTTAATATTGAAATGCCAGAAGCGCCATAAGCCGTATAGGCCATTGTCACTGCTTCTACACTATCCCTGTCGTTGATAATGCCTTTAGAAGGAGATCTTCTTTTATATTCCGCAATAATGCCAGTTTTATTCTCATCAAGCAGGCTCTTCCGAAGTGATAAAGTGTGCCTGGAAAAATAGCGTCCTTTCTCCAACTCCTGTTCAGGCACATCATTTTTCCTTGCTGCTATTTCAATTGCTTTCTGAGCAATGATCTTTTCCAGGATATTCATTACTGCAATGAAATTAAAGTTTGAAATGACTGGTAGGCCTTGCCACTTTCCAGGCTATCTACAGCTGTATCATAGGCTTCATTATAATTTTTAAATTCACCTGTACAGTCAAGAGCCATGGCGGCATTGGCCAAAACCACAGCGTTTTGAGCCCAGCTTCCTTCTCCTTTCAATACACGGGAAAATATTTTCGCCGCTTCATCAACGGTAGATCCCCCATAAATATCAAGCGGAGATACTGTACGCTTTCCTAATTCTTCTGCTGAAAATACCTTTTCTCCTTTGTTGGTGATCACCTTTGTGTCATTGGTCAGGGAGATCTCATCGTATCCATCCAGGCTATGAATGATGGTAAAGGGGTTGCCAGTTTCCTGCAACAGGTAGTTGTATATCCTTGCCATTTCACGGTTATATACGCCCACCAACTGGAAGGCAGGATTTGCTGGATTCACCATTGGACCAAGCATATTAAAAAAAGTGCGAAAACCTATATTCTTACGTATGGCAGCTACTGCCTTTAATGCAGGGTGAAACAGGGGAGCGTGAAGAAATGTAAAATTAGCAGCATCCATTTCCTTCTTTAACTGGTCACTATTGTTTTTGAATTTATAGCCCAGCGTTTCCATAACATTCGATGCTCCACTGACAGAAGTAGCCCCATAGTTACCATGCTTGGCCACTTTTTGACCGGTACCTGCCACCACAAAACAGGCCAGGGTGGATATATTAAAGGTATTCTTTCCATCTCCGCCTGTACCAACAATATCCATCACTTTCTGTCCATCCAGGTTTACAGGTACTGCCAGTTCCAGCAGCCCATCCCTGAATCCCTGCAGTTCGGCAATGGTAATGCTGCGCATGAGGTAAACAGTTATAAACGCAGTTAGTTCCGTGTCATTATAGCTGCCTTTTGCTATCTGCAGCATCACTTCTTTTGCCTCATCCCTGGAAAGGGTTTTATGTTCAAATAATCGTTGTAAGATTTTTTTCATTGAATTCGCTTTATCTGTAATAACACTCCATCCGAAAACTATTTAGCAACAACATTTAGCCAGTTTCTCATGATCGTTTCCCCTTCAGGTGTAAGTACGCTTTCCGGATGAAACTGCACACCCTGAACATCATAGGTCTTGTGCTGTAAACCCATTATATACCCATTCTCATCAATTGCCGTCACCTCCAGTTCTTCCGGAAAAGATATATCACTTACTATCCAGCTATGGTACCTGCCTACTTTAATATTTTGAGGCAAACCATTTAATACCTGCGAATGATTATTCGTGATCCGGATAGGGGTAGCCACGCCGTGAAATACTGTTGATAAATTAACAAGCGTTCCTCCAAAAGCTTCTGCAATGGCCTGGTGACCCAGGCAGACGCCGAGTATGGATTTGGTTTTTGCATATTGCTTTATCAACGGCAGTAACAGGCCGGCTTCCGAAGGTATGCCCGGGCCCGGAGACAATATGATCTTATCATACTCCTGCACTTTCTCCAATGCGATTTCATCATTGCGAAATACGTCTACCCTATCGGTAACTATTTTCTTTACCAAATGAACCAGGTTGTAGGTAAACGAATCGTAATTATCAAAGACCAGGATCTTCATATGCTTTAATTAATAGTATTGGCCATGGTAATAGCCTTTTTTAATGCACCTAATTTATTATTGACCTCCTGTAATTCACTTTCTGGATCACTCGCAGCAACAATGCCTGCACCTGCCTGGTATATCAATGTGTTTTCTTTACTGAGCATGGTCCTTATCATAATGGCATGATTGCAGGTTCCATCAAAACCTACATAGCCAATGGCACCACCATAAAAGCTCCTGGGGGTGGTTTCATATTCATTGATCAATTGCATTGCTCTATACTTGGGTGCACCACTTAAAGTACCTGCAGGGAAGGTTTTGAACAACACCTCAAAAGGATTGGTACCCTGTGAAACAGAACCAGTAACCTCGCTTACCAGGTGTATGACATGAGAATAATATTGCACTTCCCTGAAATGTTCTACCCTTACATTAGTGCAAACGGTACTGAGATCATTTCTTGCCAGGTCAACCAACATCACATGCTCGGCATTTTCCTTGGCATCGGCCAACAGTTCATCTGCCCGTTGCTGATCCACTATATCATCTCCAGACCTGCGAAAGGTTCCAGCTATAGGATGCACTACTGCCTTCCCGTTTTTGATGACCAACTGCGATTCAGGCGAGGAACCCAATAATTTGTAATCACCATAATCAAAAAAGAACAGGTATGGAGAAGGATTGATATGCCGTAAAGCCCTGTACACATTGAATTCATCACCCTTAAAGGATTGCTGGAAACGGCGGCTTAAAACGATCTGGAAAACATCACCCCTAAGGCAGCTTTTGATTCCTTTGGAAACCATCTGGCGGTATGTCTCATCATCTATATTGGAAGTTTCAGCCTCAACAGATGAAAAAGGATAGGTAGGCACATCTTTACTATTAATCAGTGATTGCACCACATCAGCCTCACTTTCCAGTCCATCCACTTTATTTTCCAGCAACATCAGTTCATCCTTGAAATGATTGATGGCAATGACATACTGGTACAATCTATACCGTGCCAGGGGGATCTTATTCACCGGTTCTCCCTGTTTGAAATCTATATGTTCGAAAAAGCCTGCAGCTTCGAAATTAAAATAACCAAATACCCCTTGTGCCAACTGGGCTGTTTTGGGATCATCGCTTTCTGTTTCAAAACGGTTCATGAACTCCCAGAGGATCTCTTTCAGATCATCTGTTTTTTTAAAGCCCTGCTTTTCAGGATTATGTCCCGGGAATTTAAAAGCCACATTATCCTTATCCCTGATCTCTATACCTGCAATTGCATTGATGCCTATAAAGGAATAGCTGTTTTCCGCCACATGACTATCTGTACTTTCCAGCAATACCGTATCCCTGAACCTATCCCTGAGACGCAGATATATGCCAACAGGTGTGTATACATCGGCCAGTTTCCTGCTGATAGTAGTTGTGATCTTTATTTTCTTACCCCTGATCCTGGATTCATTTACTGTTGTAGCCTCTGTTTGCATACTTATTTCTTCTTTATACTACTTATTGAAAAGTACAGGCAATAAAAAAGCCCCTTATAGGGGCTCTGAATATGATGAATAAACTATGGCAATAGCTTACAGAACCCCAATTGAGTTTGTATGCCACCACCACTGTTTGTTAATTAACTGTACCATTTCTATGCAAATATGCAAAGGGCACGGCATTTGGACAAAAATATTTTAAGCTTTAACAGATAACTATGGTGGTACAACATAAACAAAACGGGTCAGGAGGTAAATTTTTTATACAGGATGGCCATGAAGATACTTTGGCAGCATTGATCTATGACCAAACATCCCCCGGAACCATGGTTATTGAACATACGGAAGTTGACAAGACTTTAAGAGGGAGGGATATAGGTGATCAGTTGATCTCTAAGGCTGTTGAATTTGCCCGTTCCCAAAACCTGAAAATACTCCCGGTTTGCTCTTTTGCCAGGGCGGTATTTGAAATGAAAAAAGAATACAGGGATGTATATGCAGAGGTTGAGAATTAGTATTTTATATATTGTATATGCATCCTTTCCATTAATTTTTGCATCCTTTTTCTTTTCCCTGTTAAAACTAAGCAGTAAGTTTAAACTGGAACAATCTTAGACATAAAGGTGATGAGCCTTTCTATTTGCGAACTCATCAAAATATAACTTATGAAGGCACTGTTATTTTTACTTCCCTTATTAGGTCTGCATTCTTTTACAACAAAAGATAATGCGGATGCTATTGTAGGAGTATGGAAGAATGGTACAGGAAAAGGCCATATACAGATATACAAACAGAACAGCCGTTTTTATGGTAAGATCATATGGTTAAAAGACGCGCTGGATGCTACCGGAAAACCCAAAGTAGACCGTAAAAATGCAGACCCTGATAAACGCAGTCATCCTCTTATCGGGCTTGTCATGTTGAAAGACTTTATTTATGATGATGGCGAATGGACTGATGGTCGTATTTATAATCCTTCCGATGGCAAGGAATATAGCGCCTATATGCGACTGAAAGATCATAAGACCCTTAGTGTCCGTGGATATATTGGATTTTCCCTGTTGGGAAAGACTGACACATGGACCAGGGTAAAATAATCAGCTGCCTTTCTTTCACAACTCTTTATCCTTCATGTAAGCATTAAAAACGTGTTTATAGTATGCTTATCTTTCGATGATGAAAATGGCATTACTTCTTTCTTTTCTTTTAAGCTTTTCTAATTCTTTTGCACAAACCGACAGCTTTTACCTGCTAAAACCAGATCGTGTTTTTGACGGGGAGCAAATGCATACTGACTGGATCGTTTTGGTTAAAGGCAATACAATAGAAGCATGTGGCCCCATGACCTTTAAACTACCTGCCAACACAAGGATAATCAATTTGGCAGGCACCACGCTTCTCCCGGGATTGATTGAGGGGCATTCTCATCTTTTCCTGCATCCCTATAATGAAGTAAGCTGGAATGACCAGGTATTAAAAGAAAGCAGGGCAGAACGTACTGCCAGGGCAGTAGAACATGCCAGGGCCACTTTACTGGCAGGCTTTACCACTGTACGTGACCTAGGAACAGAAGGAGCTGCCTATGATGATGCAGGTTTAAAAAAAGCGATTGAAAAAAACATAGTTCCCGGTCCGCATATGATCATAGCCACCAAGGCCATTGTAGCCAGGGGGGCCTATGGTCCCAATTATGCTAACTCAGACCTGGAACTTCCGCAAGGTGCAGCGGAAGTAGGCAATAAGGAAGAAATGAGTAATGAAGCCAGGAACCAGATATCAAAAGGGGCTGACCTCATAAAGGTCTATGCCGATTACCGCTGGGGTCGTGATGGACTGGCTGCACCAACATTCAGTGTGGAAGAAATCACTGCAGCCACAGCGATTGCCAATAGCAGTGGAAGACAAACCGTTGCACATGCATCCACCAAGGAAGGCATGCGCAGGGCCATCCTGGGCGGCGTCAGTACTATTGAACACGGTGATGATGGTGATGAGGAGATATTTCGTTTAATGAAAGAAAAGCATGTGGCACTCTGCCCAACATTGGCAGCGGGGGAAGCCATATTGCAATATAATGGCTGGAAGAAAAATATTGATCCTGAGCCAGCACGGATCACGGCGAAAAAGAAAAGCTTTCAGTCAGCCCTTAAAAATGGGGTTACCATTTGCATGGGTGGAGATGTGGGGGTTTTCACACATGGTGATAATGCCAGGGAAATGGAATTAATGGTGGAATATGGCATGAAGCCGTTAGACGTATTACGCTCTTCCACTTCTGTCAATGCAGATGTATTTGGATACGGAGAAAAAACAGGCCGTATAAAGAAAGGATTGCTTGCCGATATTATTGCCGTAAAAGGTGATCCTTCGAAAACCATATCGGATGTTCGTAACTTGATTTTAGTAATGAAGGAAGGAAAGATCTATGTCAATCCTTAGGGCTGAACAAACATTTCTTCTATCTTTTCTTTTTTCAGGTAAAAGCTACCCGTTAATTTATCACTTGCTTCCCAGGTACCATCCACATAATTTCTTTTCTTATTAACGGTACCGTGCATACTAAAATGTTTTCCATCCGGGGTCTGGTAGGAAAATTTCAAAAGGGTATCGCCTACCAGTTCGTAGGTCCCGGTGAATTTATTGCTATCCTCCACCTCACCATTGTACAACTCTACACTATTTTGATCATCAAATCGAACCAGCACACGTTCTCTTACATTATCCGCACGGTAAACACCTGTCCAGATGCCATCAAGAACATCAACTTTTTTTCCTGAAAAACTGGTAAGAAGTACAAATCCCAGAACACTTAGAATCGCTTTCATAACACACAATTTTTATTCCCCATTTAAAAAGAAATAACAATTGTGCCAAATAAAAACAGGTATAAACAACAGGTTTCTATTTAATATTGAACGCAACGGTAATCAATGTCTTATAACACACCCTTGGTTGAAGGCAGGTAGTGTTTGAGTGGATCTCTTTTCACAGCCATTTTGATTGCTTTGGCAAAAGCCTTGAATATCGCCTCAATTTTATGATGCTCATTTTCCCCTTTACATTCAATATTCAAATTGCACCGTGCTGCATCGGAAAAGGATTTGAAGAAATGAAAGAACATTTCAGTAGGTACATCCCCTACTTTTTCCCTGCTGAAATCTGTATTCCAGACGATCCAGTTACGCCCACCAAAATCAAGTAATACTTTGGCTTCTACCTCATCCATTGGTAAAGCAAACCCATATCTTTCAATGCCTCTTTTATCCCCAAGCGCTTTGATAAAAGCTTCACCAAGAGCTATGCCTGTATCTTCCATTGTGTGGTGTTCATCTATCTCCAGATCACCCTTCACCTGTATGTCAAGGTCAAGCATGCCATGACGGGCGATCTGGTCAAGCATATGATCAAAAAAACCTAATCCGGTATGGATATTTGACCTGCCAGATCCATCAAGATTCAGCTCAATCTCAACGGATGTTTCAGCAGTTTTGCGGTGATGATGGAATACCCTTCTGCCCAGCTTTAAAAATTCATAGATATCCTTCCAGTCTTTCGTAGACAAAGCCACCACTTTCTCTAATTCATCCATGCTATCTTTTACTTCAGCACCACCCAGGTCGGGATTATTTCTTATCCAGATGGCTTTGCATTGAAGATTCTTGGCCAGCTGTACATCGGTGATGCGGTCACCAATAACAAATGAATGAGCGATATCATATTCAGGATTATCCAGGTATTTGGTAAACATGCCTATACCAGGTTTGCGGGTGGGTAAATTTTCTGCAGGCATGCTGCGGTCAATCAATTCTTCAGAAAAGATGATACCTTCATTGGCCAATGAACTCATGACAAGGTTATGCGGTGGCCAGAATTGTTCCTCGGGGAATTTATCTGTACCCAGTCCGTCCTGGTTAGAAACAAGCACCAGTTCATAATCCAGTTCCTCTGCTATCTTTCCCAGGTATTTAAATACATAGGGATAGAAGGATACTTTATCAAATGAATCTATCTGGTAAAATGGTGGAACTTCCTGGATCATTGTTCCGTCACGGTCAACAAATAATACCCGTTTTCCCCTGCCTGCTGTATGTCCGCTTGCCATCTTAATTAGTTTTATATTCCTTTAATGTTTTCAGTAACTGCTTGTCCTGTTCAGGCGTACCAACTGTGATACGTAAGCAATCTTCACACAGGATCACATTGCTCCTGTTGCGCACAATAATACCTTTCTCTTTTAAATAATCGTATACCTGGGTGGCATGGTCCATTTTTGCCAAAACAAAATTGGCATCAGATGGGTACACTTTCTGTACCATGGGTATCTGCACCAGTTCTTTTACCAGTTCCTCCCTTTCCTTCACAGTTTCCCTGATCATGGCGTTTACATCCTCCAGGTGATCCAGTGCCTTTAAAGCCAGTTCCTGGGTGGCCTGGTTGATGTTGTATGGAGGTTTAATCTTATTTAGGATACTAATGATTTCACCGGATGCGAAATTGATTCCCAAACGAAGGGCTGCCAGTCCCCAAGCCTTTGAAAAAGTTTGCATGACCACAAGATTGGGATATTCATTTAATTCGGCAACAAAGGACCGATGCCTGCTGAAATTGATATAGGCTTCATCAAGTACAACTATTCCTTCAAAATTATTCAGGACTATTTCAATATCCTCCCTTTCCATACTATTGCCGGTAGGGTTATTGGGAGAACATATAAAGATCAACTTAGTGTTTTCATCGATCGCTGCTTCAATGGCCTCCAGGTTTAACTGAAAGCCGGGTAATAACGGCACTTCCCTCACCTCCACATTGTTGATGTTGCCGTAAACTTCGTACATGCCATAGGTAGGTGGACAAATGATGAGGTTATCCTTTTGAGGCTCACAGAATGCACGTATCAACAGGTCAATGCATTCATCACTGCCATTACCCAGGAGCATATTTTCTGCCGGCACATTTTTAATGGCAGCAATTTTCTTTTTCAATTCCCATTGCAATGGATCGGGATAGCGGTTGTACCATTTAGTTAATGGCGAACCATAACTATTCTCATTGGCATCCAGGAACACATTGGCTGTGCCACTATACTCGCTGCGAGCCGATGAATATGGTTTCAGATCCCTGATATTTTGCCTAACCAGTTTATTCAAATCAAAGTTCATTGTCGTTATTGGGCTTTAATATTGGTCATATATTGATTGCTGCAGCTTCTTACCATTTAATTCTGTTGCATTCTTACCCGAACTGCCTGTGCATGCGCTTCCAATCCTTCTGCTTCAGCCATTTGCACCACGGTCTTTGAAATAGTTTCCAGACCTTCCCTGGTTAATTTCTGGAAACTGATCTTTTTCACAAAACTGTCAACACTGACTCCACTATACGCCCTGGCAAAGCCATTGGTAGGCAGGGTATGATTGGTACCGCTGGCATAATCACCCACACTTTCAGGTGAGTAATGACCTATGAACACAGACCCGGCATTAGTGACCTTTTCTGCTACCTGATCAGCGTTATTGCAACTCAGGATTAAATGCTCGGGGGCATAGCTGTTGATCATTTCAATTGCAGTATCAATACTTTCTACTATGACTGCTTTACTGTTTTCCAGTGCTTTTAATGCTGTGTCCTTGCGTGGCAACAACTTCACCTGCCTGTTTACTTCTTCTATTACCTTTTCAACAACAGATGCCTCAGTGCTTACCAGCAGCACCTGGCTATCGGGCCCATGCTCTGCCTGCGATAAAAGGTCAGCTGCAACAAAGGAAGCATTTGCAGTTTCATCCGCCCAAACGCAAACCTCACTGGGACCTGCAGGCATATCAATGGCAATGCCCTGCATTTGTACCAGTTGTTTGGCAGTTGTCACATATTGATTACCCGGGCCGAAAATTTTATACACCGCAGGAATACTCTCCGTTCCATAGGCCATAGCTGCTATTGCCTGTGCGCCCCCAACCTTGAATATCTTTTTTATGCCAACCAGTTTTGCGGTATATAAAATGGCGGGGTGGACTTCTCCCTTCTGATTACCAGGTGTACATAGAATGATCTCTTTACAGCCTGCAATTATGGCTGGTATGGCCAACATCAGAACAGTAGAAAACAAAGGCGCAGTTCCCCCTGGAATATATAACCCAACCTTTTCAATGCCTACCGACTTCCTCCAGCATTCCACCCCGAGCATGGTCTCGATCCTGCCTTCCTCTTTCACCTGCGACTGATGAAACCTGCTAATGTTTTCCCTTGCCTGCTGAATGGCCAATTTTAGTTCAGTAGTGATCATCTTTTCAGCATCTGCCAATTCATCTTCATTCACTGACAGGCTGGAGAGAACAGCACCTTCAAATTTTTCGGCCAGCTCTTTAAGCGTTTTATCTCCACCCTTTTGTACACTATTCAGAATTTCCCGCACAGTATTCAATACGATTGTATTATCAACATAAGGCCGTTCAAGCACCTGTTTCCAATTGCTTTTTAAGGGATTATTGATTACCTGCATAGTTTCTTATTTATACGATCATTTTTTCAATGGGTACAACCAGGATCCCCTGGGCTCCTGCATTTTTCAAAGCTTCTATCTTCTCCCAGAATTCATCTTCATTCAATACACTGTGAACGGAACTCCAGCCACTCTCCGCCAATGGCAGTACAGTTGGACTTTTCATTCCAGGCAGCAATGAAATGATCTTTTCCAGGGAATCATTAGGTGCATTCAGCAAAACATATTTATTGTTCTTGGCTTTCTTTACAGCTCTTATGCGAAACAATAGCTGGTCAAGCAAAGCCTGTTGGCCACTTCCCAGTTCTTTTGACCTTACCAACACTGCCTGGCTTTTCAGTATGGTCTGAACTTCTTTCAATCCATTCATGAATAAAGTAGATCCGCTGCTCACCAGGTCGCAAACTGCATCAGCCAGGCCTATACTTGGGGCCAGTTCAACAGAACCACTGATCTCATGTATCTCCGCCTGTATATTATTGACATTCAGAAACTGCCTTGTCAACTCAGGATAACTGGTGGCAATTTTCTTTCCCTGCAGGTATGAGGCATCGGCATACTGCTCATTTTTTTGAACGGCAATAGATAACCTGCATTTCCCAAATCCAAGTTGCTCTACCACATCTACCGATTTGTTTTTTTCAAAAAGCACATTCTCTCCTACAATTCCAATGTGGGCTACATTATCTTCTACATACTGAGGTATATCATCGTCCCGTAAGAAATAAGCTTCCAGCGGAAAATTATCTGCAACCGTTTTCAACTGGTTGTGACCATTCTTTACGGCTATACCACAATCTTTTAATAACTGGATACTATCGTCGTGTAAACGACCTGATTTTTGAATTGCAATTTTTAAAACCATCTTTCAATTTTTACGGAGAACTGGTAGTACCTTCTTCTCCTAAGCTTTAAAACAAAAAGGCTCACCTCACGGTAAGCCTTAGTTATTTGTAGTACAATACATCAACGGCTCACCCCAGGGCAAGAATATGATGATGGATATGTACAAATATTTTTTTCACTGAGGCGCAAAAATAAGTCGCATTTATTACAGGGCAAAAAAAGATTCGGGGAAACCTTA
The DNA here is from genome assembly GCF_059568575.1 of Flavisolibacter ginsengiterrae DSM 18136. Taxonomy (NCBI): domain Bacteria; kingdom Pseudomonadati; phylum Bacteroidota; class Chitinophagia; order Chitinophagales; family Chitinophagaceae; genus Flavisolibacter; species Flavisolibacter ginsengiterrae. Next base: position 400,414 of record NZ_JCANTR010000001.1, read on the forward strand.
TGTTAAAAATGCTTAAATGACTTGAGAGGGGGCCCAGGAAGGTTATTTCAATATGTCGCCTTAACGAAGTATTAAGACCATATTGACCTTAATTTCTGTTAAGACACCAACCCTTATTGTGATCCTTGCGTCTATTGATGGAACTTTGTTACTTTATCCCTTAAGCATGAGAAGCACATTTTTGATCATATTTTCCCTTACTATCTACGCTACTTCCCATGCCCAAAAAGTAGATAGCATTTATTTTAACCTATATACCGACAGCCTGAAAAAAGGTTTTTATAACTATATCAATATAGACGGAAAAATGTCTGATGGTACCTGGATGCCACTCGATTCGACACAGGTTAGGCTGGAAAGCAATACAGGCTTCTTTAAAGGCAATGACCTGTTTATTGATAGCAGCTATAAGGCAGAAACCGTAACTATAAAAGCTATATTAAGACACGATCCTAAGGTTTGCAGGCAAACAACCATCTATATAAGAAAAAGGGGCTTCAATGAGCCCCTGAAATCAAAAGATGAGATACTTGAAGAAATGCAGCAAAAAAGGAAAGGAAAATAATTCCGTCTCTACTTACATTTTCTTAGCATCTTCTAAAAACTTAGCCAGTCCAATATCGGTCAATGGATGTTTTAACAAGCCCAGGATAGATTCCAGTGGTGATGTAATCACATCTGCACCTAATTCAGCGGCTTTTACAATATGGTTGGAGCTCCTGATAGAAGCAGCGAGAATCTCTGTTTTATATCCCTGGATTGCAAAAATATTAGCGATCTGTTCAATGAGGATCATCCCATCCCAGCCACTGTCATCTATGCGGCCAATGAATGGCGACACGTATGCAGCTCCCGCCTTAGCCGCAAGGATGGCCTGGCCAGCAGAAAATATCAGGGTGCAGTTGGTGCGTATACCATTATCGGAAAACCATTTAATAGCCTTAACACCCTCTTTGATCATAGGCACTTTAACCACGATATTCGGGTGAATAGCTGCCAGTTTCTTGCCTTCTTCCACGATGCCATTAAAATCAGTGGCGATCACTTCTGCACTTATATCACCATCCACCATTTCGCAAATGGTCTTGTAGTGCTGGTTAATAGCTTCCTGGCCCCTGATGCCTTCCTTCGCCATCAGAGAAGGGTTGGTAGTAACCCCATCTAAAATTCCCAATTCGTTTGCTTCCTTTATCTGGTTGAGGTTGGCTGTATCAATGAAAAACTTCATAGCTTATTTAATATTTAAGATGTAATATTTAATATTTGAGAGCTCAGGTATTAGGAGTGCGTTTTTTATTTTCCAGTTTTATACGGGTTGCCGCAAGAATCCTGGTCAATTCATCCGCTTCCTTTACCAGCAAAGCTATTTTTTCTTGCGGTATTAATTGTAAATCATTAATCGCCTCCAGCCAAAACAGCGCTTCATCTATTTCTTCAAAGGCAATACTAAGTTTTGATTTAAAAGCTTTCGCTGACTGCGCCTTGCATGCTGCCCTGTAATTGGCTGCAGCTGAAAAAGCCGATCTTAATAATTGGTCTTCTATTATCCTTGAAACTTTATTATTTGGAAATAGTGCACATAAGGGAACCATCTGATAAGCGAAGGTTTTCAACCGGGTTTGCAGTTCCTGCGAGGTCATATTAATAATTTGAAAGAGATCAAAAATATCAAATATTAGCTCTATTGGAACAATTAATGATAATCAGAAAATGCCAGTGAAGAAAGAAGGGTGATAGAAGAAAAGACTGGCCGAAATATTAAATCTTAAATATTCAATATTAAATAAAAAAATGGCAGGCTACTTACATCGCACCGCTACAACCGCCTACCCTTGCTACCTTCCGGTCCTGGGGGAGTTCAGCAGGAGCTGGCCGTATAAGACCTGCCGCTGCAAATATAAATGATTTAAGATGCCAGCATTATTATTTAATGATTTTTTTAACCGGCTGCCGGATTTTCTCAATCCAAACACCAGCTAAAATCATTACCTGTCTACAGGAGGCATCATAAAAATTAAATATTACATCTTACATATTACATCTCTAAAACCCCTGTCTCTGGAAAGTTGAATTGAGCGTAGTATATCCTATCAGTTCATCGGCCCTGGCACCAAAAGGACGGTAATAGACCAATACGGTATAGGCATTTTCAGTGCCCCAGTAATCGCCCTCTGTCTGGCTGAAATCGGGATAGCCCTGGCCATTAAAAGGTTTGGTCATATAAGCATAATTATAATATCCCTGCTTCAGGAATAATGTCCTTTCATAAGCTCCCTTATCCTTGTTGTAATCCATTTTTGCCGAAGCATCAGCACCATAATTGGTCAATTCACCAAACAGGTACACATCCCTGCCTTCATAGGGCCTGTTGGCCGGAGGGAAATAACTAAAATGAACAAAGGCATAATCTCCCTGCCAGAATGGATTGATGCTTTCCATTGTTTCAATGGTGTAACTGCCATTCAGGTCCCTGTAATATATATAGGGCATTCCTGTGCGGGATGGATCTGGTTTTACATAGATGTGTGAAGAGTCATTGATCACGTCCATGCGCTGCACCCTGTCACTCAACAAGCGAAGGCTCCTGAGATCCAGCCAGCGGAACTCCCTGGATGATGGCATGGCGGTAATACTTTCATCACTGTATTCATAGTAATTGCCCCTGGTAATAGTTGGCCGGTCCATATAGATGGATGTCTTCCAGTTATTATTCTGAAGCACCACCACCTTCAGATCAGAAGGGCTAAATAACTGGATGCGGGGGTCTGTTTTTACTGCTATTGAAAGTTTCTGGAAGCTTTTAAAATATTGCGCATTATAGGGCTGCTGCACCTGGGCGGCCACAGTGGCCTGGTTGTTCACCACCACAAATCTTTTCGTAAAAGCAAGTTTGGAGGTATCACTATCCAGAAACACTTTCAATAAATAATTCCCCGCCTTTGATGGATAACAATTTTTGTCGGGTACCTGTGCCTGGTAGTTAATATACCTTGTCATGGCTATCGAAGAATTGCGGTAAGTGGTGATCCGCACATTCTGGAAACCCTTGATGTATTCAAAAGGGTGTAATATGCTTGGAGACCAGTCAGCATTGCACAATTGAAAAGTGTAGTAATAATTTTTCACCCGGTTGTCCAGGTCATCAAACACCAGTTGCAATGCATCATTGCCATTGATATCGATCACAGGAAAAGATGTCTGGTCGCCAAGGCGGTATAATTTGGCGGATCTTATCGGTGATGCATAATCATTACCTCCCTGCGCCATAGAGCACCGGGCGGAAATGATAAAAACCAGCAATAGCAACAATGATCTTCTTTTCATTAATTTTAAAAATAAGCTTTTTCAAAAACGAGGCTCTATTTTTGGCCCGGAAAAACAGGGTGACGACTATTTATTCAAATAGAAACTGCCAACAGGCATAAAGACGATAAAGCCATCTGAAAGGATGCTTTGTCATTAAAGCTGCCTCAAACTCTTTTCTTTAATAACTTTTCATTGTGAACGTATCTTCCTTTATTGCCCAACGCATAGCCTTTAACCAGCAAAAATCCTTTTCCCGGTTCATTATAAGGCTTTCTGTAGCTGCAACGGTGATAAGTGTGGCGGTAATGATCGTAACCCTCTCTTTTGTTAATGGATTCCAGGATACCGTCAGTCAAAAAGTATTCAGTTTTTGGGGACATGTTCGCATTGGATATCGTCAGCCCATGAAGGCAAGCATAGCAGAAGAAGAACCCATTGAAGCCAATGATAGCCTGCTGCGTATTGTAAAGACCATGCCCCATGTGCAGTCGGTACATCCGTTTGCAACAAAGTATGCTATTTTAAAAACAGATGCAGAAATGGAAGGTGTGCTGCTGAAAGGGCTGGATTCAACGTATAATTTCCAGCACCTGGCATCATTTTTAAAACAGGGCCGCTGGGTACAGTTCAATGACAGCACCTATTCCAGGGAGATCGTCGTTTCAACTTTCACGGCCAGCCAATTGCACCTGAAACTGAATGACCGCATACTCATTTATTTTGTCAGGCCTGATGGAAGTTTGCGCCCTGATAAACTGACCATTGTGGGTATTTATAAAACGAGTATTGAAGAGTATGATAAAACATTTGCTATTGGTGATATAAAACTCATTCGCAGGTTAAATGGATGGACGGACGACCAGATAGGCGGTTATGAGATCTTTTTGAAAGATTACAGGCAGATGGACCAGGTGAGTAATGCCATATATAACAACGATGAGATCCCTCAAACCTGGGAAACAAAAACAGTAAAGGAGATCTATCCTAATATATTCGACTGGCTTCAGGTAATCAATACAAACAGTACGGTTCTCATTTCCATCATGATCGTCATTGCAGTAATCAACCTGATCACCTGCCTGATCATATTGGTGCTGGAGCGGCTGCGTATGATAGGCATATTAAAATCCCTGGGCGCTACCAACTGGATGGTGCAAAAAATATTCCTCCATCATTCAGTGATCATAACCCTTATGGGCATCATTGGAGGCACCTTGCTGGCATTAACCCTGCTTTGGCTACAACAATCTACAGGCTTTGTCCGACTTCCTGAAGACGCCTATTATATGGACCGAGCATCAGTAAAGATCATATGGTGGCAAGTAGTTGCTGTAGGTGCAGGTACTCTTTTTGTCTCCATGATGGTATTGTTCATTCCTTCTTTCATTGTAAGAAGCGTACAACCGATCAAGGCTATAAGGTTTAATTAGAGAACTAAGATTTTAAGGATTTATATGGATTAATGAGGAGGATTAGAGCACTTCTTACTCACATTGGGCATTAATAGAGAAAGTTTACGAACTTTAGTTCTCTTTTCCTTCACTTGAAAATTGAACATTGATTGTTGAGCAATTTTTTTCCTTCATCCTAAAGAAAAATTGCATCAAATTAATACCTCTACAACCGAAGCCTTCGAAATTCCTGGTTCTATTGTTCGACATTCTCTTTCTCTTAGTGCTCCTTACGGCCTTTGCGCTTTGTGGCCTTTCTTCTCCGTAATAATCCTTATCAATCTTAAAATCTTAGTTCTCTTTTCTTTGAAAATTGAATATTGAAAATTGTTTATTGAGCATTTTTCTCCTGGTCATATGGTATGACTGTATTCTAAATGCGTCTCCGATCTAAGTCACTTCTTCATTCGATATTCCTTGTTCATCTTTTCGATATTCCCTTCCTCCTCAATCATAAAAATCTTAGTTCTCTAGTTCTTTATCATATGCGATAAAATGATCCCGGTAGCTACTGCAGCATTCAATGATTCTGCTGCTCCTATCCTGGGTATGGTAATTTTTTCAGTAGCCTTTGATAGCCATTCCTTACGGATACCCTTTGATTCATTACCTATCAATAATATTCCCTTCGATACATTTTTGCAATTATAAACCGATCTGCCCTCCAACGCAGCGGCAAATAGAGGAATACCTGAATGTCTGTCCATCCACGCTCCTTCTTCATCATAATAGACATTCACCCGGGCAATGCTGGCCATGGTAGATTGAACCACTTTTGGATTATACAGATCTGCACAACCGGCACTGCATACCACATCCCTGATTCCAAACCAATCTGCTATCCGGATGATAGTGCCAAAATTCCCCGGATCCTGTATCGTGTCAAGGTACAGCGTGAACCCTTTTGCTAATGGTTCCTTGACTGGCAGCTGCCTGAATATGGCCAATACCCTGTGTGCAGTCTGCAGGTGCGACATTCTTTCCAATTCCACTTCAGATATCTCCGTAAGTTTGTGCTTATCGAATAAATGACCTGATTCGTCAGTCCATTCTTTCACACCATAGATCATTTGCAGTTCAACCGGTAGTGCCTGGGCCAGCTCCATCACCAGTTTTGGACCTTCTGCTATAAACAGGCCGGTTTCCTCCCTGTGTTTTTTTAGGCCCAAACTTTGAATATCTTTGATTTCTTTTTTACTAAGCATTAGACTGGCTTTACTTTATGTTTGTTTCCGCGGCAAAACCTTTCATACGATATTACCTTTTCCTGGCAGCCGCATTACCTGTTTTTTTCTTTTCATGCACTATCAAGGATTATCCTGTCAATACTCCTTTTGTGTACAAGACCAATATTAATCTGCAAGATAACTTCAGCATCACCGAAAAAAAAGTATTGACTGAAGGTCTTGGACAGCAATTACATGACAGCATGCGTGTGCGTTGGGTAAAAAAGTTCCTGGTAGCGCAGGTTTTAAAAAACCCACCAATTTACGACAGCAGTAATGCCATGAAGTCTTTGGTATTTATGAAGGGCTTTCTGAACTCCCTTGGTTATTACAGGGATTCGATCAATTACCATACACAAATTGATACTATTGGTAACCAGTACCGCACCACGGTCAATTTCAATGTCGTGTCTGCCAAATTATTTAAGCTTGATTCCATTTCCTATAACCTGCTCATTGATACTTCAGACCAAAGCATTATCCATAGCCCTGCCAGGGATACGCTTCAAAAACTAACCGATGAGTCCTTGAAGCAGACATTTATTAAAAAAGGTGATCCTTTTTCCACGCCCGTATTGTCGCAGGAGATCAACCGGCTTTCTGATATTTACCGGGACAATGGTTTTTTGCGCTATACCAGTGATGAAATGCTGGTACTCTGGGATACGGTTGGACTTGCATTGATTCGCCCCACACTAGACCCGATAGAACAGGCGCAACAACTGGAGAAACTGAGGCAACGCCGCCTTAACCCCACTGCCGATGTGGAATTCCGTTTAAGAACCAGCCCTGATTCCGCCCGCTTTATCCGTTATTTCATTGGTAACGTCAGGGTGTTCCCTGATCTTAGTGCAGATACCGCCCTTTATTATCCCACCATTGAAAACATTGGAAAATATCAATTTGTTTCCTACCCCGCATTGTTTAAAAACCGGAAGCTAATAGACTATATCTACCTGCGGCATGGAGAATTGTATAAACAAAGTAATTATCTTAAAACGCAGAATAAATTCAACGCCCTCACGGCATGGAGACTGGTAACTATTTCTCCCTATCCCCGCATCGGGCAGGATACGGTGGACTTTGATATTAAGCTGACACCAGCACGCAAATACCAGTTCAGCGCCAACCTTGAAGGTAGCCGCAACCTGACCACTTTCCCTGTGCCAGGTAATTTGTTAGGACTGGGTATCAACCTGGGCCTGCAAAACAGGAATTTCGCCCGTGCGGCCAACCTGGCGGTAACGAATTTGCGTTATGGAATAGAATTAAATGCCAAGTCAGGCAACAATGAAACGACCATTCAAACGCAACAATATTCCTTAAGCAATACGATCCAGTTCCCACGAAAAGTACCTCATGAGATCCCGCTTTTCAAAGGAAGCAATGAAAATGTAAGAACTATCCTTGGAATCAACCTTTCTTACACTGACCGATTTAAATACTATACAGTTCAATCAATCAATACCTCCTGGGGTTATGAGAAGACCTGGGAAAATAAATTACTTGGGATCCGATTCCCCAATATTGAATACTATTTCCTTAACAGGCAGTCCGGCCTGTTACAATTGATAGACTCTAATAAATCGTACCGGTATATTTTCAACAAAGGATTGGTGCTTTCCACACTGGCCAATTATAACAGGGCGGGTGGAAGCAAGAATGTCACCAACCTGCTGACAATTGGTGGAGAGATCTCCGGCTTTGCAGCCAGCCTCATACCCTCCAAATTTTTAGATACTAACTTATACCGTTTTGTAAAACTTGATGCAGAATTCAGGCAAACGCATCGAATTAGAAGGTCAGCTTTTGCCTGGCGCATATTTGGTGGACTGGGCTATGGAATACCTACATCTTCTTTAGACTCTTTAAATCTCTTCCTCCCCTTTTTCAGGCAATATTTCGTAGGTGGTCCCAACAGCATGAGGGCCTGGGGCGTTAGAAGGTTAGGGCCTGGTTCTTCTATCAAGTCTTTTACCCGTTTCAACAATCCAGACCGCTTTGGAGATATGCGATTGGAGGCCAATGCAGAATACAGGTTCTACCTGGCCAATATCAGCGGTGTTATTTTAAATGGTGCGTTTTTCACTGATATAGGGAACGTTTGGTTCCTGAGAAAGAATCCTGATTTTCCCGATGGAGAATTCAGGTTGAATAAGCTATGGAAAGATATTGCCATTGGTGCCGGAACCGGATTACGTGTAGATTTCGGTTTCCTGAAGCTACGCTTTGAATATGCTTATAAAGTGAAGAACCCAACTCCTGATGCCAGCAATCCTGCAGAACAAAACAAATGGTTCTACAACTGGCAATTGATGAACGGGCAGTTCCAGTTGGGGATTGATTATCCCTTCTGATCCCTTACTTGTTTTTCAAATGCTTCCATGGTCAGTGCCTCACTTAATGAAAAGGCTCCAATTCTTGTCCTGCATAAACTGCTCAAATAACCACCACAACCCAGGCTTGCTCCAAAATCATTGGCCAGGCTCCTGATATAGGTACCAGTAGAGCAGACCACCCTGAAATGCACAACCGGCATTTCTATGGACGTGATCTCAAAAACCGAAATGGTCACTGGCCGGGCTTCCAGTTTTACATTCAGGCCCTGCCTTGCCAGTTCATATACCCTTACCCCTTCTTTCTTGATGGCGGAGTGAATGGGTGGCACCTGTTGGATCAGGCCTGTAAAAGCCGCTGTGGCAGCATGAATCTGTTCATGGGTAATTGAATCAAATGGCTTAAAGTCCTGTGGTTCACTTTCCAGGTCATAGGTGGGTGTAGTGGCGCCCAGTGTAATGGTACCGGTATATTCCTTTTCCTGCGCCATGTACTCATTGATCTTTTTGGTAAACTTCCCAGTACAGATGATCAGCAAACCCGTGGCCAGGGGATCCAGTGTACCTGCATGACCCACTTTTTTTGTCCGGGTCAGGTTGCGCACCTTACGCACCGCATCAAAGGAGGTCCAACGTAATGGCTTATTGATCAGGAGCACCCTCCCCTCTTCGTAAACATTTGGAATTGCTTGCATGGCCGGCAAATGTAGGGAGGGGAAGGAATAAATGGTGAGAGGTTAAATATTTATAGGGAAAATGGGTGAGTTGACAGGTTAACAGGTTGAAAAGTTAATAAGGAAGGGAGAAGCATAACCGAACCTTAACCAGGTAAAAACTCAATTAAGTTATTTTTCATTGTGCTAACTACAACCTTGAAGAAAAGGAACCTTTAATATACTATTAGATCTCTCTAAAAATCATATACTCACATGTACCCAAGTTTTTCCATTCAACTTATTAATGACTGCAATTCACAGTTCCCTCCAACCTAACGAACCAGGAACAAAAACCATAAACCATAAACAAATGGCCTATGGCAATTTACCCTATATGCTTTGGCGGTTCTTCAACTCTAAATACTTGTTCATAGTATTGATAGAGAGCATCTGGGGCGTGCTTAATACGGCAATGATACCATGAGCTTGCAGTTCCTTGGCAATGAGCTTTTTTTCATGACGGTATTTATCAGCAATAGTCTTTATGTAAATGTCTTCGATAGTAGTAGCCTTTTGCTCAGTCAGTACCTTCAGTTCAGTATTCTCAAAGAATACCACCATCAACAAATGGTAATGCGCCAGCAATTTTAAGAAGGGAAGCTCTCTTTGCAGGCTTTCGATAGATTCAAAATTGGTGAAGAGAATGAGCAGGCTCCTGTGGTTGATACGGTTGCGGACAATGGAAAACAATTGTTCAAAATCCGGCTCCAGGAAATTGGTCTCCTGCCTGTACAAAACTTCAAGAATATGATTGATCTGTGTAGGTTTTTTATCTGCCTGGAGAAAGGCATCCAGCGTTTGGGAAAAAGTGATCAGCCCTGCCTTGTCCTGCTTGTGCAACGCCACATTGGAAATGACCAGGGATGCGTTAATAGCATAATCCAGTAAGGTCATGCCCTCAAAGGGCATCTTCATAACCCTTCCTTTATTGATGATACAGTAGATCTGCTGGCTCCTTTCATCGGTGAAATTATTCACCATGAGGTCACCTTTGCGTGCCGTAGCCTTCCAGTTGATGGTACGGTAATCATCCCCTCGCACATATTCCTTGATCTGCTCAAACTCCATACTGTGTCCCAGCTTCCTCATCCGCTTCACACCTGTCTGCTGTAGGTGATGTGCCACAGCCATCAATCCATAACGGCGCATCTGTATGTAGGAAGGATACACTTTTACGGTTGCTTCATTGTGAAAAATAAAACGCCTGCGTACCAGTTGCAGTGGCCCTTTCACGTAAACATTGATATTGCCGAAATGGTATTCACCCCGCTCATTGGGTTTCAAAATATACTCCATACGAGCTATTGTCCCACGCTCTATTTCCACCTTTCTTTTCCATTTGCGTTCCTGGAACTGGAAGGGCAATTCATCAATCAGCAGGCACTGCGCCTTAAACTCATACTGGTTGTTTAATTCGATCACCACTTTGTTTTCATCCCCATTGCTCATTCGTTCTCCTATAAGTCGTTCGGCCTCCATTCCTTCCTTTTTACGGTACAGAATGAAGGCGTCAATACCAATGCTTAGCAAAAGGCATATTAATAGCAATAAGGCGATATTGAAGAATGGAGGTGCGAAATAACTTAAAGCAAAAACAACAGCAATGCCAAAACCACAGTAATACACCAGTTTACTGAGGTAAAAAGACGTCGAATCCCATATGGTGAAAATTCTTTGCAGCATTACCTGGGAATCTCCATGGTTTGAATGATCTGGCGTATCACTGCATCTTCCGATACGCCTTCCATTTCCTTGTCAGGGGACAAAATGATCCGGTGACGCAACACAGGAGGTACTACTTCCAGTATATCTTCAGGAGTTACGAAATCACGCCCGTTTATGGCAGCATAGGCCTTTGATGCATTCATAATCGCAAGCGAAGCACGGGGCGAGCCGCCCAGGTAAATGGATTTATGGTTCCTGGTCTGGTGAACCAGTTTGGCAATAAACTGCAACAACTTTTCTTCAATAACAATATTCTTCACCTGTTTCCGTAGCGATACCAGTTGCTCTGCTTTCAACACAGGCTCAATCGTTGACAATACATTGGTATTTCCCATCTGGTGAAACTGTGTGAGTATTTCCATTTCCTCTGATTCACTGGGATAGGGAACCAACACCTTGAACAAAAACCGGTCAAGTTGCGCCTCCGGCAAACGATATGTGCCTTCCTGTTCAATGGGATTCTGTGTAGCCAGCACCATAAATGGCACTGCCATGGAATAGGTTCTTCCATCAACCGTGATCTGCTTTTCTTCCATCACTTCAAACAAGGCTGCCTGTGTTTTTGCGGGAGCGCGGTTGATCTCGTCAATCAGGACGATATTACTGAACAAGGGACCTTTTTTAAATTCAAATGTTCCATTGGTTGGGTTGAATACAGGTGTTCCCAAAACATCAGAAGGCATCAGGTCAGGGGTGAATTGTATACGTGAAAATTGAACAGCCAGGCATTTGGCCACCAGTTTGGCAGTCAATGTCTTTGCTACTCCAGGCACACCTTCTATCAGGACGTGGCCATCTGCCAGCAGGGCGGTGATGATCAGGCGCACCATATCATCCTGGCCCACGATGATCTTTTTGATCTGTTGTCGCACAGCGTTAACAGCATCGTTCAATTCAGAAAGGTCGGTGCGTATTTCAAAAATCGGTTCTTCCATTTCAGGTATTTTGATAAAATAATTCCAGTTGTTTATGAAAATGACTCAACTGGCTGTCCGATAATGCGGGCAACCCATCAAGGTCATTGATAAATCCCACCAGTTGTGCAATTTCCTGCTCGGGGTATCCTGTTTTATAGTGCAGGTTCCGGGCAAATTCTTCATCTAAAGTATAGGTTGATAATTTATAATTAGAACGAACATGATCAAGAAAATAGCTGGCCATTTTTTTTGCCAGGTTCTTATGGTCCCTTTTGTCAAAATAAAGGCGCCCCATTGTTTTAATAAAATCCAGTGAATCATTATGAGGCCTCACTGAAGCAGGAATCATCCTTTGCATGCGGCGCATGCCTAGCAGCACAAAGATCAGCAGCGTAACTATCCCCGTGAGCAATGCCCATTTAAAGGCAGGATATTTCATCAATACGCCCAGCCAGTTAGGTTCTTTATCCTTAGTTCCTTTAGGCTTCACCAGGTAATATTCATTCCATAAAACTTTATTGACCGAAGATGGAATTACAGAAAGTGCAGACTGGTAATAGCCAATGTTATCTTTATGAAGCAGGAAATAATTGCTGAAGGCCAATGGGGCTACATGAATAAAAATTTTTCCTCTCTCCGACTGCATTTGAATAAAATTGGGTCTTCCATTTTCTCCCCTTCCCAATACCCTTGATCGCAATGTATCCAGCGAATATATTGAGCTCTCATATTTCCTGCCCGGATAGAGGTAGAACCTGTCAGAAGCAAATACGGGCTTTTCCAGACGCACACGAAGACTGTCATTTTCACGATTCATCAACTGGTCTATTGTGTTCTCATTATAGGAGATATGAAAAGCCTGTACGGCTTCGTAGGAAAATGACTTGGCTACTATGAAAACATAATTACCTTTTTTCACAAAGGATATAAGCCTGCTGATCTCATCTTCATCAGCGTTGAATTGATCGGCTATCATGATCACAGCCTGGTTCCCCTGTTCCATGTCAAGAGAATCCCAATAAGCAGGGTATAACTTATTGTAATAGATGGAGGCATTGGGGAAAATAGCTGGCAACAATTCTTTGGCAGCAGCAGTACCATAGGGTATCTTATCCGATTGTTTTAAAGTGACCCTTTCATCCATTTTCTTACTCCTGGCTGAAAAGATCAGGATGAGAAGAAATGCAATGGCTACCAGGCCAGCAATAATATGGAAGGTGTACTTTCTCATTGGGCCAGCTGCTCTTTAAAACTTTCAAAATCTTTTTGCAAAAGAGCATAGCGCTCATGGTTTAAAGCCAGTTCACCATACCAGGTATATTCAAAAACCCTGGTAAGGGTAGAGAATTTTTTATATAATGGCGTGTTGTATAACTGGGCCACATAATCACTATTTGTTTTACCTGTCTTGTAGGTAATGAATTCCTTTTCTGCCAGGTCGCGCAATGTACTCAAATACCACAACCTGATGGCCAGGCGAAAATCATTTGCTGCCAATGCTTTATGCAGTTCCTTGCCATAATCAAGCGTGAAGATATTTTCACCGGGATCCAATTCTTCTATATCCTTGATGGCCACGCTCTTTTTCCGAAACAGCGATATATTACTGGATGCCAGGAACCATATCATGATCGCTAAAAAGCTTCCCAGCACAAGGAACCAGAGTAATTGGGTGAACCATGCGCGCTGGTACCATTTTGTGTTTTTACCTGGTGCCCTTATTTTTTCCCGCTCTGGTGCCGTATTCACATACCAGTAATTTTCATCCTTCTTTAATTGAGACACAACTGTATCAGGGATTTTCCTGACCACCACCACCAATGGTTCTTTTATTGTATCAAACAGTTCCGTATTTCCTTCTTCACTGGTCACCTGTGTTATGACCGTATCCTCAACGCCTGGTGATGTGATCAGGCTATCCAGGTATCCTGAACTGTCCTGTGACCACGCAGCCATGTGAATCATGCAGGCAAGTGAAACTACCGCTATCCGGAGATAATATTTTTTAATAAAACTTTTATGCATGCACCTCCTTCGGTTCTTGTGCACTGGCAGATAAACGTGCAGGGTAGATAATAAAATACCAGATTATAAAGACCACGGAAGAAAACAAGAGCGCCAGGTTCAAAGGCAGTGGCATTTTATAATACCTTGTAACAAAGCCTTCGAATAATGCAGCAATTACAAACACAGGCACCAGTCCAATGATCATCTTGATACCATCCTTCGTGCCCTCCCTGAAAGCATCTATGCGGCGCCTGGTGCCGGGGAATAAAAAACTGGTGCCCATCACCACGCCCGCGGCACAGGCAATGATTATGGCTGTAAGTTCCAGCATGCCATGTATCAGCACCGTAGTAACAGCCTTACCTGCCAGGCCCTTCACATAGAACATATGCTCAAACGCCCCCAGGCGGATCGATTCCTTACCCAGGGAAACCAGGCTGGGAATACCCAGCACAATACCCCTGAAAAAATAAATGAAGGAAACAAGGATATTGTTCACCATGATGCGCATGAACATGATAAAAGAATTGGGATCCTGGTACACTCCGAACGGGTTGCCTTTTTCAATATTATCCTCTGTCATGTTCACATAATTGTCACCCAGGACCTCCCTGACAAAACCAGGTTCATGTGAGGCGGAAAAAAAGCCCACAGAAAAGAAAAGCGCAAAAATGACAAAGGCAATAAGAATGATGGTATGGTGCTTTTTCACGGTAAGTGGAACATCATACCTCCAGAATTTCAGCAGCCTGTTCGACTCTTCCCTGCGGTTGCGGTAGATCTTCAGGTAAATGCGGGCAGCCAGGGAATTGATATAGCGGGTGACCCGGCTTGTGGGGTAAAAAGTCTTGGCATAGGCCAGGTCATCTACCAGCTTCACAAAATCAGTGGCCATTTCATCGGCGCCCTGGGCCGCTTCCTGCTGAACTTTTTCCCAGCGGTCTTTATTTTTCTTTATGAACAGGCCTTCACGCAAAAGGGTAAATTAATGTCGTAAAATACTATTTTTACGATAGTTAGTTCAGAAAAAGAAAGTTTAAACTTTATAAAAGTGAAACCACAGGGATAGAAAGACACGGAGGTTCACGGAGTTTTAAATTGATAACAATAACAGGCATCCTGAGAATTGAAAAAGGGACTGGTTATATACTTGCAATGTTATTTGTATGTTCTGGTAAAGGCCTTCCACTCAACGTGAGGGATTAACAAGGATTAACCACTAAGTGAATAAGACCTTGGGTCCTGGCTTTTAAATTTTAATAATAGAAACGATTCGCATGTCAACCATCCGGGTATCAACCAATTTTAATATTGACCTTGAGTTTGAGGCTGCGCCTTTTTACAAACGGCTGCTGGCATGGTTGCTTGATTCCATAGTGCTGGTAATGTACCTGGTAGTAGCTGCACGGTTCCTGCTTTCGTTTGCAGGGAAGGGCTCCGATAATACGCTTTGGGCGCTGATCATGTTATTGATCATGCCCTACCTTACTTACCATCTTGTTTGCGAGATCACCATGAATGGTCAGAGCATTGGAAAAAGGATCATGCGCCTGAAGGTGGTCAATGAAAACGGAGGACAACCTGCCATCGGGCAATATGTTATCCGCTGGCTCATACGTACATCAGATTACATGGTTGTCGTGGTAATGCTGTTCGCACCTGTAGCGGCGAAGGCCGGCGATTTTGATTACCTCTGGAAGATAGGTATCCCGATGGTGCTTTTGTTCATTGATATCGTGTTGGTCAATTCAGCCAAAGGCCAGAGATTGGGCGACCTGCTGGCCCATACACTCGTGATCAGTGTTACCAAAAAAGGATCTATTTCAGACACCGTTTTCCTTGAAGTTGAAAATACCTATATACCCTCCTTCCCCCAGGTCATGCAGCTTAGCGACAGGGATATCAATGCATTGAAGGGTATACTGGATTCAGCCAAAAAACGGCATGATTACAACCTTGCGGAAATGGCCAGTAACAAGATCAGGACACATCTGAAAATTGAAACACCCCTGTCCCCTTTTGATTTCCTCGAAGTATTGCTGAAAGATTATAATTACCTGGCATCGCATTAAAAAACCACTTATGAACAAGTGGTTACTAAATGGCTTATAGAGGCAATAATATATTACACAGAGGCTTAACAGTTACATTGAAAGCCAAAAAACAATTCATCATTACTTGCGATTACCAATTCAACCCGCAAACTGCCTGATGACCTGCCTGCTCATTTCCTGGATAGCGCATCATTATTTTCTATGGCACTGAAGGCGCATAAAATAGTAGCAACGGCAGAAAGGAAAAAGCAAATCGTCAACCAGATGCTGGCGTGATTCTCCTGTGACCAGTTACTATCAATGACCGTGTATAACCATACAGAAATAACCGCAAACATAAGACCTAGTGCGATCCATTTAATTGATGATGTCATAACGTATCTTTTTATATCAAGAATTCGAAATTGTAGAAATGCCTGGCTTAAAACATGATCCGTTTTCAGGGAGTATGCCTGCAGTTAGTTGGTGTGGTTTATAAAGGACCGGATCTTGGGTATCCTTGTACCTGCCAGCGGGAAAATTCCAATCTGGAAATGTAATGCCCTGCTTTTACTATGGCCTTTTTCGTTCTTTTAAAGTTACGAAAGAAATGAAGCTAAAAACATGATAATTGCCACTATCGATAAGATTGTGCAAAACATCAAAAGCTCACTTTGAATTTTATATAACGCAAATAAGAAGAATAAATTGGCTAAGCTTTTCTAATAGCTATTAAGCAATGCTGTTTTAATGCTGTAACTGTTAACGTTACATAAAATATTTATATCTAAGGTCTACTATTTCAAACCTATGAATAAGCAGAAGGAGGTAAAAGTTTAATTCCCGAATTGTCCGGTTTAATAATACCCATTTAACCTAAGACCATTTTATTGTTAACTATAGAGACAATCTACATAATCCACATTCTATAGTTCCGCTTTACTTACTTGACTTCATAGGGTAGTGTTTAGATAACTGTGTAAAGGGATAGGGAGGCACAGCAGTTGGAAGATGAGGATTACCTCTGCTGCTGTTGCCGGACGATATTGGTTAACTTTAAAACACAGTTATTGTTATGGAAGTCAGCGAACAATTAAAGCTTTTGCTCAAAGAGCAGATAAAGCAACAATCCAGTGCTGGTGGCATCAGCGATTTATTGCAACAGGTCTTTAAAGAAGCTATCCAGGAGATGCTTCAGGCAGAAATGGACAATCATGTAGGCTATGAAAAGCATGCTCCTGATGCCTGTGAGTACCCCAATAGCCGCAATGGAACCAGCTCAAAAACACTTAAAACAAAGCTTGGTAAT